>JACPXJ010000032.1 GCA_016196605.1 Candidatus Nomurabacteria bacterium | reverse complement strand
TGGGTTCGCACCGAAGGCAAGGAATATGTTGTAAAAGATGGCGATGTGATAGAGTTTCTAATATAAAAATATGGAAATCAAAATTTTTTATTCAAAAGACTCCAAAGACTTCAGCGATTATGAGCTTTTAGACACAGGCGAGGGGGAGAAGCTAGAGCGGTTTGGAAAATATACTTTTGTGCGTCCTTATGAAGATGCCGTTTGGTCAAAATGTTCAACACCGAGTGTTCAACAGTTATGGAAAAATGCTGACGGGAAATTTTGGAGTTCAAAAGTCGGAGCGAAAGCCGGCTGGAAATTCAATAAAGTGTCAAGGGGCGCCCTTGACAAGTGGGAGATGGAATATAAGGGAATAAAGTTTTTTGCGAAGCCGACGCCATTCCGCCACTTGAGCTTTTTTCCCGAACAAGCCAGCCATTGGGATTTTATCGAGACCCGCCTCCGCAAAGGCTCCGGCGAGGCAAGGAAAATTAAATTTTTAAACTTATTCGGCTACACAGGCGTGGCGAGTTTGTTTGCCTTAAGAGCCGGAGCGGAAGTAACTCATTTAGATGCTTCAAAACAGTCCCTCGCATGGGCGAAGGATAATCAGGAGTTGAATGCGGAGTTAGCCGAAATGCCGATGCGTGTTATGGAAGACGATGCTATTAAATTCTTGGAGCGTGAAGTAAAGAGGGGAAATAAGTATGACGCTATCATCATGGATCCGCCAAAATTCGGCCGAGGTCCGAAGGGCGAAGTATGGAAGCTCGAAGTAATGCTGCCGAAGCTTCTTGCTTTAGTGCAAAAAGTCCTTTCCGATAAGCCGCTTTTTGTAATCTTGACCTCCTATGCCATAGATACTTCTTCGCTTTCGCTAGGCTATGCGCTCGAAAGCATCTTGTCTAGGCAAGACCTAGACATAGTTGGAAAAGTAGAAGCAGGTGTATTGTGCGTTTTGGAGACATCAAACCAGCGCCTTATCCCGCTTGCGAATACTGCAGTTTGGAGTACAATAGGGTAATGAAAGAATTTTTAAAGAAAAATTTCGCCATAGTACTGGCTTTTTTATTGCCGATATTATTAATAGTTATTGTTGCTTTAACAACATATCTTCCGTCACGCTTTATCTCTACTGATTATAATTTTATATATACCTCATGCGGCGACGGAAATTATCGCTATGGCTATTCTTGCTATAATCTTCCAAAACTCTTTTCAGTTGTGGACGGCAAATTAGAAGAAAACCAAATGGATATGACACTGGTAAATGTAAAAGAAGACTTGAATGGAAACGGAATACCGGACTATAATGAAAAATATAATGCCCGTATTTTTTTGCATGATACAGAGAAGAACGAGGGCAGGGAAATAACGCTCGAGGAAGCGAAATTGCTGGCGCTAAACGGCTTGTTGACATCGCCGGACGGGGTCACGGTCTCTAGCAACTATAATAGAGGAAGCGATTTATTCTTCTTTCCCTTTGGTGGAGGCAGCCGTTCCTCGTATGGTTACTATCTTACTAAAGGAAAAAGCAAGAGCAAATTAAATTTAATAAATAGCAATGATCAATATTATTATCAGAATAATTTTCAGTTTCTCGGCTGGGTCTTGCCCGGAAGAAACTAGAAGAATTTATTTCTTATGAATAAAGATGAATTATTGGCAGAACTTGTTAATAAGATAAACACCGGTGAAATAAGCAAATCTGAGATAGCGAACAGATTCGGTTTAGCGTTTTCCGCTCGGCCAGAGAGCGTGGAAAAGCTTAAGAAATTTTCTAGCTTTTCCTTAACCAAACTTTTATATGTTCTAGGAGCCATCATTGCTGTAGTTGGCATGGTTCTTTTCGCTTACCGAATCTGGGATTACATTGGATCTTTCGGAAGAATAGCCATCACTCTTGGCTTAGGACTTCTTTTGACTGCCATAGGATCATTCTTGTATAAAAGGAATCCACAAGAAGCGATAGGAACAGTTTTTCACTTCATTGGCGGCTTGCTTATTCCTGGCGGGGCCGTGGTAGCTCTGAATGAATTAAATCCAGACGTAAGTACTTTCTGGCCGTTTGCTTTTGCGTTTGGCGTTATATTCTTGTTTTATTTGTTCATAAATTATATTCATAAGAATGCTATTTTGACTTTTTTTACTATAGCGAATGGCACCGCCTTCGTTTATCTAGCGGTCATGGCGATTACCGGCGATATGCCTGGCAATTACACAAATCTGTACGCGTATCTCACTATGCTCATAGGCGCGTGTTATATCCTGCTTGCATACTCTTTTCGCGGCACTTGGAATGGCAAACTTGTTCCCGCGCTCAACTTTTTTGGTTTTGTAGGCGTACAATGCGCTGTCTTTGCTCAATACTTGAATAGTTCAGGGGGAGGCAATAATTCTGTTTGGCCGGTTATATTTTCTTTGGGATTAATCTTTATTTTCTATCTGTTTTTGAATTATCGCCTTAAGCATCCTGGTCTGACATTTATAACTATAGTGAATGGTACCGCATTCCTTTATGTACTTGTCCAAGAACTAATCGGCGGATCATATTATGCAAACGGAGAGATATATGCATATCTAACTATGGTTATTGGAATGGTTTACCTACTACTCTCTTATTCTTTCCGCGATGGCTGGAACAACAAATTGGTTGATATTCTAAATTTTTTTGGTATTACGGGCTTGCTAGGAGCGGCTTTCTCCCAAATTTACGATTCTCTGCTTTGGCAGCTGTTTTTCCCTATCTTAGTTATAGGTGGATTTGTTTTTTCGATCTACATCAAGAGCCGTGTTGTATTAATAATCAGCACTCTCTTTCTTTTAGCATATATTGCTTACATAACTAGTGAATATTTTGCAGATTCGGTAGGCTGGCCGATTTCTCTAGTCATTCTCGGTTTTATATTTATAGGGCTGGGATATGTCTCCATCAACATAAATAAAAAGTATATTTCGAATGAAGCAATACGACCATAAGAAGATAGAAAAAAAGTGGCAGGATATATGGGAGAAAAAGAAAGTTTTTCAAGCGGAGAACCCCAGTAGCAGAGCAAAGCTCGCTACGGGGCGATCAAAGCGTAAAAAGTTTTACGCTTTGATCGAGTTTCCATATCCTTCCGGCGATGGCCTGCATGTTGGACATCCGCGACCGTATATCGGCATGGATATCATTTCGCGTAAAAGGCGGATGCAAGGCTACAATGTTCTTTATCCTATCGGCTGGGACGCTTTCGGTTTACCGACCGAAAATTATGCGATAAAAACCGGCCAGGATCCGCAGGTGGTCACTAAAAAAAATAGCGATACTTTTCGCCGGCAGATACAGTCGCTCGGCATTTCCTTCGATTGGTCGCGGGAAATAAATACTACGGATCCCAAGTATTACAAATGGACGCAGTGGATATTTTTGCAGTTTTTGAAGAAAGGTTTAGCGTACAAAGCCAAGATGACGATAAATTGGTGTCCGAAGGATAAAATTGGGCTGGCGAATGAAGAGGTGATCGACGGCAAATGCGAACGCTGCGGCACGGCGGTGGAGCAAAGGGAAAAAGAGCAGTGGATGCTCGCCATCACCAAATACGCCGATCGGCTTTACAAGGATCTGGATGATGTGGACTATCTTCCGCAGATTAAGCTCGGGCAGAGGAATTGGATTGGTAGGAGTGAAGGCGCGGAGATTGAATTCCAAATGTCAAGGTTGAACCTTGACATTTGGGTGTTCACAACAAGACCAGACACGATTTTTGGAGCGACTTATTTAGTGCTTGCGCCGGAACACGAACTGGTTCAAAAATTAAAATCTCAAATTACCAACTGGAATGAAGTACTGCAATATATCGTAGTAAATAAAAATAAAACTGATATTGAACGTACGGCAGAAAATAAGGTAAAAACTGGGGTGGAATTAAAAGGTGTGAAGGCTATAAATCCTGCAACAAGAGAGGAAATTCCGATATGGATAGCTGATTATGTTCTCGCAAAATACGGCACGGGGGCTATTATGGGTGTCCCATCCGATGACGAACGTGATCGAGAATTTGCTCTCAAATATAATCTTCCAATTGTTGAGAATTACAAAAAAGCAGGGTTTGAAAATTATGGGAAAAAAGTTGTAACCTTCAAGCTCCGCGACTGGGTTTTTTCCAGACAAAGATACTGGGGGGAGCCGATACCTGTTATAAATTGCGAGAAGTGCGGGCTCGTGCCGGTGCCGGATAAAGACTTGCCGGTAGAGCTTCCCAAACTAACAGGTAAGATTAAAAATTATCAGCCCACGGATACAGGGGAATCACCTTTGGCTAATATTTCCAAGTGGGTCAGTGTAAAATGCCCAAAATGCAAAGGAAAGGCAAAAAGAGAAACAGACACCATGCCCAACTGGGCGGGCAGTTCTTGGTATTATCTTCGGTATACTGATCCAAAGAATAATAAAGCTTTTGCAAGCAAGGAAAATTTGAAATACTGGCTGACCTCATCCCAGCCCTCTCCTGAAAGGAGAGGGGGAAATTCAAGCGGAGTCGACTGGTATAATGGCGGTAATGAGCATACCACTCTACACCTATTATATTCTCGCTTCTGGCATAAATTCCTTTTTGATTTAAAATTGGTTCCTACTTCGGAGCCATACATGAAGCGCACCTCTCATGGGCTTATTTTGGCCGAGGGCGGAGAAAAAATGTCCAAATCTCGCGGCAATGTCATCAATCCGGACGATATAGTGAAAACCTACGGGGCGGATACTTTGCGCGTGTACGAGATGTTTATGGGGTCTTTCGATCAAGCGGCTGTCTGGTCTACGGAAAGCATTATTGGCTCGCGAAGATTCATTGAGCGTGCCTGGAATCTGCAATATAAAGTGCAAAAAAATAAAAAATATTCTGAATTTGAGATAGAGAAGACGATAAAAAAAGTGACCGAGGACATCGAGTCGATGAAATTCAATACAGCCATCTCCACTCTGATGATTTTTGTAAATGAAGTCGGCAAACTTGAGTCCATATCGTCTCACGCATATGAAAAATTCCTGAAGATTTTGTCGCCATTCGCGCCTCATATCGCGGAAGAACTCTGGCAAAATCTTAACTTCTCCCCAAACCCCTCCCCCGACAAGGGGAGGGGCAGGGGTGGGGTTGTATCCATTCATCTTTCTGATTGGCCCGCATACGATCTTTCTAAAATAAAAGATGAGGAAGTAAAAATAGTAGTCCAAATAAATGGAAAAGTACGGGCAGAAATGATGGTAGAACAAGATTCGAGTGAAGAAAGTGTTAAGATTAAGGCCTTAAAAGAGGAATCTGTTATTAAATATCTGGGGGATAAAGCGCCAAGCAGAGTTATTTATGTGAAAAACAGACTTATCAACATCGTTGTCTGATTCCCTTGTTTGTTTTTTATAAATTATACGTTACAATATCCGCATGCGTACAAACATTTTCGATAAGGTTTCTTTTCTGTCAATTTTTTTAGTAATAATTTTACTCCCGCTTTTCTTCCTGCCCTGGAGCAATATCTCGGTTGAAGTATCGAAGGGCCTGCTCTTGGTGGCGGGTCTCGCTGTTTCTATCATCTCCTGGGGACTGGCTCGGTTTTTTGACGGCACGATAGTTTTTCCAAGATCTAGGATGCTGGCCGCGGGCGGGGGAATTGTACTCGCGTTTCTGCTTTCCGCTCTCTTTTTAAAATCGAAACAAGTATCTCTCTTTGGAACCATATTTGATATCGGCACTTTCTGGTTCATGCTGGCAGGTTTTCTCTTGATGCTGATGTCTTCTATAATTTTTCGCGATCAAAAGAAGGCAAAAATAGTTTTGTTCGGAGCGATACTTTCCGGCGCGGTTGTCATGATCTTTCAGATTTTTCATTTATTTGCGCCCGAGTTTTTGTCGCTTGGGGTTTTGTCCGGAAAAACAGGCAATCTGGTAGGCTCCTGGAACGCGCTCGGCATTTTTGCCGGTTTGTCGGCTTTGACTTCGCTTTTGGTGGTTGAATTTTTTTCTACCACGAAAATAGAGAAATTGGTGCTGCAAATACTTGCCGTGATTTCCATGGTCGTTATAGCTGCGGTAAACTATCCTCTTGTTTGGAAACTGCTCGGAATTTCAGCGTTAATAATCTTTGTTTACAAGGTTTCTCTTTCTTCCAAGGAAAAAGTCAATGAGGCTGATTCTGCCGCCCAAAAGGTTTATTTTCCGGTATTTTCATTTGCCATAATTTTGGTCTCCCTTTTGTTCATTATGTCGGGAACTTTTATTGGGAGCTTTTTGCCTGACCGCTTGGGAGTGCAGAATAACGAAGTCAGTCCTTTATTTGGAGCCACCATGGGAGTCACCGGGTCTGTCCTCAAGGAGAATCCTGTATTCGGCGTAGGTCCGAACAAATTTAATGCTGCGTGGGCTATGTACAAACCTCTTTCTGTCAATACAGATCCTAATTGCTACGGTTGCTGGGATATTTCTTTTAGTTCCGGATCAGGGCTTTTGCCGACTTTCGCCGCTACCACTGGAATTCTAGGAATTATTGCGCTTCTAGTTTTCTTTATTTTATTTATTTTGAGCGGTGTAAGATCAATATTCTCCAGTATCAGACATGGGGCCGACTGGGAGACCATGGCTTTTTTCGTGCTGTCCTTTTACCTTTTTGTGGCCGCCTTCTTCTATTCAGGAGGAGCAGTCATCTTTCTTCTAGCTCTAGCTTTCGCCGGCGCTTTCATCGGACTTTCTTCATCTACTAATCCTCGAGGAGAAGTTTCAATATCTTACCTGAATGATCACAGAAGGAGTTTCTTCTCGATTCTGTTTCTGGTTCTCATCTTGATCGCAACTGCCGCCCTCACCTTCACTTATTTGGAACGCCTGGTATCCGTTTCTTATTTTTCTAAGGCAGTCACGGCAACAGAAATACCCGAAGCCGAAGTTTCTATCGGCCGGGCCCTGGCTTTGCACCAGAATGATCTATATTTGCGTACTTTTGCGCAGATATATCTTCTCAAGCTGGAATCCCTAGTTTCAAAGGATCAAACGTCTGCTACGGACGAGGACAAAGCGCTTCTTCAGTCGAACTTAGATCGGGCGGTTTCTGGAGCGGGGGCGGCCGTTGCCTACGATGAGACCAATTATCTGAACCATCTGGCTCTTGCTTCTGTTTATCAGAGGCTCTCTGCCTATGGCGTCAAAGACGCTTATGATAAGGCCATAGAGGCATACACTAAGGCCTCAACTCTCAATCCGAACAATCCGGGCATTAAGCTCGCTATGGCGACCGCATCTTTCAATGCGAAGAAAAACGAAGAAGCGCGAAATTATGCCAATGCCGCTCTTGTTCTAAAGCCGGATTACATTGATGCATACATTGTCCTTTCTCAAATAGCTAAGAGCGAAGGTAAAAATGCTCTTGCTCTCGAACATGCGCAAAAGGCGCTTGCCTTAGCTCCGGCCAATGCAGAATTGATAAAATACGTTGATTCACTGAAAGGCGGAGGTCCTGCCCCCGCGCCAACCACCCAATAGCCGTAAAAAATGGAGAAGCTATTAAGGATTTTCAGCAAAGAATCTGTAGACATAAATCAGGCGGCGCTTCTTCTTGGTTTTTTTACTCTGCTTTCTCAGCTTTTGGCGCTCTTTCGCGACCGCTCAATAGCGCACTTTATCGGCCCGTCCGCAACGCTCGATGCCTATTATGCCGCTTTCCGCATACCTGACCTTATCTTTATCTCCATAGCTTCTCTTGCTTCCGTGACCGTATTGGTGCCGTTTATTAGCGCCAAACTTGATAAGGGAAAGGTCACAGATGAGGCGCGTAAATACCTGAATGATATTTTTACCGTTTTTTTTGCCATGATCGCGCTTGTTTCCGTTATTGCCTTTTTCTTAATGCCCTATCTGGTGTCAGTTTTTGCCCCGGGATTTCCGCCGTTATTTCAAGAAAAAATAACAGTTCTCTCGCGCATCATGCTCTTGTCGCCCATCTTGCTCGGGCTTTCCAACCTTTTCGGCACGGTCACCCAGCTCTTTCGCAGATTTTTCATCTATGCCTTGAGCCCTATTTTTTACAATATAGGGATAATCATTGGCGTTGTGTTTTTTTATCCGATTTTCGATATATATGGGCTTGCCATGGGAGTGGTCTTGGGCGCCAGTCTCCATTTTGTTATTCAGGCCATTTCATCAAAACTCTCCGGTTTCGGGCCGGCTTTCTCCCGTTCAATCAATTTCGCCAATATCAAGCGGGTCGCCATGACTTCGCTTCCGAGAACGCTCGGGCTCGCCATGAACAACATCGCTCTCATTTCAATAATCGCCCTCGCCTCGTTTTTAAAAGAAGGGTCTATCTCGGTATTTAATTTTGCATTTAATCTCCAGTCTGTGCCGCTCAACATTATCGGCATTTCTTATGCGGTGGCTGCTTTTCCGACCTTGGCGGAGTCCATAACTCTAGGAAGGGTAGATGAATTTAAGGTCCATCTCAAATCTGCCGCCCGCGCCATTGTTTTCTGGTCGCTGCCCGTCATTTTTCTTTTTATCGTGGTTCGCGCGCAGATAGTCCGGGTTATTCTGGGTTCCGGCGGGTTTTCCTGGGAGAATACGCGGCTAGTCGCGGCAGCCCTCGCCATTTTTTCTGTTTCTATCCTCGCGCAAGGAATGATAACCTTGATATCGCGCTCTTATTATGCCAAAGGGGACACCAAGCGCCCTCTTATTGTGAATTTTTTCAGTTCTGTTCTTATAATTCTTCTTTCCTACGTTCTTGTCCAAATTTTTGAAAATGTCCTTTTGTTCCGTTACTTTATCGAGTCACTCCTAAAGGTGAGCAATATTCCCGGCACTGTGGTCCTGATGCTGCCGCTCGCGTATTCTATCGGCACTATTTTTAATTTTATCCTGCATCTCTTTTTCCTTAAGAGGGATCTTATGGCCGGAGAAACTTTTATCACCAAGACTTTTTTTCAGAGTTTGGGCGCCTCTTTCTTCCTCGGGCTTGTTGCCTATATCGGTTTGAATATTTTTTCGCCGATTTTCGGCACGACCACTCTGCTCGGAGTATTCTTGCAGGGATTCCTCTCCGGAATTCTTGGGATTCTTGCCGCCGTTTTGGTGCTCTATCTCCTTAAAAGTGAAGAATTGCAGGATATTGCAAAGACTCTGCATACTAAATTCTGGAAAGCGAAAGTGGTCGCCCCATCCCAAGAGGGAATTTAAGCGTGTCGACCTGCCAGGTCGACACGCTTCTCAGGCCGTAATAGATAATAAATAAATGATACCCAAATTAAACTGAATTTTTGGCGAATTTTGACTAAAATTCTGTAGTGCCGTGTTTCCTTTGTACATCATAAAGGATTTTCTTCAATCTAT
>JACPXJ010000030.1 GCA_016196605.1 Candidatus Nomurabacteria bacterium | reverse complement strand
TTATTCGATTCTCGCCTATGTGCTTAGGTAGAGAAATTGTTTGAGAGAAAATTAAACTTCTGTTTTAAAAATTCAGACGGCTGAAGGTGTTTAATCGTGTCTGTGGAAAAGTGAGGTTGCGGAGTTTCGTAATTCAGAGTTTTCTAGGCTTTTTGCAGCATCAATGAGATACGGTAAACATTTTTCTTCTCCCAACCCTTCAGCAATAGCATTCTTTTCAACCTCGAAGGGCAAAGGTATGCTATTAATGAGAATGGGTGGATAACTAACCCTGTTGAATTTCTTGCATGAAAAAATAAGCTCCAGATAAAATTCTGAAGTTGTTTCCGGCCCTAGACCGCCAATTATTCCTATAGTTTTCATAAATTAAATTAATTAAATAATAAAATTTGGATAAGCGCCGCTTGTTTTACAAGCAGCGCTCCCAAAGATTTTGATAGTTGATCAGGATTTCCGCCTGTTGCTCAGTTAACGCTGAACACGTTCAGGTTTATGGCTTTCACCACCCTGATTGGTTGGAATAATCCACCTCCATTTTTAGAAAGTTCTCAAGCATCACCGAGCCAAACTCTGTAAAGAGCGACTCAGGATGAAATTGAACCCCGACAACAATGTGGTTCCATGAATTAAACTGCACAGCCATGATCGTTCCATCATTTTCTGAACGAGCAGTGACACAAAGAACGTTCGTATCGAATGACTCTTTCAGAATGGCGAGCGAATGGTATCTACATACAGTGAGCGGATTAGGCACACCGTGAAATATGCCGACACCGTTATGCACGACGGCCGAAGTCTTTCCATGCATTACTGCTTCTCCGAAACGATCCACGGCGGCACCGAAGTGCAATCCAATGGCCTGATGACCCAGACATACCCCTAAGATAGAAACTCGGCCTTTAAAATGCGCAAGAACCTTCTCAAAGAGTAGAACATCTTTCGGATGTCCTGGTCCGGGTGAAAGAACAATGTGAGTTGGATTTGCTCTTTCGACCGCTTCAATATTCGTGTCGGTTCTGAAAACCTGCACTGTCGCGCCTAGACTTTCGAACGCTACAACGAGGTTGTAGGTGAACGAATCAAAATGGTCGATGATGACCACGCGTAGTTTATGTTCCATGAGGTTTCCAGTGGTTGCCGATTTGTTTCAGTGCTGTTTCGATTGCCCTTGCCTTGGCGAGCGACTCCTGATATTCACTCTCTGGGTCAGAATCTGCAACAATGCCGCCGCCGGACTGCCAGTAGAGCATCCCCTTCAAGAGCATTGCGCTCCGGATGAAGATACAGGTGTCAATCGCCTGGTCGGTCATCCAACCAAAAGCTCCGCTGTATGGCCCCCGCCGAGATTTTTCAAGCTCGGCAATAATCTGGAGTGCCCGAACTTTCGGCGCTCCGGACAACGTGCCAGCTGGGAGTGATCCCAGACAAGCATCAAGCGGATGCACTCCGTCACGCAGCTTTCCCCTGACTTCAGAAGTTAGATGCATGACGTTGCTATACAGTTCCACCTGCATGAGTTCGGGAATGTGGATCGAGCCGGCTTGGCAGTACCGACCGACATCATTGCGCGCGAGATCGACGAGCATCCGATGCTCAGCGAGTTCTTTCGGATCACTCCGAAGTTCGGCCGCGAGCCGCTCGTCCTCTACCGGAGTTGCCCCACGCTTGCGAGTGCCAGCAATAGGCCGAATGCGCATCTCCTCTTTGGCAATGTGCACCGCGATCTCGGGTGACGCTCCCATGAGTGTCAGCCACTTTGTGCTGGATCCGAAGTCCATATGAAACATATATGGAGATGGGTTGAGTTCACGGAGTTTCGAGTAAAGCGACAAGCCACGCCCCTCAGGTAGATTCGTCTCATATGGCGCTTGGAAACGCTGAGAGAGAACCACCTGAAAGACATCGCCCATCGCTATGTGTTCTTTCCCTCGAAGCACCATTTGGTGATATTCCTCTCGGGTCATATTTGACTCGATCGGACCGATAAGCGCAGGATTGCGTTTGGAGGGCTCATTTCTGACCATACGCTCCATTTCTTTGAGCCACCCACAACCGTCCTCGTAGGCTGCATGCTCTGTCTTGTCTTCAATCCACACGTTAGCAACGTAATGCATCTCCTGCTTCTCGTGATCGAAAACGATGACGTTGGCAAAAAAGCACAACTCGCCGAGCGGTAGGCCAAACGGGTCGGTCGAATGAAGACTAACGGTTTCCTCGACTAGAGTTATAAGCTCGTGGCTGAAGAAACCCACCGCGCCGCCGACAAACGGAAGCGTAGCGTGGAGAGGAGGACAATCACGGCGAAGCATTTCTTTAAGAAAGCCGAGATCGCTTTTTTCATTGATCGTTGAATACCCGACGCCACTAACACAGACATACGAGAAATGACCCTCCGTCCCGTTGTGTGTTGCGCTCTCCAGGATACACGCCGTTTCATGCGCATATCCGCATACCGACTGATAGACCACAAATGGGTCACGCATCGGCACCGTTCTGATAAGCGTCGCACGCCTACGATTCTCGGCTTTCGCTTGCGCGAAAGACTGTTTGAATGCTTTTCGTTCACTATTCATGGTTTCAAAAAACTGACATAAGAATCATTAGATAAGGTAGATTCAGCACCTGAGAATTTTTATTAGTGCAAACGCACAAGAGTTTTCACAAACTCGTAAGAACAAAAAAATAGCGCTTTCGCGCCACTTAATGGATTTCTTGTAAAATTAGGGACTAGCGGCTAGGTGCTAGTAACTTGAAGAAATTCACAAACAGGCGCAAAAGCAGACAAAACTGAAGCTTTTGCGCCCCACCAGGACTTCCCTTTTGTATTCATTTGTGATTTCTCTAATATCATCATACTAGTATGCTAGTATTTAATCAAAATAAAAGCAAGTTCAATTTTGTTTTACTGTGGATAACCCCAACCAGAGCAAGCTCGGTACGGGGCAGCCTTAATTTTTAATTAACTTGAGTGCCCGCCTAAAACCTCCCTCTTTCTTTCGCATTTCCCGACTGCCACGAGTAACTGTTGCAACTCCAAGATGAAGGTCATCTGCAATAGACGCATGATACTCCCCTTTTGCGAGACGCTTCACTATCTGCCAGCGGACGCTCACATTTTCAAATTCTCTTGGTGTTAAAATATCTTTTACAAAATCCGCCAGCAATTGTTTGTCTTTCGATACCTTAGACAGTACTTCTATTAATTCTTTTTTGTATTGGTCTATGTCATTTTTCATATTACTTTAGTATCAGCATACTAGTACGCTGAACCTATACTTTAAAAATTTTTAATACACGTTAACTCCGATTTTCTCTCGCACTTCAACCATTTTTTTAGAAGCAACTTCTTTTGCTCTCTCGCCACCAGCTTTAAGAATTGCCAGAGCTTTCGGAATATCTTTTGCAAATTCTTTTCGCTTCTCGCGAAGCGGCGCGATAAATTTCTCAATGTCTTCTGTGAGCATCTCTTTCAGCTCCTTGTATTTCCCCGATTTTTCTTCGTAAATTTTCTTTAATTCATTTTCATCGCGGAAAAGCCGATGTATCGCAAAAACATTCTGCGGAATACCGCCGGAAGAATCCGTAACTATCGACATAACAGCTTTCTTTATTTCGGCATATTCGGCGAAAAGCGGAATGGTATTGTCATAGCTCTTCGACATTTTGCGTCCGTCTGTCCCCGGAACAACGGCTACTTGTTTCATGATCATTGCTTCCGGAAGTTTAAAAATTTCTCCATATGTGCGGTTGAATTTTTCTGCAATGTCACGGGCGATTTCTACATGCTGTTTTTGATCCTGTCCAACTGGCACTACATCGGGGCCATAAAGAAGAATATCGGCTGCCATCAAAACCGGATAATTAAAAGTACCTACATCAATTTCTTTGTTTTTTTGCTCCGCATCTTTAAAAGCATGCGCACGCATCAGGTAAGGCATAGTGGTAATCGTGTCAAAAATCCAGCAAAGTTCTGTGTGTTCGGAAACATCACTTTGTTTGAAAATAGTTACTTTATTCGGGTCTAAGCCGATGGCTAAATAATCAAGCAAAACATTTTTTATATTTTCATTCATCTCCGTCGGGTTTCGGAGAGAGTGTAAGGCGTGATAATCGACTATGAGGGCATAGCCGTCATATTCATTCTGTAAATCCACGAATTGCTTCATGGCTCCGAAATAATTGCCGATGTGCGGCCTGCCAGAAGGCTGAATTCCGGACAAAAATATTTTTTTGATCATATTTTTATATATTAGCATATTTTTATCCGCCTTTGGAGGATCTCCACACTTTAGTAACATTCTTACGCACTTCCCTATGTTGACACCATTACGGTTGTGATAGAATAAATCTATGCCGAAAATAGCACCGGGCGCCGTAAATCAAAATTTTAAGCAAAAAAGCGTTCGTATCCCTCCTCAAAGCTTAGAATCAGAAAAAGCAGTGCTGGGTTCTATTATGCTCCGGAAAGAAGCAATGCACGAAGTCGAAGACATGTTGAGCCCCGATTCCTTCTACGCGGAAAAGCATAGAATAATTTTCCAGGCGATGCTCGATCTATCTATAAAAAACGAGCCTATCGATATGCTTTCGCTCTCGACAAAATTAAGTGAAAAGAAACGGCTTGATTCGGTCGGCGGCAATATTTATCTCGCAGAAATAGTCAATTCCGTCCCCTCCTCGACCAACGTCAAACACTATGCCGACATCGTGCAAAAGAAATATGTTCTCCGTAGCCTGATCGAAGCGGCAGACTATGTTTCGGAACTCGCTTTTGAAGAAGGATCAGACCATATGGATGAAATCCTCGACATGGCCGAGAAAAAAGTTTTCAGTGTTGTCTCTTCTCCGAAGAATCAAAAATATGTAAATCTTAAAGATGCCATACCGGAAGCCTACGAGCGCCTGGAAAAACTTCACGAAAATAAAGGAATGCTCCGCGGGCTGTCGACCGGATTCAAAGACCTCGACAACATGCTTTCCGGACTTCAGAACTCGGACTTGGTAATACTCGCGGCGCGACCATCTATGGGTAAAACAACTCTTGCCCTCGATATTGCGCGCATGAGTTCCACCGTGCACGAAAAATCGGTTTTGATATTTTCGCTGGAAATGTCCTCGCAACAGCTGGTGGACCGCATGCTCTCTGCGGAGTCTCGGGTCAATGCCTGGAATTTGCGCACCGGGCATCTTTCTGACAGCAAGGGAGAATTCGCCCAGCTTCGGGACGCGATGGATAAGCTGGCAAAAGCCAAGATCTATATTGATGATACGCCCGGTAACTCTATCGTAAAGATGAAAGCCCTTTCCCGCAGATTGAAAGCTGAAAAAGGACTCGACCTTATCGTTATCGACTACCTGCAGCTCATGACAACTTCTAAAAATTACGATTCGATGGTCAACCAAGTCACAGAAATTTCCCGATCGTTAAAAGGCCTCGCCAAGGAACTCAACGTGCCCGTCCTGGCTCTGTCACAGCTTTCCCGCAATGTGGAATCTCGCGGAGGCAAGCCGAGACTTTCCGACCTACGAGACTCGGGATCTATCGAACAGGATGCGGACGTGGTGATGTTTATACACAGCGAAGATAAAGGAAAAGAGATGGAGGAGAAGACCAATATCGTGGAAATCCTGATCGAAAAACACCGAAATGGACCGACCGGCAAGGTGGACTTGTATTTTGACCTAAAAACTACAACATTCTTAAACCTTGAAAAGAGCAGCTTGAGTGATTTCGCTCCGGCAAAAATAAAAGGTGGCTTGGATGAATTTTGATCTCCCTATGCTAGAATCAGGCAATGGACGTTATAGAAAAACTATCTGAAATCTTCAAAGAATTTCCCGGCATTGGCGAAAGGCAGGCAAAGCGCTTTGTCTATTTTTTGATGTCTAAAAATTCCGCATACGCGGAAAACTTAAGCATGTCACTTTCAGATTTGAAAAAAGAAGTGGCCCAATGTCGAGAATGTTTTAGATTTTTCATAATTAAAAGTAAAGAGAACAAAAATCAAGTATGCGACATTTGTCTCAATGTACATACAGATTCTTCCGTGCTGATGGTAATCGAGAAAGATTCTGATTTGGAAAGCGTGAAAAAAAGCAGAGTCTACAACGGCAAATATTTTATTTTGGGCGGACTTGTACCTATTGTGGAAAAAAGCACAAAAAAAAGAATTAGGATAGAAGAATTGAAAAAGAAAATCGAGAGTGAGGCAAGACCTAACGCGTTAGGTCTTGCCTCACTCAAAGAAGTGATCCTGGCTTTTTCTTTGAGTCCACAGGGCGACCACACTGACTCATATGTCCGGGAACAAATAAAAGATATAGCGGAAAAATTTGATATAAAAGTTTCTTCCCTCGGCCGCGGTCTTTCGACCGGTACCGAACTCGAATATTCGGACAATGACACTCTTAAAAACGCCTTGAAAAACAGACGATAAGATCTCTTAAATGACTTCGGAAGATCTAGAAAAATTGATTAAAAAAGATAAGTATCAAGTATTTATTTTTACTTGTCCTTGCTCCATACCCATAAATTTTGCACAGCATACTTGGTTTGTAGTTAATAAAAAAGGAGTTATTTCAAGGTGGGAGGTACTCTTAAGATTCTTCAGAAAAGATTTTTTAAATAATAAGGAAAGCTATTTGTATCTTGATCTCATGCCAAAAACCGAGGGCATGGAAGTACTGCCATTTAAGAGAGGGTGGTACTGGAAAAGCAAACTTCTGACAACCATAGAAGGAGATGAAAATTCCACAGCAAGAAAAATGATAGATTTCATTGAAAATTCAAAAAATACTTATAAGTATACAAATACGTATGCCTTGAGAGGACCAAATAGCAATACCTATATACAATGGGTTTTAGATCATTTCCCAGAACTAAAAATAAGACTCCCCTGGAATGCTTTCGGCAAAAATTTTAAAATAGATGCAACCACTAGCAAGGACGGTTCTTGCTAGTCTTTTGCTAGTTCGTAGATTGACAATAAACCTCAAAGTATTAGCATTATAAATGTCATGAACACTGAGAGTTTCAGTGAGGAACATGATTGCGGTCGAGAAGAACCAGAAGATGGCCTTGGCACAAGCATAATGCTGCTGGGTGCCGTCATGTGGATCGTCTTGATTGTGATCGGTGCCGGTGCGTGGTTGGCTATAAGGACATGGATTCTATAGCTCTACCAAATCGGCGCCAGCGAGGGAGTCGCGCCTAAGAACCGCTTCTCCCTTTTTGTTTGCAAAATCTACCATCTCGAACATATGTAAAAGTTAGTAGATTTTGATTTCCCAGAATTTCCGCATATGCGGAAATTCTATGTACCATGTACATTTTGGTAAAAAAAGCCAGTGTCCTTTTTGAGATACGACTGGCTTTTTATTGAGAATAGATCAGGATCTCCGCCTGTTGCATGATTCGTGTCATGCGTTTCAGGTATTTCTTTGTTTCCCAATCTTTAAACTCAAGAATCCACTCCGAATCTTGGAGAATGAATTTGAGCTCATGTTCGGGAAACCTACCTTCACGATTACTAGCCAATTCCAGACGAAACCGTATGGAATTTACTATGAACAACTTAATCACCGGACCAGTTAGAAACTTAGTCACAATGAAAAGGTCTAAGTCTTCCTTTTTGTGCATATTTCCTCCTTTGTTTAAAGAACAAAAAACAGCCCGTTCGAGGGCTGTTTTTTAAGTTTCATTAAATGTTTAATTTATGCAACGCAATAAGCAACCTCGAAATTTAGGTTTTTCATTATCATTGCCATCATATTTTGTACTAAATATTTCATCTATTTTATCGAAGTAATCTTGACCTTGAAAAATGGCTGGCGGTGGCCGTTGCGCGTCCAGCCGGTGCGGCTCTTTTGCTTGTATTTTATTACCATAATCTTCCTTCCGCGGCCAATTTCCACAATTTCGCCGTCCACTTTCGCGCCGGAAATATAAGGAGTGCCGATGGTAGTGTCTTTGCCGTTGTCCACCAGCAAAACTTTATCGAAAGATATTTTATCTCCTTTTGAATATTCCCCTTTGATTTTTTCAACAGAAAGCAGACCCCCGCTCCTGACCTTATATTGCTTGCCGCCTGTTTGTATTACTGCAAATTCCATGGCCCTTATACTATATGAAATTTAACAAAAAGGCAAGTATTTGGTATACTACTTCAGTATATGCAAACAAAAGTTATTGAAAGATATTTTTTCTTCGGGCTCCTGCTTGCGACCTTTGTTTTCGCCTTTTTCATTTTCCGCCCTTTTTGGGTGGTGCTTGTTTTAAGCGTTGCCTTTTCGATTGTTTTATATCCAATATATGAATGGTTAAGAAAGAAGAATCTGCCAAATTGGATCGCGAGCCTTCTCACTGTAGTCTTATTTGCCGCCATTATCCTTGGGCCCATTTCCGGCCTTGGGATTCTGGTATTTGATCAGAGCCAGGATGTCTACAAGGAAGTATTAAGCGGAGAAAATGTCGATCCCTTCATCGATTCGATGAGCCGGGCGATAAATAGTTTATTGCCGGAAGGCGTAACTTTTGATCTGCGGGAAAAAGTTTCAGATTTAACGCTCCTTGTTTCCGACAATGTCGCAAAAATATTCCGCACCACCCTTTCCACTTTCTTTTCACTGGTGCTTATCTTCCTGTCTATTTTTTATTTCCTCAAAGACGGCGCGCGATGGCGAAAAACGCTTATCGTATTCAGCCCGCTGCCGGACACCGATGACGAAAAAATAATCCACCGGATGGGACTTGCAGTCAATGCCGTCATCAAAGGATATCTTTTTATCGCCGTGGTCCAGGGTTTCTTGGTCGGGCTTGGATTCTGGATATTTGGAGTCCCGCATGGAGCGCTCTGGGGCGTCGTAGCCGCAGTCACTTCCCTTATCCCGACTTTTGGGACAGCTTTAGTCACCGTTCCGGCAATTATTTTCCTTTTCATGGGGGGAAGCACATTTTTGGCTGTTAGCCTCCTCATCTGGGCGGTTGCCGTAGTCGGAATGGTGGACAACTTTTTAAGCCCGGTAGTGATCGGAACCAAGGTAAATATCTCTCCGTTTTTGATTCTTTTTTCAGTATTAGGCGGTATTTCACTATTAGGACCGGCAGGCATATTGGTAGGACCGCTCACATTGAGTTTCCTATACACCCTTATTTCAATCTATAAAAACGAGTTCAAGCAGAACCCTGCTGCACAATAGGTTATGCCGGTAAAATTTTACAATACTTTAACTCGCGAGAAAAAAGTTTTTGTTCCTATCAAAAAGCGAGAGGTGGCTTTTTATAGTTGCGGACCGACAGTCTACAATTATGCCCATATAGGAAATTTGAGATCTTATGTCTTCGCTGATACTTTAAAAAGAGCTCTTTTGTACAGCGGATATAAAGTTAAGCACATAATGAACCTGACGGATGTTGATGATAAAACAATCCGGGATTCAAAAAAAGAAGGTAAGACACTCAAAGAATTCACTGAATTCTACACTGAAGAATTTTTAAAGGATATAAAATCTTTGAATATTGTTGGGCCTAAAAAGTTTACCAAAGCTACCGACTACATAGGTGAGATGGTGGATATCACAGAAAAGTTGATAAAAAAAGGACTAGCCTATAAAAGCGAAGATGGTTCCGTTTATTTTAATATTAGGAAATTCAAGGACTATGGCAAACTTTCGCATTTGGTACTAGAAAATCAAAAAGAAAATGCTGGAGGTAGGATAAAAAAAGATGAGTATGGTAAAGATAACGTGCAGGACTTCGTGCTTTGGAAAGCTTGGGATGAGGCGGACGGCGATGTTTTCTGGGAAACGTCGCTAGGAAAAGGGCGTCCTGGCTGGCATATAGAATGTTCAGCTATGTCTATAGCCACCTTGGGAGAACAGATAGACATACATACAGGTGGTGTAGATTTGATTTTTCCTCATCACGAAAATGAGATTGCCCAGTCTGAGGGTGCAACAGGAAAGCAATTTATAAAATATTGGATGCATAATGAATGGTTGATGATAGACCAGAAAAAAATGGCTAAGGGAGATAAGAATTTCTATACATTAAAAGACATTACAGAAAGAGGAATTAATCCTATTGCCTATAGATTCTGGCTCCTAATGGCGAATTATCGCAGTAAGGCCAACTTCGTCTGGGAAGCACTAGAGGGCGCAGAAACGGCCTTAAAACGCCTTTATAATCTGTATGAGGGATTAGAAAAGGGTGTTGGAAAAGTAAATAAGGAATATCAGCAAAAATTCAGAGAATTTATCGAGGATGATTTGGATACACCGCGGGCGCTCACCGTGCTTTGGGATGTATTAAAGGATGAAAAAGTTTCAAACGCCGACAAAAAAGCGACAGTCCTAGACTTTGATAGAGTCCTCGGGCTTGGGTTCGATAAATTGAAAGGAGAAAAGAAAGTGGTTTTGCCGGTAAAAATAAAAAAACTACTTTTGGAACGAGAAAAAGCTCGCGTTGAAAAAGATTTCCAAAAATCAGACGAACTAAGAGTTGAGATAAACTCTCTCGGCTACGGAGTAAAAGATACTCCTGAAGGACAAAAGGTTTCGAAAATATAATCTTTGTATATATAGCGTAAATGTGTAAATTAAGAAATCTACCAATTTGAACATATGTTCGAGTTAGTAGATAAACATTTTCCCAGAATTTCTGCATATGCTAGAATTCTATGTATAAAGTTTTTCGTAAATTCTCTTGCGGTAAAGAATAAGAATCATAGTCAGGTTGGCGATCAGGAAATACAGGCCAAAAGAATAAATGGTAAACGTCCACTCTTTTATCACCAAGAGCCCGACCAGATTCGACAGGATGGGATAGGAATAGGCGGAGTGATGTTCGGTTTCCGGAAATTTCCACCCTTTTACAAAAGTTGGTATGAAAGCCAAGAGATCGCTCAATATTGCAAAAAGAACTGATATTGCCAAATTGTGGGTAAGGACATAAATAGCCAAGGAAATTAGAGAAACCGCTCCACACGCTAGATCAAATTTATTAATTTTCCAAATGGCATTTTTAGTTAAAAAAGCCACTAAGATTATCACGCAAGGACCCAAACCTGCCATAAAGACAGGCAGAACTGAGAGATTCGCTCCGGCCTTTAGCTGAAAGAAAACCCCTATAAATGGAGCAAGCGTCCAGATAAACCAAGAAACTAGGTTAGGTTTCGCGTGGCCTCGCAGAATACTGCGGACATAGAAAAAAATACCAATCAAACTGATTGCTAGACCGAGAAAAATTATATTTTCCGGCAACATGGGCTATATTCCTTCTTTTTTGAGTTCCTCTACGAGCTCGCGCGATTTGCGAGAAAGTTTACCGGGAAGTTTTATATTCAATTTGATTAGCAGATCCCCACGCTTGCTCTTTGATATTGGCACGCCTTTGCCACGTACCCGGAGAATTTCATTTATGCCTACACCTTCCGGAATAGTGACCTTGATTTCTCCATCAAGTGTCTGAATCGGATATTCCGTGCCCAGAAGAGCTTCCGAGAGTTTCAAATTCAAACTCATCACCAGATCATGGCCATCGCGCTTAAATACAGGATGCGGCACCACATTTATTTTAATATACAAATCTCCTCCCGTTCCTCTGGAAACGGCTTCTCCATAGCCCGTCATGCGGATCATCTCGCCGTCACGAATGCCAGCTGGGATAACAATAGATATTTCTTCTTCGCGGCGGAGTACTCCCTTGCCTTTGCATGTATCGCAATGTTCCTTTGGCACCTCACCCGTCCCGTAGCATGTCTCGCAAATTTTGGTACTCGCGATATTTCCGAAAATAGTTCTTTTTGACTCACGAATATGCCCCTGACCGTTGCAAGTCTTACATGTTACCATAGATATTCCCGCTTTTGCGCCGGAGCCATGGCAGATTTGACAATTCGATGTCTTGGTGATCAAAATCTTCCTATTGGTGCCAAAAACAGAATCGGCAAATGAAATCTGGATCTCGGTAGAAATATCTCGTCCGCGCCTTTGCTCCCTTCTGCCACCTCCACCGCCAAAAAAGTCGCTAAAAATATCGTTGAGGTTGCCAAAATCAAATTCTGTACTGCCATTTTGAAAACCGGAAAAATCCCAGCCCGAAGCTGGTCCGCCTTGGGCTGAAAAACCTTCAAAACCCATTCCATCAGCCGACCCATATTGATCATATTTCGCGCGCTTACTATCATCAGAAAGAACTTGGTAGGCTTGATTTACCTCTTTAAATTTGGCCTCATTGCCTTCTTTTTTGTCAGGATGATATTTGTGCGCCAACTTATAAAAAGCTTTTTTTATATCTTGCTTTGACGCATTTTTTGGCACTCCAAGAATTTCGTAGTAATCTTTTTTCATATTTGTATTCTAATTCGTAATTCGTAATTGTCAATTCCTAATTTCTAAATCATAGGCTCTGCTTCTTGCTTCGCCTCGCCAGAGCCTTTAACGCCGGCGGGTTCCTCATTTTCAGAATTGGCTTTCCTTCTCTCTTTACTTTCAATAATCGCTTTTTCTTCGGCGCTTCGGATGATTGTCGCTTCTTCTTGAGCGATCAGCCTAGCCGCGGAGTCTTTTGGAATTGAATATTTCCTGCGTGAGGCATCGACAATTTCTTCCCGGTAAGATGGGTGGGTCGGAGGGAGGACTCGCAGGCTTTCGGCTGAAAATGGGTCATAAGACTCGCCGTCAATCGTCATTTTTATATAAAACTCCGTGACTGCAAGATTGATCATATCCTTCACCCCGAAGAGCGGTTCGAATTCCGGTTTCATTTTAACCGCATCCTCTCCTCCCACGCGGAAAGTTATGATGCTGCCGCAGTTTCCAAGCACTGCCTGATGCACTCGGGTGATGATCTGCCCTACGAATTGGTGGGCAATGGTCAGGTTGAGCGCATATTTCCTCGCCTCCGACAAAATATTTTCAAAAGTCTGGGTCACCACGTTCTGGAACTCGTCCACATAGAGGTAAAAATCCTTGCGTTCGTTTTCCGGTATAGCGGCGCGTTCCATGCCGGCCTGCTTGATTTTAGTCAAGAATATTGAACCAAGAAAAGATGAATTCTCTTCGCCCAGCCGCCCCTTAGAAATATTGATCAAAATTATTTTTTCTTCATTCATAAGCTTGCTGATGTCTATTTTGTTTTCTTTCTGGCCGAAGATATTGCGGAGGAGCGGATCGGACAAAAACTGCCCGAGCTTGTTTACCAGAGGAATGATGGCGTCCGTATCGAACTTTTCGGACCAGTCGGCGAATTCGATAGCGAAGAATCTTTTAACCATGTCGTCCGTGATGTACTCTACGACTTTCTGCCGGTAATTTCTGTCGGTAAGCATCGAGATCATCCCGCGCATGGTCGCATGCGGATAGTCAAGGAGGGCCAAGCAAGTAAAGCGAAAAACGTGTTCGAGACGGGGCGTCCAGTTCGCGCCGAATTGCTTCTGAAAAACCTCGATCAACCCCTGGGTCAGCTGGAATTTAAAAAACGGATCTACATTGGCAAGCGGATTGAAGGAGGCCGGAAAATCGATATCTGTCGGATTAATAATGCAAACATCTTCAATGCGATCCTTAGGTATATAATCCAGAATGCTCTCCACGACATCCCCGTGCGGATCGATCAGGCATAGCCCGTGATTATAAGTAATATCTTGGCGGATCAAGAGCTCCAAAAGTTTAGTCTTGCCTACCCCGGACTTGCCGATCATGTAAAGATGTCGCCGGCGATCCACGCGCTTGATGCCGAAAATAAATTTCTTTTCCTCGAGAGATGCCACATAGTTTGTCCGGCCGATAAAAGAAACATCTTCGGGCTTGACCTTGCCGAATACGGGCAATTCTGGCGGTGGCGGGCCATATTTGATTATCTGCACTCGATTGGGCTTGGGCATTTTGTTTCTCTATTGTATCATAAATACATGAAAATTCATCGGTTTATTGGGCGAATTGAGGATGAAGAAATAACCAGGCAAATCCGGGATATTTTAAAGTTGCGGCCCGGAGAACACGTCACTATCTCGGATGGAAAAGGTGATGATAAGCTCGTAGAAATAACCGAAGTAGGTAAAGAAATCACTTACAAAACTATCAAAAAATTGGAGCTAGTTGAACCAAAACGAGAAGTTTCTTTATATTTAGCAGTTCTAAAAAAAGAAAACTTCGAACTAGCAACGCAGAAAGCCGTCGAATGCGGAGTATCTAAAATTATTCCCGTCATTACCGAACGCACTATAAAAACAGGACTCAACATCGAACGTCTAGAAAAAATAATCAAGGAAGCTAGTGAGCAATCTGGAAGAAGTATTGTACCCACCCTCTCCCCTATTTCAAATTTCAAAGATGCTTTAGAAAATGCCAAAGGCGAGAAAATAATATTTCATTTTGGCGGCACAGATTTTCCAAAATATAGAGGAGTTTCCTCCTTATCCATCTTCATCGGCCCGGAAGGCGGCTTTACAGAAAAAGAAGTAGAGAAAGCTAAAGCTTCTGGATTTTTAGTCTGTTCTCTTGGTCCCCTCACCTTACGCAGCGAAACTGCAGCGATCATCGGTACCTACTTGGCACTTCACGCAATCTAATACACTTCTTTATTATAATGTTCTGCGCAAACTACTTTTTTGGGGCCACCTTCGGATTCGGGTAAATAAGTCGTAAATACTTCCTTGTCTCCGAAATAGCACTGCCTTTTGCGTAGGATCATCGGATTTCTCAATTTCAATCTTTGATTATGGCGTTCGTCCGGATGAATGGACGGCAAAGGAAGATCAAATCTGCGATAGAAAGATAGTTCTTGCTCGGTAATCTGAAACGGTTTCTTGGTAATTTCGCATTCTATAACTTCATTCAAAATTGAGTCGCTGACTTCACTGATAGAGTCCGGCAAATCCTTTCCCAGAATTGTTATATTGTATTTTCCTGGCACATATTCGCGCCATCGAAATCCCTTGGCCGCTGCCATATCCCGATCTAGAGGAAAATAATCTTGCGCAACGGTTTCATTGTAAGCGAAAGGCGACAGCTCCGAAGGGAAAAATTCGCCAAATTTGTATATTTTATCTTGTTTGTCTGTATAAGGTAAATTTTTCATATGCTCAATTATTTTCGGAACCATTTTTTCATATTCTACTTTAGTGTACTGTTTATTCAGGATGCAGTATTGCTTGCCGTTCATTTGCGCGCAACCGAAGCAGTGACTGCAATTATTCATCATAAAACTGTAAAAAATCTCTCGGGAATACCAGACAGTTGCGCTTAAAAATATCTGGCTATTTTGAACTCCGACACTTATTCCTTCATAGTTTAATTCGCAGCCGTCGCCGCATCCCGGACCGACATCATAGGCATCTTTTAAACCATGAGCTCCCCAGCAAGCATATTTCACGTTTTCGGCCTCATCCCGAAAATCAAAAATGCTGAAACAATTGCGAGAATTTGATACTTGATCTCCAACCACATTTACGTTATTTGTGAGTTTGAGGTGTTTATGAAAAGCATCCCGCCAAAGTTGCTCAAATCTTTTTCTCGCCCTTTTTATACCTGACCGAGTGTCTAGAGCCATGGATTTTTTCTTTATTTCATATTCTTCCTTGGAATACTGTACATTTTCTATGCAATAACTTTTATGGCGTAAATTTGTACACAAAATGCAATTCGAGCAGTTTCGGCAGTCGTACAAAAAATAAGAATCAAGACATCCTTCGCTTTCTCTTGAGAAAAATAATCTGCTAGAATCGCTGCAATATACGTTTTCGTAGCAAAATTCAGTGGCAAATGAAGTATAAGAATCATGGGTGAATTTACCGTGCCAAAGCCGATTGCAATACATACAATCTTCACTCCGCCAAGCAGCGCTAGTCAAATAACAATTTTTCTGTTCGACTACCACGTTGCAAAAACGAGAGTTTATGGATTTCGAATCAAATAAGGGCATATGAGGAACACGCTCCAAGAGTTCGCGAAATTGCTCGAAAAAAGGCCGACTAAGATCATAATCTTGGCCATAATTGCAGGGATCCCAAGAATCACCCCACCAGGTTTCCCGGTCATAGGTTATAATATTTTCTTCCGGATGATAAACAGATATTAATGTTTCTTTTTTGCCAGGTGCGCTATTTGACCGCTTAAAAAGAGAATGCTCATTTCTCCAAACCAATCGGCGAATCATCCGGCACTCCGGACACCATGTGGGTGGCGGAATTTTAATCTTCTCGTAAAAATTAAAATCCTCCGGCTCGATGACGAAACTGGATTTGCAATTCTGACATGTTTTTGTTTCGCTTTTCATTTTGTTATGCATCGATATATCGAAGTATAAACTAGTATACCTCCTGCTGATAACACTTTTCGCAGTAGACTATTTCCGGACGATCAGGAGCGTAATTAGTTGTAATTACCTTTTGACACTTTGCGCAATTGCGATCCCAGAACTTGTATGGCCCACGGCGGAGAATGCGATCTTGATGACGGCAATAAAAGCACTTTCTCGGTATCGGAATATTCATCTTGCGATAAAATATAAGTTCTGGATTTATTATTTTGTAATTACGATCGCAATCCACACATTTTAAAACTTCGCTTGTTATTGAATCTGATACATCTTTTATATGATCCGGAATATCTCTGACCGCTATTGTTTCCCTCCCCTCAGTCTTTTGTATATCGTCTTCCCATCGGAAACCTGCAGCAAGAGCTTCATTCCTGGTCAGCGGAAAATTTTCCTGTGCCACTGTCTCATTGTATGCAAAAGGAGCTAGCTCAACTGGCATTATCAACCCATATAAATCTTTTTCCTTTAGTTCATTTACTATGTGCTCACGTATTTTTTCATATTCTTCCTTTATATATCCCTTATTGAAAATTGAATATTTTTTATTTTTTAAACCGTCACAGGCAACGCATTCTTGGCAATTTTTGACATAAAATCCATATAGAATGTCGCGGCAATTATCGGCCGCATATGTTCCAACAATATTGCTCGAATATCCAGTAGCAACCACCTCCAGCAATCTTTCAGACTGTGTACCATAGCCGATGGTTCCCAAAGAATCTTTAACCGCCTTAGAGGAAAAAAGATATTTAGAATCTTCTGCGCCAGCAGCTTCAAAGGAATTCTGGACGTTTTTGCATTCAAATAAATAGTCGCCGGTTGAATTGACATTTTTTATATTATTATTTTCACGAACTGGAAAGCTCATAGCAAATTTTTTAAATTCCTTTTTAAATTCTTCTGTTTTCTGATGGCTGCCAAGTATTTCCGAGACCTTTTTAGTGTATTCCTTTGGCTCCATAGGTTTATTAAGGAAGTAATGCGATTTATTGTTTAAATTCACACAACCAAAACAATTTGTGAGTCCGCGACAATTTAGAACAAAGGCACAATCTACTCCTCCTGTAATATTTTTCCCATAAAGTATCTGAGCAGATTCCTGTACATTCACACATTCATAGCATCGTTCAAAACTAGTGCCAAAATAAATATCTAAAGAATCTTTCCCGTGCCTTACACCTCTTGAGTACATCAGATCTTCGGCTGGACTTGTATTAAAAACTAAGTAGCAATTCTTTAAACCCCCTGCCATATTGGCATAATCACTGTTCACATTTTTACCATCGGAAAAATTTATGAAGAGACTAATTTTGGGAACAGAAATTAAAAATTCCTTCATTTGATCTAAAAAGGGTCTTTTAAAATCGTACTCTTTTGCATAATCTCTGGGTTCCCATTTTTCAGAATAAAAACAGTCTGGGCAATAAATAATATAAGGGGATTTCGGATTGTACATAGAGATTATAGCTTTACCGCAAAGGTCGCATTTCCGGCCAGAATAAAGGGTCATTTCGTTCCGAAACATTGCTCGCATCTTGAAACGACAAGGAGGGCAGACTTTCGGTACCGGCACTTTCATTTTTTCATAAAAACCAAGATCGTCCGGCTCAAGTGTAAAATCTTTTTGGCACTTTTTACAATTTTTTGTTTCGCTTTTCATTTTTTGTTACTATATCATTTTCAGACGGCCGTCCAAAAGTGGTATAGTCAATAAATTTCTTGCTAATACTGTTTCATGAATTTATATGAAAAAGGTTCGGCATATTTTTGTAAAATAATTCTTTCGTAATTATCCAGTTTGTCGTAACCAAGAATAAAATTCTTGATCACGCTCCATTCTTCGCGTCCGGCAGGCTTGACATCTTTGAAAGACAAGATGGTGTCAACGATACAAAGCGCGCGAATTTTCGCGTTATTGGCCGCTCCGATTTTATTTGCATCTAAAAAAGAGAAAAGCCTGCCTATTTCAGGATATAAATTCGCCATATAAAAAAGTGAGTTTTTTTCTATCATTTATTTCAGGTCAACAAATTGATAAATTATTTCTGTGGCTTTTTTCATTATTTCTTCGCTGTTTATACTGCGAGAGCGATTGCCGAAATTCGGCTTGATATTCACCATAGAATCAAATTCTAAGACTCCCTCCGGTTTTTCTTCAAAACGAATATTAAAACCCCAAACATCTTCAAATTTTGAACCGGAGCTCGTGAGCATTTCAGAAGATTCAATATGATAGTCTCCTCCCAAAGCGACCTTTCTAAGCTCAATATCTACCGTGCCTTTAATCATTGTTCCATACCAAAAATCAGCCAATTTTTTAATTTCTCCGATGCTTATTTTACGATCTAAAATTTGGATTTTCATACTATTCCAAAATCTTCCGCAGGACGTCTTCCGGAACTTCTTTAGTCGGTTTTTTTGGTATGGAAGTAATCACAGGGTTAGAAGGTACTGGGATCTCCTCCCCGCCTTTTTGAGAAGAGGCGGCTTTAGCCGGGGTAGTGCCCTGCATTTTCTCTTGAATCAAACCTTTCAATTTGTTCATATCCCCTGGGCTAGCGGCGCGGTCTTTGGAAGGAGACACTTCTTTCATTTTATTTTTGAGCGAATCAAGAGAAATGGGAGCGGGCTTAGCAACTGGGGTTTGCTCACTTTTAATTGGCTCGACAATCTTTGGTTCTGACGAAGCATCCGGCTTTATCTTATTTAGAATTTCCCGTAGAGCCATATTTTCCCTGGTTAGTTTTTTGGGCTTTTGCGGCACAGATTTTGCCGGAGATCCGGTGAAAACTTTTTTAATAGAATTAATTATTCCCGGCCTAGCAGACTTATCTTTACGATCTACTCTCTCCTGATATCTTCCAACTTCTTGATCTTTATCCTTCTCTCCGCTCGCCGCCTTGTCGTTTGCGGGAAATTCAATCCCAAGATCAGCCAAGGGCTTGAAGAATTTTGATTCGTCATATCTGATGTGATCGGAGCCCTTCTCGACTTTCACTTCACCGGACTTAATCCTAGCTATGCATTCCTTGCAATAGGCCGGCCGACCGGGTTCTGGCTTAAAAGGCACTGTTGCTTCTTTTTTACATAATGAACAAATAATTGGAAATTTCTCTAATCCTCCAGCCGTAGTCTCATCGCCGAGCGACATGCCACTCCAATCGTTGATTTCTTTCTCCACTATTTCTCTCGGCCGGCAATAGAGCGCGCGCGAGGATCTGATAACTTCTTCTTCCACCTTTTTATCCCCGCCTTTTACCATGGGCGGCAGAGTCCTAGCGGAAAAAGGCCGGGAGGTCACGCCGTCAATCATTAATTTCATATACACTTTATAGTTCGGCAGGTTCACTATATCTTGCGGTGTAAATTCCGGATCAAATTCCGATTCGAGAAACTCGGCATCATCCGAACCAACCCGAAAAACAATCATAGTGCCCACGTTGCCGAAGACAGCGTCGCGCACCGCCGAACTTTTGTCCACTACAAGCTGCGCGGTATACTGGTGCGCGACGGTAAGGTTGAGCCGGTATTTACGCGCTTCAGAGAGAATGCCCGCGAAAGCGTCCGTCACGAAGTTCTGAAATTCATCCACATATAGATAAAAGTCCTTTCGGTTTTCCTCAGGAATGCGCACGCGCTCCATGGCGGCAAGCTGGATCTTGGTGATGATCATGCCGCCCAAGAGGCCGGAGTTGTCCTCGCCAATGCGCCCTTTGGAAACATTCACCAGAAAAATCTTGCCTTCATTCATCATGTCAAAGATGTTGATCGTGCTCTTGGACTGCCCCACGACATTGCGGATGATTGAAGTAGAAAGAAACTGCCCGACTTTGTTTTGGATCGGCGCTATCGCTTCATTTCTGAATTTGTCCTGCCAAGCTTCATATTCATGCACCCAAAATGCCTTGATAACGGGATCTTTCAGATTGGAAATTATTTTCTGGCGATAATCCTTGTCCACCAGCATACGGGGAATTCCAAGAAGCGTCGTCCCCGGAGTGTCGAGAAGGGCGAGAATGGCATTATTCAAAATATATTCCATGCGGGCGCTCCAGGCGTTGGCCCAGATTTTGGTGAAAATTCCCATGAGTCCGGAGGCCACCAGATGCTTGTATTGAGGGTCAATAAGCTCCAAAACATTGAAACCGATGTGATGATCGGCATCGGCTGGATTGAAGTAAACTACGTCCTTCATCCTGTGCGGCGGGATGGCGGAAAGAACCGCTTCGACATTTTCTCCGTGCGGGTCTACCATGCAGACCCCGTCGCCGTTCTGGATATTCTGGATGATCATGTTGAACAGCAACACAGACTTGCCGGTTCCGGACTTTCCAAGGACGTACACATGCTGGCGCCTGTCCTTGCGCTTGATGCCAAAAAGCTGATTCTTGTCCCGGTAAGTGGTGACGCCGAGGTAAGTGATCTCCTTATTTAGGGGTATTTGAGGCATTTGCGGCACTTCCATACAATTATTTTACAACAAAAAAGGCGAAAATAAAAGCCCAGTGCAGGGCTTTTATTTCTACTGTTTGCTTATTTCTTCGGCTTCTCGCCTTCATCATCCTTCTTACCTTCCTTGAATTCCGCGTCTTTTACTTCTGGATTTTGTTCTTCCGGCGGTTTAGGAGACTGCGGAGTCGCTCCGGCTTTTTGCATTACTTCGCCGATCTTCGACATTTCACCTGAAAGCTCCTCCGTCGCCTTTTTGATCGCGTCTCCATCGGTGCCATCTTTGACTCCTTTCAAGGCGGTAATCTTGGCGTTTACGCTGTCTTTCAGCGCCGCGTCGATCTTGTCCCCGTTATCCTTGAGCGCCTTCTCGGCAGTATATATAATCATCTCCGCCGTATTTTTGATATCAATAACTTCTTTTTTCTTTTTGTCTTCCGTCGCGTGCAGTTCCGCATCCTTCTGCATTTTTTTAATATCCTCATCCTTGAGACCAGAGCTTGCTTCGATCCTGATAGATTGGCTTTTACCGGAAGCTTTATCCTTTGCCGCCACGTTGAGGATTCCATTCGCATCCACATCAAAAGACACTTCTACCTGCGGCATGCCACGAGGCGCTGGCGGTATTCCGTCCAAAATAAATCTGCCAAGCGACCTGTTATCACTTGCCATAGGGCGCTCACCCTGCACTATGTGTATTTCCACAGATGTCTGATTATCAGCGGCAGTAGAAAACACTTGGGACTTATTCGAAGGTATAGTCGTATTTCTTTCGATTAATTTCGTAGCTACACCACCCAATGTCTCGATGCCCAAAGACAGCGGTATGACATCAAGCAAAAGCACATCTCGCACGTCTCCGGAAAGTACTCCGGCCTGCACTGCCGCGCCGAGAGCCACTACTTCATCAGGATTTACACCCATATGAGGAGCTTTGCCGAAGAAGTCCTGCACTGCTTTTTGGATCATTGGCATGCGAGTCTGGCCTCCTACCAGAATCACTTCATTTATGTCAGGAAGTTTGAAAGGAGATGCCTCCATCGCGCGCTTGGTGATCATCATGGCTCGATCCACGTACTCTCTCGTGAGCTCTTCTAGTTCAGCGCGCTTCATGGTACGCACTAGGTGAATCGGACCTTCTGCTCCGGAAGTAATGAACGGAATATTTATCTCTGACACTACCGCAGTCGAAAGTTCAATTTTCGCTTTTTCTGCGCCATCGTCCAGGCGTTGCTTCGCAAGCGGATCCTTCAAAAGATCAATACCATGCTCTTTTTTAAAACCATCCGCGAGCCAGTTAATAATCTTCTGATCGATATCCTTACCTCCCAAGTGAGCATCACCGTCGACAGATTTCACCTCGACTACATCTTCACCCACTTCCAAGATAGAAATATCGAAAGTTCCGCCGCCGAAGTCGAAAACGGCGATTTTTTCATTCTTCTTTTTGTTAAAACCATACGCCAGAGCTGCCGCGGTAGGCTCGTTAATAATTCGCTTTACATCGAGGCCCGCGATCGCACCCGCATCCTTTGTCGCCTTCCTCTGAGCATCGTTAAAATATGCGGGCACCGTGATGACTGCTTCAGTTATTTTCTCACCAAGCCTTGCCTCCGCATCTGCCTTTAGTTTCTGGAGAATCATGGCAGAAATCTCTTCCGGGCGATACCACTTGTCGGCCATTTTTACCTCGATGCCTGCGTTTGAGGATTTGCGGACTTCAAACGGCACCGATTTTATATCTTGCTGCACTCCCGGCTCATCGAAACTATGACCCATGAATCTTTTAATCTGAAAAATGGTGTTTTTTGGATTCGTGACCGACTGTCGCTTTGCCAAGACACCGACTGTCCTGTCCCCATTTTTCGCAGTGGCAACTATCGACGGCGTCGTGCGGCCACCCTCAGAATTTTCTAAAATTTTCGGCTCACCGCCCTCGATGACAGCAACTGCCGAATTTGTAGTACCCAAGTCAATACCTATGATTTTTGCCATATATTTACTAGTTATTTTGCTAATTTACACTTTTTTCGCGACCACTAAATACTTGTACAAGAAGAGTATATATGATAGACTGTAGGTATGTCAAGTCATTCGCGAAAAATACTCAAAAAGCTGGCCGAAAGTCCGGCAGTTTCGGTGCAAAATTTAAAGGAGGGGGACACAAAAACCACCTATGCTATATCTCGCGCACTGAAAAACTTGGTAGAAGAAAACTGCGCTGAGATTTACAAATCGGAAAGGCAAAATTACGCTAAAATTACCCCGCGCGGTAAAAACAAATTAAATAGCCTGTTGCTAGACAGCGACACGACTCTGGTCAACACCGCTTGGGACGGATTTTGGAGAATTATTCTTCTCGATCTGCCGGAGAAAAGAAAAAGCGAACGCGAATCGCTACGCTATCTTCTTAAAAAAGCGGGTTTTGTCTGCCTCAAAAATTCCGCCTGGATTTCCCCCTTCCCTTTCGAACATATGTTTACAAATATAAAAAAAGACCTCGGGCTTAAGGCCGAAATGATGATCATCGTAACTCAATTAGTAGATGAAGAAACAAAAAAATTACTTTTCGAAACTTTTGGGAAATAAAAACCTGAGTTCGTTACTATATCATATATGATAGTCTAAGATTTACTACGATATATCGTAGTACTTTATAATTCTAGTAGACTTCTTGCTGGTAACATTTCTCGCAGTAAAGGATCGGTGCATATTCTTCATCGTAAACTGTCCCCACTTCTGCTTCGCATTTCGAGCAATTTCTTTTTATAAGTTTAAGTTTAGGACGCTTATCCATACGGCGTAGATGGCGGATGTTAAAGCACGCTCGTGGGAGCGGCAGGTTCATCTTGCGATAAAAGCTTAATTCGTTTTGAGTAATCCGAAAAGCGCCCACTGACTCCGGATGATCTTTATCCTCGCACTCGATAACTTCATTTAAAATAGAATTCGTTACTTCACCTATAGTCTGGGGCAAGTCTTCTGGTTTTAAAGTAATTTTGTAGTCCCTCTTTCCCCTATCTTTCCAAGAATATCCTCTAGCTAGAGCTTCCTCGCGGGATAATGGAAAATGATAATTAGCAATGGTTTCATTGTAAGCAAAATCAGAAAACATTTCTGGGAAAAATTCACCAAAATAATATTTGAATCCGCGCTTGTCTGTAAAAGGCATTTCTTTCATTTGTTTAATAATTTTTTCCTTGAGCATCTCATAATCCTTTTTAGAATACTTTTTGTTTAAAATTGCGTATTCCCCCTTCCTTAAGCCGACACAGCCGAAGCAATTGCGCGCGCCCGGGCAGGTATTGCAATAATACAAATCGGTCGCTCCCATCCAGCATTGATTGCAAAAATACAGTCTAGCTATATTTATTCCAGAATTTACTGTCTCGTAAATCTGTTCTGCCTTATTCCCCCATTCATAATAATCCATGCAATCTTCTGTCATGAAAACCATAAATAAGTGCTTGCCGTCTTTTACTTCGACACAATCAAAAGATTCTCGGACATTTTTACAATTAGAAAACCAGTTACCGGACACTTTTTCCGATTTTATCGAGGCAATAGCTTTCTGGGGAAATTTTTTTCGAAATTGTTCAAATTCTTTTTGTAATTTGTGAACATTGGAATAATTATCCAATCCAAGCTCTTTTAGCTTTTTAAAATATTCTTCTCTGTTGTACTTTTTGTTCCAAATACCGTATTCTCCGTTAACCAAATTGACGCATAAAGTGCAGTTGGAGCAATTTCGACACGCGTACAGAAAGCTGGAGTCGCGGCAGTCCTTACTTTCCTGGCCAAACTTTACATTGTAGCAATTCTCGACATTTATACATTCATAGCAAAGTTCTGAATCAAAAATCCAAGCACAATCCGAGCAGTCTTTTGTGTATTTGCCATTGTACAAGTACAGGCAGTTTTCTGGATAAGAGGCCCGAAAAGTCATGTAAGAATTCTTTGGATCATTAACTCGATGAGTATAAGGACTGTTTATCGACATCCCTTGCCGTACTAGCGACATCCTTGGCACTTTTGATTGAAGTTCGAGTATTTGTTCAAAGAACGGCTTATTTTCATCAAAGTCCATGCCGTATTCATATGGATCCCACTCATCCCCATACCAAATATCCGTCTCATAAACAGGAAAAGGGGCGCTCGCCTCATACATGCTGAAAATATCCTTGCCAATGAAGTCGCATTTTCTTTTATAAAGAACTGTTTCATTCGTCTGTATAAAACGTCGCATCCTGCGGCATTCCGGACACCAAGAGGGCGGTGGAACTTTGATCTTTTCATAAAAATTAAAATCCTCGGCTTCTATTGTGAAGTCTTTTTGGCAACTCTGGCAAATTTTCGTTTCGTCTTTCATAATTACGACATCATCATACTAGTATGCTGATATTTATACCATTTCTAATACACTTCTTGGTTGTAACATTTTTCACAGTAAATTTTCCCTTTTGTTTCCGGCGGGTAACAAGTTTCAAATTCTAAATGACAAGCGCCTTTATGGTGAAGATGCTCCTTAATCGAAACGGCGCTTGTAACGGCAATTCGGGCATTTTCGAGGCATTGGAATTTTTTCTTTTCGATAAAAAAGGAGCTCATTTCTAGTGATATTATAATTTTTAGAACAATCTGCACAGGCAAAAATTTCATTGAGATATGTCTCTGGTACATCTTCTATTTTATCCGGTATAGCTCCACTTTTAATAGTTTCCTTGCCAAAAGTTCCGGGAATATTATCCTCCCAATTCCATCCTTTTGCCAACACTTCTTCTTTAATCATCGGCATATATAAATTACCTTGAGTTTCGTTGTAATAAACTGGCGCGATCTCTGGCGGAAAAAACTCCCCATACTCCCCTGTCTTTTTCATGTGTTCTATGATTTTCTCTTTTAATGCCTCATAGTCTTCTTTAGAGTATTTTTTATTAAAAATCATGTACTCGCCTTTTTTCACTGAAACACAGCCAAATAGATTCTGACTGTTTTGACATGTATCAGAATACATAACATTCATATTGTCGTAGCATAAGTGACAAAACTGGCAGTTGGAAAGTCTGGTGCACCCATGACATTCATAGCAAAGTTCGGTAGTAACCCAGCCGACGTGATAAAGATCCATGCAATCCTTTAAATCTATACACCCGTATGTATAAGCACAATCTTCTACCCTGATTGCTTCAAAAGACTGTCTGACATTCCTGCAATCATAAATTAAAGAACCAACAGAATTCACATTTCTTTCGCTTGTCACATAACGATGAATAGCACTCTGTTTCATCATATCCATAAATTCTCTTTCCAAGCCTTGCCTTGTGACAAAAGAAGACATTTCATATTCTTTTATCTTCTTCAAATATTCTTCACGCGTACATTGTTTGTTTTTAAATACATAGCTTTTGTTGCGTAAGTTTGAAGACATAAAACACTCATTGCATCCATGACAATCGTAGCAATAAAAGCAGTTCGAGCAATCTTTCAAAAATATCCCGTATTGGCACTGATAAGAAGTTCTGGAATCGGAAATTTCATACAAACGTTCTCCTTTTTCGTAAATAAAACTACACTCCATACAGTCCCGAGATTTTTGCACCCAAGTGCTATACATAACATTTTCGTCATCAAAACAGGCAAAAGAGAGATAAACATTTTTATTATCACCTGAATGATTCGTATATTTAGAGTTAACGCTTCTTTTATTAAGAAGAGCCATGCGAGGAACATCATGCTGTAACTCCGAAAATTGCTCAAAAAATGGCTTTGAGAAGTCAAAATCGCGGCCGTAGGAAGAGGGATCCCAGTCGTCTCCCCACCAGCATTCATTGCAATACACTTTGTAGGGCTTATTTGGTGAATAAATTGTCACTGTACTTTTCCCACAAAGATCGCAATTTCTTCTGTATAAAGTCCGCTCATTTCTCCATGCATAACGCCTCTGCTGCCGGCATTTCGGACACCAAGTAGGCGCCGGAACTTTTATTTTTTCATAAAAATTAAAATCTTCGGCTTCTATTGGGAAGTCCTTTTGGCAATTTTTACATTTTTTAATTTCTTGAATTTCTTCTGTCATAATTTTTGTTTTTGTTATCTACGCTATAGCGTAGATGCATATTTACGCCATGGCTTAAATATGCATTAATACACTTCTTGCTGGTAACATTTTTCACAAAGCACTACTGGAAATTCCTTTTCTGTATAGACACTTTTGATTTCTTCCGTGCACTTACCACAAAGTCTATTTATTAATTTAATGTGATTAGCTATGAAACGTAAACGATTACGATGCCGTGCAAAAGAACTTTTAGTGGGTAAGGGTAATTTGAATCTTCTATAAAAATCCAGCTCCATCTTTATAATCTTGAACAGTTTTCCTGTTTCTTCACATTTTATAGCTTTCTCCAAGACTGAATCGTTAACCTCATAAATGGAATCCGGTGGACTTAAAACTTCTACATCATATTTTGTTTCTATCACATGATCTAGAAAATTGGCACCTTCTTTCTGAATTTTTTCTTTGCTTAATATAAAATACTCGTTTGCCACAGTTTCATCATAACTAAAAGGTGACGCTTCATACGGGAAAAATTCTCCATATTTATATACTCTTCCCTTTCTATCGGTAAAAGGCATTGAGTCCATATGGCTGATGATTTTTGAAAAGAGTTTTTCGTATTCTTCTTTGCTGTACTTTTTGTTTAAAATCATATACTCTCCGTGCCGAATGTTGGAACAGCCGAAACAATTGTTTGAACCGAGAACAATATTTGAATAAAAGATATTGGTACTTTCTGAAAATATGAGTGAGGAGAAAAGGGCATTAGAGAAATATATGCACGCCAAGATTTCATAACCGAGTTCTGACTTCCATGCACTACTCACATCCATAGAATCTTTTAGTTCCAGATTAAAAAGCGCGTATCTTAAATTTTCAGATTTATCTACATTCCAGGCATTGTGGCAATTTCTGGAATCTTTTATTAAATTTCCGCTGCAATTGACTGAGCGGTCTATAAAAAGTGCTCGCTGCGGCCTAGTTTTCCAAAAATTTTTTGTTTCCTCTTGAATTTTATTGAAATCCTTCCGTGAACCGGTAATATTTTCACGAACAAATTTTTCATATTCTTCCTTGGATACTGCCTTATTGAAAATATGATATTTTTTATGACGTAATCCGGAACAGCCGATGATATTTGAGCAGTTTCGGCAATCAAAGGAAAACCATGTGCCCTGGCACTCGAAACAAAAAAATGATCCGAAATTTTTATAGGCATTTTCACATTGAATACTTTCATAACAGAACTCGCCGTGCATCATCCAAAAGTTATCAAAACAGTCTCGGCTTTTTAGAGCATATTGGTTATAAGCGCAATCCTGATTAAAATGTCCTCCCACGTTCAAATAACAATTCCGGTCGTCAGATTCATAATTCACCCAAGAGCTTTTAATATTATTTTCCTGAAATAGAGAAAGATGCGGCACTGATTTTTCTAGTTCTATAAATTGCTCAAAAAAGGGTCGCGAAAAATCATACTCTTGACCAAAATCTAGTGGATTCCATTTATCGCTGTACCAACATTTCGGGCAATAAACTATGTAATTGCTTTTGGGAGAAAACACTGAGATAATGCTTTCCTCGCATAAATCACATTTTCTTTTGTACAATGTCCGTTCATTGCGATGCGCTAGTCTTCTTTTTAATCGGCATGTGGGACACCAAGTCGGAGCTGGCACTTT
>JACPXJ010000029.1 GCA_016196605.1 Candidatus Nomurabacteria bacterium | reverse complement strand
GCCATCTCAATAGAATGCTGGAGCACATTTTGCCCATAGCTAGTTCTAAAATATAGTCTGCCAACAATGGCGATAATGCGAGGGTCAAAATTCAAAATTCCACACTCATAGACTGCTTGCTCTCCTTTTTCTTTAATTATTTTATTTATTTCTTCCTTCGCTTTTTCTACTAGTTCTTCTATCTTGGCTGGCTGAATACGCCCATCTAAGATCAGGTTTTCTAGCGCGAGTCTTGCCACTTGTCTTCTGATCGGATCAAACGAAGATATGACGATCGAGCCAGGAGTATCGTCTACGATGAGTTCTACACCGGAAGCTCGTTCAAAGGCGCGGATGTTTCTGCCTTCTTTTCCTATTATCTTGCCCTTGATTTCATTGTTAGGAATTGATACGATAGTGGTCATCAATTCTGAAGCAGTGCTGGAAGCGAGGCGTTGGATGCTTGTCGCCAATATGTCCTTAGCTCTGCGATCAAGCTTTTCCTGATTGGCATTTTCAAGTTTCTGAATTCTAGTCAAAATATCTTCCTCATATTTCTTTTCAATATCTCGCAAAAGCTCTTCTTTGGCATCTACTTCAGTCAGTTTGGCAACTCTCTCTAATTCTGCCCTCTTTTCTTCTTCTATTTTGGCTATTTTCTCCTGGACTTTTTTCACTTCTTCCACCTTTGCCTTAATGTTGTCGACTTCTTTATTTATCTCTACTTGACGACTGTCCAAAAACTCATCTTTCTTAATGAGTCTCGTTTCCTTTTCCTTCCATTCATGCTCTTTCTTTTTTTCCTCATCTTTTAACTCAGCCAGCTTTTTTTCTGAAGCTTTCTTTGCCTCATCAGTGATCTGTTGTGCTTCTTCTTTAGCGCTGACCATCATCTGCTTGATATCGATCTCGATCGAGCGCCTCTTGCCGAGAGCGATAACGAGGCGGAGATAATATCCTACCCCGATGCCCAAAAGGAGCGCCCCGGCGCTTGTTAGAATTATCATTAATGTACTCATAAGCTTTGTCCGGCTTACAAGAACACGCCACCATATTTATGGATTTGCCCTTACACTTTTTAAGTTCCTTATTTCGGAGCTGACTTCTTCTTTAGCGAAACTTACCTTTGTAAACTTCATAATATGATGGAATATTCCTATAAACCGGTGAAAAAATTTTTAAAATTCAACGGCTCAAGTGTAACAGATAGCATCCTTTATGTCCAGCTTTTTATCGCTTTAAATGAGGTTTTTACCGGGTGAAGCAATCGGAGCTTTGGATTTAGTCACTATTTCATCGATAATTCCATACTTTTTGGCTTCTTCGGCATCCATAAAGAAATCTCTTTCCACATCTTTTTCCACCTGCGTCAAGGATTTGCCCGTATTTTTTGCTAAAAGTTTATTTAGACTGTCTCTAGTCTTCAAAATATGCTTGGCGGTGATAGCGATGTCCGATGCCTGTCCTTCTACTCCGCCCAATGGCTGGTGGATCATAACTTCGGCATTTGGCAAAATATAGCGCTTGCCGCGCTTCCCAGCCGAGAGGATGATTGCGGCGCCCGAAGCGGCAAGGCCGACACAAAAAGTGGAAACATCTGGGCGCACATGATTCATAGTGTCTACTATCGCCATGGTAGAAGTTACGGATCCGCCGGGGGAGTTGATGTACAGGTAAATGTCCTTTTTGCTGTCTTCAGATTCAAGAAATAACAATTGCGCAATCACAATATTTGCAGCATGATCATCGATCGGTCCGCCTAAAAATATGATGCGTTCACGCAAGAGCCGCGAGTAGATGTCATAAGCCCTCTCACCAAATTGCGATTTTTCTATAACTGTTGGTATAAGCATATTTAGATGATACACTGGTTCATAACAAATGCAAGATATTGTAAATATTTTAAAAAGTGTTAGCGCGATCATTACTGATAGCCACTTCGTCGGCACTTCCGGACTGCACATGAGTACATATATAAATAAAGACGCTCTGTTTCCTCATGTGTTACAAGTAGAGCTGGTGTCAGAGATGTTCGCTATAAAAAATAAACATCTGGCAGTGGAAGTTGTAGCCGCACCGACCATAGGAGGGATAATTTTAGCTCAAGGTACGGCCTCGGCTCTCTCTAGGCTTTATAAAAAAGAAGTACTGGCGGTATTTACTGAGAAAAACTCGGAGGGCAATCAAGTTTTTACCAGAGGTAATGACAAATATGTAAAAAATAAGAATGTATTGGTTTTAGAAGATTTAACCACTACCGGCAACTCGGCAAAAAAAGTTGTCGAGAATGTGAGAAACGCCGGAGGCAATGTTGTCGGAGTATCTGTGATGATCAATAAAAATCCGACAGATGTGACGAGCGAGATTTTTGGAGCGCCATTTAGTTCACTCGGTGATATGCCTGTGGAGACCTATGATGAAAAAGATTGTCCGCTTTGCAAAAAAGGCGTGCCTATAAATACAAAATTTGGTCATGGTAAGAAATTCCTGGAGAACCTCTCCCCAACCCCTCTCCTTATTAAGGAGAGGGGCCAAGGGGTGAGGTGCATTGATAAATACAACAAAAGGGCTAAAAAAATTAATTCACTTCTATGTGTCGGGCTTGATCCCGATTTTGAAAAAATTCCGGCAAAGTTTAAGTCTCTTCCTTATCCGCAATTTGAATTTAATAAATGGATAATAGATGAAGTACACAATTTCGCGGCCGCGATAAAGTGTAATACCGCTTTCTATGAGGCTCGCGGGAATGAAGGGATTCAAGAATTAAAAATGACAATGGATTATTTAAATGAAAAATATCCGGATATTTTTACAATTATTGATGCCAAGCGCGCAGACATTGGAAACACTAACAACGGCTACGTTTCTTTTATTTTTGATTGGCTAAACGCCGATGCTATCACCCTGCATCCATATTTGGGCGAAGAAGCGCTGGAACCTTTTCTGCGCAGAAAAGATAAAGTTTCAATCATATTGTGCAAGACATCTAATCCGGGCGCAAGTGAAATTCAAGACCTGAATGTTAAACACTCGGTGTTTAACAAAGAAGTGCCGCTTTGGCAAGTAGTTGCGGAAAAAGTTTCAAACATGTGGAATAAAAATAATAATTGCATGCTGGTTGTCGGCGCAACGTATCCGGAAGAGATGAAGGAGATTAGGAAAATAGCGGGTGAGATAACTATATTAGTTCCAGGCATAGGAGCGCAGGGTGGGGATTTACAAGCAGTCATGAAAGCTGGGCTAAATAAAGAGGGTCAGGGTTTGATTATAAATTCCAGCCGAGGAATCATTTTTTCTAAAAATCCAAAAGAGGAAGCAAAAAAACTATGCGAAGAAATCAGAAAATACATGGGTTCTCGATAGTTAGTTATCCACATTTTTGGCCACTTGCTTCCAGTTTTTAAAGTGCTACCATCATACTCAATGTGTCAGATATGGAAAAAGTTTTATACCCGCCCAAATTCAAATTTTTTCTGCATTCCCATTAAAAATTGTGTCTTCAAAACCCCATAAAGGGGTTATTTTTTTGTATGAAAAAGATTTGGGATAGAAAAGGAGCAAAAGGGAATAATAGTGAAGTAAATAAAGCAGTTGAAAATTACACTGTGGGAGTAGACTATCTGCTCGATCTTGAACTTCTGCCTTATGACATAGAGGGGAGCCTCGCCCAGGCTAAAATGCTGCATAAGATAAAAATTATTTCCGCAAAAGAACTGGCGACTTTAAAAAAAGGGCTGAATGAAATACTTGCGCTCTTTAAGGCGGGCAAGTTCAAAATTGAAAAATCACAGGAAGACAGCAGTACCGCTATCGAAATGTATCTCACCGAGAAACATGGAGATGTAGGCAAAAAAATACACACCGGCCGTTCCAGAAATGATCAGTCGCTCACCATGACCCGTCTTTTTAGCAAAGAAAAACTTTCAGAAATTAAAAAAGAAGTGGAAAATCTGACAAATACTCTAGCAAAGCAGATAAAAAAGATTGGCAAGATAAGAATGCCTGGATATACCCATATGCAGCGAGCGATGCCAAGCTCCGTGGGTATGTGGCTCGGGTCTTATCACGATAGTTTAAAAGATGACCTCATTCTTCTCGAAGCAGTTTTCAAAGTAATAGACCAAAATCCTCTCGGTTCCGCGGCGGGGTATGGAGAAAATACTCTCGGTCTTGACAGAAAGTTAACGACCAAAGAATTAGGTTTCGGAAGAGTTCAAGAAAATCCAATATATTGCGGATTCTCCAGAGGCAAGTTTGAGAATCTAGTTTTACAAGCAGTTTCCAGCGTCATGTTTGATATTGGCAAGGTCGCAAGCGACCTACTTCTGTTCACCACGAAAGAGTTTGATTTTTTTACTTTGCCTGATTCATTTAAAACTGGTTCGAGTATTATGCCGCAGAAAAAGAATTATGATGTTTTGGAGTTAATCAGAGGAAACATCGCCGTGTTTAACGGTTATCAAAATCAAATAGAAAATGTGATAAAAAATCTACCGGCCGGGTACAATAGAGATTTTCAACTTACTAAAGAGCCTTTTATTAAGGGGATAAAATTGGCAATTGAAACTATAGAAATCATCACTTTGGTTTTGAAAAATTTAGAAACGAAGAAAAAGAATTTAGAAAATGCTTGCACATCAGAGTTGTATGCCACAGATGAGGCGTTAAAACTGGTTAAAGCTGGTAAGAGTTTTCGCGACGCATATCAGCAAGTAAAAGAAAAATATGCTTAAAAAAACATACAGTCCCTGGGATTTAAAAACACAAATGTTGGATGCCATAAAACAAAATGGGGGATTTGTGAATACTCATGCGCATTTCGACAAGGCATACTACATAACCAAGGAAGGGCTGCATCAAGCCATGGTTACCATGGAAACAAAATGGAGAATGAGCGACAGTATAAAGAAAGCCAGCACTGTGGAAGATATCAAAGTTCGTATAAGACGAGCACTTGATTCGTTGATTGAACAGGGTTGCAAATTAACTTGTACTTTTGTGGATTCATACGATGCGGTCGGGCATAAAGCTATCGATGCGGCTCTAGCCGTGAAGGAAGAATACAAAGATAAAATTACTCTTCTCATTGCGACACAGCCATTAGGAGGACTTATCGACGATAAGGCTCGGGCCTTGCATGAAGAGATTAGCGCCAAAGCTGATATAGTCGGAGGATTGCCTTCCAAAGACCGTCCCAATGACGAAAAAAATTTAGATTATCTTTTTGAAATCGCAAAAAGACTAAATAAGCCGGTGCATGTTCACATCGATCAAGAGAATAACCCAAACGAACGTGATACAGAAAAATTGATTGCTGCTGTAAAACGCCACGGCTACCAGGGAAGAACAGTAGCTGTGCATGTTCTTTCAGTTTCCGCTCAACCGAAAGAATATAGGAAAAAAATTTATAAAGAAATGGCAGAAAATCAAATTGCAGCGATTGCTTGTCCTACGGAAGTAATAAATATGCTACAACTCAATCAATACACTGCTCCTGTTCATAATTCTATAGCCAATGTGCCAGAGATGATGGAAGCAGGAGTGTTGGTAGGTTTGGGCGTGGATAATGTCAGCGATTATTACGGTCCTTTTACGGAGTGTGATATGTGGTATGAGACCAGGATGCTAATGGAGGCCTGCCGGTATTATATTTGGGATGATGTAGTAAAAATAGCTTCCACGAATGGAGCAAAGATACTGGCGTACCGGTAATTTGTATTTTTAAATACAATCTTGCCAACCTCATCCCAGCCTTCCCCTGGAAAGGGGAAGGGGAATTCAATTCCACTCCTTTCAGGAGAGGCTAGGTGAGGTTCTACTGACTTTCCAAGAACTGAAAGATTTTTTCGTTGGTTAGGACATTGGAGGCATGCATGCGAGCGCGTTCTGGGTCGGCATCTTTGTAGTGTTCTAAAATGTGAGCCACTTCTTTTTCAACTTGAGCAGGATCAGCCGTTATTTTTTCTATTTTTGCTATTTCATTTAAGATTAGTCCGAGTTTTGCCTTCTTTTCAGCATCAATCCTGAATTCTTTTCGGAGATCATCCTTTGTTTTATTCAAGTGCTTCAGATAATCTTCGAATTTTAGTCCCATCTGGGTAATATCGGATTCCATTCTGTATAAAATTTTGTCCAACTCGATTTCGATAAGGATTTCCGGCATATCCATCTTGCTTTCTTCTATTATCTTCTCAATAATTGCCAATCGTGTCTTTTCTCGATGCTTATTTTCTTTTTCTAGTTTTATATTTTCCCTTAACTTTGTTTTGAAATCCTCCACATCGGCAAAAGGTCCGAGTGCTTTCACGAATTCATCATTAAATTCTGGCAATTCCAGTTCGGGTGTTTTACCCTCCTCCCCTTTAGAAGGGGAGGTCTCGGGAGGGGTTGCCATATGTTTTTTTGGCGCGCGGGACTTTCGGATATCTATAATAGCATCTTCTACGTCTTTTTCGGTCACTTCAAGGTCAGACCTTTTTGGATTCCTAAGGTCTGACCTTAGAATGCTTTTGGCTATATCCTTATAGTCTGGGAGCAAGATGGCGGGCACTATGGCTGTCTTAATTTTGAAACCGAGGGGATTCTTGCGGGCGAGCTTAGTGATAGAAACTTCAGGTCTACTGATCGCATCGATTTTATTATCTTCTAGTATTTTAGGGTAGTGTTCAGAGAGAGCCATGTCCGCCATTTCTTGCAAAATATGCGATTCAGGTATTTTAGAAATGAGGACGTTTTCTGGAATTTTACCTCTTCTGAAACCGTCTATTTCTACATTTTCACCGAGCTTTTTAAGCGCGGCAGTGAAATAACCCTCGAAAACTGAAGCTTCCAGCTCGCCCTCAATTTCTACCTGGCTTTTAGGTAGTTTTGTGATTTTTGTTTTTAGCATTTATCTACTCTACAGTACTAGCATCAACACCTGTCGATGTATCTGTCGTATCGAGCTCTGCTTCGAGATTACTTAGTTCAATAGAATCGTTTTCAGTCACGCCTCCTGATTCCTGGGAGGTATCTTTATTTGATTGCCAGATATATATGCCGCCGATCACAAGAATGATTATAATAACTATTAATCCGATGAACGCTCCGTTTGATTTTTTTTCTGGTTCCATGATGTGTATAAGTTATAAAGTTTATAAAGTTATAAGGTTATTGATTAGTTTCTGCAGTTGTAGAGGTGGTATTGCTTGCTTCGATTTCCGTTTTTATCCTTATTGCATCTCTTAATGATTTTACGGCGTCGTTGAGGGCTTTATGGGCTTCTCTTAAGAGACTCTCTATTTCTTTTACCAATGTCTGGAGCGCCGTTTTATTTTCTGCGGTAAGCTGATCTAGAGAAGCGGCGAGCAGGGCATTCGCCTCGATTATTTTTGCCTTCGCTTCATTTAATTTTACTTCAGCGTTTGCCACAAAGGAGAGAGCGGTTGCGACGTCCACCTCCTTTGCTTCCAATTTATCTACTTGCGCGCTTACTCTGTCTTTTAGTGAAGTTATTCTTTCTACTGCCGCGTCAAATCTCTCCAGGGCCCTCTCTCGCCCGACAATCCTCGTTTCTTTTATTTTCGCTCTAGCTGCATCTTTTTCTTCCTTGATTGTCTCTCTTAACGTTGTCATTTTCGCCTTCGCTTCTTCTCTGGTCGCTTTTATTTGCGCCTGAATTTCAGCTCTGCTGTTTTCTATCTGAGTTTTTAGTTCTTCTCTTTTCTCTTTTATCTCGTCTTTTATTTCAGCTCTTTTGTCTTTTAACTCGACCGCAGTCGTTTCGCGCTTTAATTTTAAATCTTGCTGTATTTTTACTCTTTCTTGCTGCAGCTCTCTCATTTGCGCCGCCGCCCTTTCGCGTTTTAATTTGAGCTCTGCTTGGGCCTTTAGTCTGGCTTCAGCATTGGCGCGTTTCTCCTCTGGTGTAAGAGTGGTTCGGATAGATGCATTTGTATTTAATTCTGCAGATGTTGTATTTTGGGCGCCTGCGTATTGACTGTTTAGAGCTACCGCTATTAATATCAGCACAAAAAAACTTAGGTATTTTTTCATCTCGTTAGAAGTAGGAAATCTTTAGATTTCCGTAAATTAATTTTGATAATAACGACTATACAACAATAAATTATACTAACACTTTTCGTGACCTTGACTAACCGAACGACTTCTAACAGGATTATAGCAAAAAAGCCACCAAAAGCAATGCAACGATGTTCAGGATTTTTATCATCGGATTAATAGCCGGACCGGCGGTGTCCTTGTAAGGATCTCCGACGGTGTCTCCAGTGACTGCGGCCTTGTGGGCGTCGGACCCTTTGCCGCCGTGATGGCCTTGCTCAATGTGCTTCTTTGCATTATCCCAGGCGCCCCCTCCTGACGTCATTGATATGGCAACAAACAATCCGGTAATGATAGAGCCCACCAAAAGCCCCCCTAAAACTACCAAGCCGTTGTCTCTTCCAAATATTAGGATGACGACCACGGGCGCGAGTACTGGAATAAGGGCAGGCAGTATCATCTGTTTTATGGCAGCGCCGGTAATAATGGATACTGCTTTGGCATAGTCTGGCTTTGCTCTCCCTTCCATGATCCCTTTTATTTCTCGGAACTGCCTTCGGATTTCTTCAACCACTTTGCCGGCGGTTTTCCCGACTGCTTCCATGCATAGCGCGGCGAAATAGTAAGGGAGAAGCCCTCCAATAAATAGTCCCACAATAACGTAAGGGTTGGAGAGATCAAAAGTCACACTCTTGCCTGCCTTTATTATTTCTTCAGTATAAGACGCAAACAAAACCAAAGCAGCCAAGCCTGCCGAGCCTATGGCATAACCTTTAGTGACGGCTTTGGTAGTGTTTCCTACAGCGTCAAGAGGATCAGTAACATCTCGAACTTCTTTTGGCAATTCTGCCATTTCGGCGATGCCTCCCGCATTGTCAGTAATAGGTCCATAGGCGTCGATGGCCACAATAATTCCGGTCATTGAAAGCATAGACATTGCGGCCACCGCAATTCCGTAGAGACCCGCGTAATGATAGCTGACCAAAATTCCGAGCACGATCGTGATCAAAGGCCAGGCAGTGGACTTCATGGAAATAGCCAAACCCTGGATGACGTTAGTGCCATGGCCGGAGACGGATGCCAGGGCTATTGATTTTACCGGTTGGTATTTTGTAGAAGTAAAGTATTCTGTTATGTACACAAGAGCGCCGGTAACTAAGAGACCCACCAAAGAACAGATAAATAGCTCCATAGAAGTATATTTGCCATTCCCTGTCATAAGCATTTTCGTAATAGGGTAAAAGAGGGCTGCGGCGATCAAGCCAGAAGCAATCAGGCCTTTATATAGAGCGCCCATTATGTTCATAGATTTACCTAAGCGTACAAACCAGGTACCGATAATGGATGCGAATATCGCTATGCCGCCGATTGCTAAGGGATAAATGATCGCATTTTCAAATCCGGTAAAAATAAGCGAGCCCAAGAGCATAGTGGCGACTGAGGTAACGGCGTAAGTTTCAAAAAGGTCTGCCGCCATGCCTGCGCAATCCCCGACATTGTCTCCGACATTGTCCGCAATAACTCCGGGATTTCTTGGGTCATCTTCGGGAATTCCCGCTTCCAGCTTACCGACCAGGTCTGCGCCAACGTCAGCCGCTTTTGTAAAAATTCCTCCGCCCAATCTTGCAAAAACTGATATAAGCGAAGCGCCGAATCCGAGTCCTACCAGGGCGGTCACATCCTTGGTGATTGCATAAAATAGGGTTACTCCCAAGAGGGCCAGGCCTACAACCAAAAGTCCGGTAACTGTCCCTCCTTTGAATGCCAAGGAGAGCGCTTCCTTTATCCCGCCTCTGGCTGCTTCTGTGGTTCTTACATTAGCCCTGACTGAGACATTCATGCCAATGTATCCAGCGAGGCCGGAAAAGACTGCTCCGAGAATAAATCCGAAAGCCATTACCCAGCCAAGTTTTGGTATAAAACCTATGACAAAAAATAAGATGAGGGCAATGATGCCTATAGTCTTGTATTGTTTATTCAAATAAGCGCTGGCGCCTTCCTGAATCGCTTTTGCGATTTCCTGCATCCTGTCGCTCCCCGCGCTCTTTTTTAAGATTGATTTTGCTAAGAAAAGGCCATAACCGATGGCGACCGCTCCGCTTACGATTGCAAACAATAAAAAGTTACTCATTTTTTTTATTTTATTACTTTACTAATAATTAATTGCGTTAGGCCTTGCCTAGCTGTTACTTGTCTTTTCCAACTTCTTCTTTTTCCGCGGATGCATTGCCTTTGATATCTATCCTCCAGCCGGTCAGCTTGGCCGCTAGGCGCACATTTTGTCCGCCTTTGCCAATTGCCAAGGACAGCTGATCATCGGCTACTTCTATTGTAGCTTTATGCTCTTTTTCATCAAGTTCAATCGAGAGCACTTTCGCCGGAGACAGGGAATTGGATACAAAAATTTTACTATCGAGAGACCAGGGGATTATGTCAATCTTTTCACCGCCCAGCTCCTCTGTAATAGTGTTTACACGAGTTCCTTTTTGTCCGACACAGGAGCCCACTGCATCTATATGTTCGTCATTGGAAAATACCGCTATCTTGGAACGAGCGCCGGGCTCTCGCGCGATCGATTTTATTTCGACAATTCCGCTTTGTATTTCTGGCGCCTCCATGGCAAAAAGTTTTTCTATGAATTTCGGATGTGTTCGGGAAAGGCGCAAATTTATGCCTCTCGGGGTATCCTCCACTGAGTATAGATATGCCCGCACGCGTCGCCCCCTCTCCCAAAATTCTCCGGGGATCTGCTCCTCAGCCGGAAGTATGCCGGTCGCGCGGTTGAAATCAATATATATGTTGCCTCTTTCTATTTTTTGGACCACTCCCGCGATTATTTCTCCTTCTTTTCCGCCGTATTCATCAATAATAGATGT
>JACPXJ010000028.1 GCA_016196605.1 Candidatus Nomurabacteria bacterium | reverse complement strand
CGCCCGAAAGCGCTTCAGTGACAGTGACGGCTCCCGCCGCTCTCGGCATTTCAACCCCGGCTAATTCCACTATTACGCTTCCTAACACGACATTCTATGCTTCGTATGCGCTAACCAATGGAACAGGCGCCAACACTGACTGTTATCTGCTCGACTATAATAGCGCGGTTCTTAAAACTGATCTTACTTGCGCTAGTCCGATGAGTTACAACACTCCAGCTTCATCCGGTTCTTACGGATATTTTATGAGAGCGGTGAAAAGTTCAACCAACGAGACCAAAACAAGCGGTATGTTCACGGTGACGGTTACAAATGCCGCCGCCGGCCTGCCCACTGTCACTTCTCCCACTAGCGCTTCCATCACTTCTACCAGCGCCACATTAGGAGGCAATATAACTTCAAACGGCGGCAGCGCCCTGACTGAGCGGGGCGTTTGCTGGTCAGTTTCTCCTTCTACTAATGCAAGCGATGGATGCAATCTAGCTACTGGCACATCAACTGGTGTCTTCACTAAAGATGTCACCGGACTTACTTCCGGCAGACTTCATTATTACAAAGCATTTGCGAGAAACAGCGCCGGCTATGGATACTCGCCAATTTCTTCGTTCACGACGAGCGGCTCCTCGTCTCTTCCTGATCTGATCGCTTCCGCCTTCACCGGCCCTTCTACCGTTCCCGTAGATGCCGCTCAAAACTATATTTCCACGGTTACTAACATCGGCAACGCGCGCGCCGGAATTCCAGACTCTTACGCCTTTCAAAACCTCTGGCAAAAAGCGACAGCTTGGAATGGAGGCGGACAGGTTTCAGACTGGGGCTATAGTTCCATGGGCGCGCTTGACCCCGGAGATAGCGCCGATTCTTCCCTTTGGATCACTTTCACTTCGCCCGGCAATTATTCGATCCGAACCTGCGCCGATAAAAATTCGTCTGGAAACCCTGGCACAATTTCTGAATCGGACGAAAGCGAAAATAGCAACTGCGGCGCGTGGAAGAATGTGACTGTGACTAGCGCGCCTACTGTTCCTAGCGTCACCACTTCGGCTGTTAGTAATATCACCCAAACCACTGCCACTGGCGGAGGAAATGTGACTTCAAATGGAGGAGCGACTGTGACGGTCAGTGGTTTAGTCTGGAGTACATCTAACAACCCTACGTATAATGGGGGAGGTCCAGTCTCGGGTTCAACAGGTCAAACAACAGATGGGTGGGCTATTGGCGGTCCTTGGTCAAGCAGTATGACAGGACTCTCCCCCAACACCACTTATCATGTTCGCGCTTACGCCGTCAACAGTGTCGGCACAGCTTATGGTTTCAATGTGCAGTTTATAACTAGCGCTGTTTCTACTTATTATGACCTAAGAGTAACCAAAAATGGCGCAGGCGCGGACACAGGCACCGTCTTCAGCAATATCGGAGGCATAAATTGCGGATCCACTTGTTCCGACGACTATGTTTCCGGTTCTTCTGTCACTTTAGGCGCCAGCGTGACGGGTGGTGGCACATTCGCTGGCTGGTCAGGCGCCGGATGCAGCGGCACCGGCGCATGCACTATTTTGATGAATTCCGCTAAAAATGTGAAAGCGACGTTTACGGCAGCTCCATGCGCAAACCGCGCTACTAACCCGCCCGCTTGCACCACTGGCGGCGGCGGGAATTGTCTAAACGGGGCCACCAATCCGCCAATCTGTACAACTGGCGGTGGTACCATGTCCGGGACGCTCATACCTTCACGCGCTTCTTGTACGATAGCTTCCGGCGCATCAAGCTGTACGATAAATTTCTCGTGGAGTGTAACCAACCCCGCAGTTATCGGCGGTACGGCTGTCACCAGCGATATCAACAATAGCGGGGCCTCCTCGCCGAACTTCTCCATTGCCCCTCCGGTCTCCTCCGGTACTGCTGACAATGGCACCAAAACAAATGTCATGATTCCTTACAATAGCCGAACGTTTTATCTTTACAATAATGGGATAGAGCCTCCTCTGGCTGTCAGCAACGTATTCTCGAGTTGTGTTACAGATACTGAATGGAATGGCACTGTCTGTCTCGCTGTTCCGCCGCCTCCGCCTCCTTCTCCTCCCATCTGCGGCGACGGAGATGTTGATTCAGGCGAACAATGCGATGATGGGGAAAACAATGGCAATTATTGTCCAAGCACCTGCAATACTTCATGCGAGATTGTTTCACCTTGCAGAAAGAGGCCAATATTTATCGATGATTAGTCTTCTGTGATACAATTAGGGGATGCAGATAGACGACCAACTGTTCAAAAAATTTATTTTAGAATCCGGGCTGGTTTCTAAAACCGATTTGGAGGACTCGTCGAAAAAGGCGGAAGAAAAGCGCGCCAAGCTGGGAAACATCTTGCTTTCTGAAGGAAAAATATCTGAAACTGACCTAAAGCGGACTGAGGCTTTTGTTTTGGGTATTCCTTATATAAATTTGACCAAGGAAAAAATTGATTTCTCCGTTCTTTCCCTTATTCCGGAACCGATCGCGAGGAATGACAATATTGTCGCCTATAACAAAACCGACAAGGGGCTCGAAGTGGCTATGCTCGATGTGGATGACCTGCCGGTTATAGATTTTATCAAGAAACGTTCCGGGCTTAAAATCCTGCCTCGATTGACGGATACAAATTCAATCAAGGCGGTGCTGGTACAGTATCGGCAGAGTCTGAAAGCGGAGTTTCAGGACATTATTCAAAAAGAAGCTCCTTCACTGGGAGATGTAATCGAGGAGGGTGACAAATCTGGCGAAAAGTCGGAAAAAGAACTCAAAGATCTGGCTGAAGATCTGCCGGTGGTAAAAATTGTCGACTCCCTTATCTTCCATGCAATTCTCCAAAACGCATCCGATATCCATATTGAACCGGGTGAAAAAGAATTAACAGTACGTTACAGGATAGATGGGATTCTGCATGATGCCATGGTGCTCGACAAAAGCGCCGGAGCGGGGATAACCGCGCGTATAAAAGTGCTGGCAAATCTAAAGCTTGACGAGAAACGTTTGCCGCAAGACGGCCGCTTCAAAAAGGAACAGGACGGAGAAAAAATTTCTTTCCGTGTTTCCACTTTGCCCACTTTTTACGGAGAAAAAACTGTGATGAGAATCCTGAAAGAAAATACCCACGGGTTCTCGCTGGAGACGCTCGGATTTCATGGGGAAGCTCTGGAGAGAATTCATCTTTCACTTAGACAGAAAACCGGAATGGTGCTGGCGGCAGGACCGACTGGCTCGGGAAAAACGACGACTCTGTATACCATGCTCGATATTCTGAATAAGCCAGAGGTCAACATTTCCACTGTGGAAGATCCTATCGAATATCAGATGCCCCGGGTAAATCAAACCCAGGTAAAATCCGAGATCGGGCTTACTTTCGCAAACGGGCTCCGCTCGCTTCTCCGCCAAGACCCGGACATAGTCATGGTGGGGGAGATTCGCGACCGAGAAACCGCCGGACTCGCCGTCAATGCTTCGCTCACCGGCCATTTGGTTCTTTCCACTATTCACACCAACTCCGCGGCCGGCGCGATACCCAGAATGATAGACATGGGAGTAGAGCCATTTTTGATAACCGCGACAGTTAAGACAATTATTGCCCAAAGGCTTGTACGCCGGCTTACCGCGACAAAAGAGAAATACTTTTTATCCCAAGCGGAAATAAAAAATTTAGCCAAGATAGCGGATCTCGACAGAGTGCTTGGCTTTTTGAAGGAAGAAAAAATAATACATCCGACAGACACGCTGGAGAAAATTCCCTTCTACAGAGCAAAAGCGAATGATAAAGAGGGGGATGGATATTCGAATCGCGTGGGCATCCATGAAGTCCTTAAAGTAACTGCCTCGATTAAGGAAATGATGATAAAGGGCAGTTCGCAGGATGAAATAGAAATACAGGCAAAAAAAGAAGGGATGATGACCATGCTCGAAGACGGAGTGTTCCAGGCGGCTCTCGGCATGACGACTTTAGAAGAAGTATTCCGGGTGGTTTCGGAGTAGGAAAACTATTTCAAAAATATAAATTTATAAATGAAAATCAATCTTATACATGGGGACATCAGGGATTTTATAAAAAATCTTGACGAGCATAGCCAAGCAGAAGTGTTGAGAGTTCTTGATTTATTGGAAGATAAAGGACATGAGATCAGAATGCCATATAGTAAGAAAATAACTAAAAGTATTTATGAGTTAAGGATAAAAACTGTTCAAAACGTGAGAATATTCTATGTTTTTTACCAAAATCAAATATTTTTATTGCATGCAATAATTAAGCAAAAACAGAAATTATCAAAAAAAGATATTGCTGTTGCCATCAATAGAGAAAAAAGCTTGCATTTAATATAACAAGTATGTTATATTGGTTATATGAAAGAACGTAAAAAATATATCACCCTAGCGGATTTAAAAAAAGAGGCATTTAAAAGACCGGGGGTTAAAAAGGCTTATGATGATTTGGAGTTCGAATTCCGAATTATTAGAGCACTCATAGATGCAAGATCAAAAAAGAATTTGACTCAAAAAGAACTTGCTCAAAAAATTGGTGTTGATCAATCAGCGCTAGCCCGTTTTGAGTCTGGAAGAATAAATCCAACTCTGTCTTTTCTTCAAAAAGTTACAAGCGGTCTAGGTTTGAAATTGATAGTTAAATAAAAAGTCGACAGATATGCTTTTTACTTATAAGGCAAAATCGAAGGAGGGGGTTATTGTGGAAGGAATTCTTAATTCCTTTGATCGTTTTGCGCTGGCCGCCGAGCTTCGGGGGCGCGGGTATGTTCCGATATCAGTCAGGGAGAAGAAAGAAAACATCTTCGACCGGATGACAAAGATCGAGGACATTTTCGCAAGAGTGAGCGTCAATGACCAGATAATTTTCACCAAAAACCTAAGCGGAATGCTCCGAGCCGGGCTTTCGCTCGCCCGGGCATTGTCAGTTCTGGAAAAACAGACTAAAAATCCAGCTCTCAGGAAAATTTTGACATCCCTTACCGACGACATAAACGCGGGCGAGAGTTTTTCGACGGGGCTTGCAAAATTTCCGAAGGTTTTTTCAAAACTCTTTATCTCCGTCACCCGCTCCGGCGAAGAGTCCGGCAATCTAGCCAACGCTTTGTCTGATATCGGGCAAAATTTAGACAAGATGCACTCTCTCTCCAGGAAAATACACGGGGCGCTCATTTATCCGGGGATAATAATGTCGGCGATGATTTTGATCGGTGTGCTTATGTTTGCTTTTGTCGTGCCGACTCTGGCGAGCACTTTTAGGGAGCTCGGGGTTGTGTTGCCTGCCTCCACGCGGGTTCTCATTTTTATCGGCAACTTCTTTTCAAATCATCTGATACTTGCTTTTGTGATAATCGCAAGTTCCGCTTTCGGACTTTTCTCCCTCTTTTCCGCCAAGTTTATGTCCAAGTACGTTCATTATGTTGTTCTCAAGCTTCCGGTTATCGGCAAGATCAGCAAAGAACTAAACACCGCCCGCACCGCCCGCACCGTGTCCTCGCTTCTTGCCTCCGGAGTTTCGATCATGCGCGCGGTGGAAATAGCCGAAGATGTCGTCCAAAATATTTATTACAAAAAAGTTTTAAAAGAAGTAAGAGTTGCAATCGAAAAAGGCGCTCCATTCTCAAAGGTTTTCGGGGAGTACAACAATCTCTACCCTGTAATGATGACAGAAATGGTGCAGGTCGGAGAAGAAACCGGAAAGTTGTCGGACATGCTTCTGGAGATTGCCGTTTTTTATGAAAATGAGATTGAAAACAAGACTAAAAATCTTTCCATCATCATTGAACCGATTTTAATGATTGTAATAGGCGCCGGAGTCGGATTTTTCGCTATTTCCATGATTTCTCCTCTTTATTCTATTTTAGGCAGTATTAAATAAAATGATTTTAACAAATTTTTTTTACAAAAAAGGGATCACCGCTATTGAATTATTGGTGGTGCTCGCGATATTAGTCATCTTGCTTGCGATTGTTGTTCCGCAATTTTCAAAGACGCGAGAAAGTCAGGTCTTAAAAAGCGCAGTTTCTGATATTCTTTCCTCTATTGATAAAGCTCGCGCGGAAACTCTTTCCTCATTAAATTCTTCTGAATACGGAGTGCATTTCGAATTCGACAGGATAGTAATTTTTAAAGGAAAAGTCTATTCTGCTTCGGCCGGAGACAATGAGATTGTAAGTATCACAGCGCCTGCCTCAATCAATAATGTCGCCTTGGGCGGCGTTTCCGGCGCATCGGGAAATATGTATTTTAGTCGACTTTACGGAATACCATCCGCTACCGGCATGATTACTGTTTCCACTTCCGATTACTCAAAAATAATTACAATTTACGCCACCGGTGTAGCAAGTACAGATTAATCGTTAAGATGAAAATTTTTTCAAAAAAAGGGTTCATGGTAGTAGAAGTGCTGGTAGCCGCTTCCATTATTACTGCTTCTATTTTAGCCGCCATGCTGGTGGCTCAAAAGTCCATATATGTTTCCCGGCAGGCACTTCATACAGCAGAGGCGGCATTCCTTCTGGAGGAGGGAGCTGAAGCAGTGCGCATATTGAGGGATAATGCATGGGATAATATTTCTTCTTTAACTCCCGCCACAAGCTACTATCCGCTTTTTTCGGGAGCAACATGGACTCTTTCGTCTACTCCGAATACGGTGGGAATCTTTATTCGCACTGTCACCATAAGCAATGTTAACCGGGATAATGTCACGGAAGATATATCTTCTGCCGGTACGGACGACGCTGGAACAAAATTAGTTACCGTGGCAGTGTCCTGGGCGGAAGGGACCACAGCGGTAAGTAAAAATTTAAAATTCTATGTGACAGATATTTTTTCCGAATAAAAATTAATGAAAATTCTAAAATTAGAACTTAAAAATTGGCAAAAAGGTTACGCAATCCTGGAACTTCTTTTCTATATGTCTTTTTTTCTTGTAATTTCTATAGTAGTTATTGATTCTATGATTATTATGACTAAGACGTTTAAAGAGACTTCTATCCAGAGGGATTTAACCCAGGGAGGAGTCATTATGGAAAGGATTTCTCGGGAAATGAGGCAGGCCTATGACATAAGCGCCATCAGCGCTTCTGACTTAACTCTCAATACCACGGATATTTTTTCTGGGGCAGATGAAACGGTGCAATTTCTTCTCTCTGGTTCGGATATTCAGCTTCTCGAGAACGCGGCCCTTACAGGCAATTTGAATCTACCCAATGTAGCTGTGGCTGGTCTATCTTTTACACAAATAACTACCGTCTCCGGAAAAGCCATAAAAATACTTTTAACTGTACGATCCACAAATGATGCATTAAATCGCACAGCTGATTTTTACGATACAGTTGTTTTGCGTGGAAGTTATAATTAGAAAAAAGTAATGGAAAATAAAATTAAAAGAAAAATAAATAATCAAGCCGGCGCAGCGATGCTTATATCTGTCATTTTTTTCTTATTTATTTCTCTCGCCATAATTTCCGGGCTAGCAATTCCTTCCATACGGGATTTCAGAAGCGCAAACATGAATTTAAATTCCAAACAGTCTTATTTCCTGGCAGAATCCGGAAGCGAAGATGCCATTTATCGAATAAAAAACGGTATGGCGATAGGAACGAATGAGACAATCACATTAGATCTCAATGAAGCCACAACTACTATTACTGATGTTGATACCAGTACCAAACAAATTATATCTCTCGGAGATGTTTCAAGTTATGAGCGAAAAACAAACATTACGCTTTCTGCCGGTGTCGGTATTTCTTTCCATTACGGCATCCAAGTCGGCCAGGGAGGATTCCAGTTATCTAATAACGCCGGGGTTAATGGCAATGTATATTCTAATAGCGACATTTCCGGCTCCAACGGCTCATTTATTACAGGTGACGCTTTTGCCGTAGGCACTGTATCGGGTGTTAATGTCGGCGGGCAAACTCAAACTGGTGTCTCTTCGGAAGATTTTCCTATTTCCGACGATCAGATCACAACGTGGAAGGACGAAGCGGCGGCAGAGGGTACAATCGGCAGTCAGACTCTTTCCGGCACGGGAAATTTTTTAGGCCCTAAAAAAATTCAGGGGAACCTTACTTTATCCAACAGTGCCGAATTGACGGTTAATGGCACGTTATGGATTACCGGTAATCTTACGCTTTCCAATAATTCCATCGTTCGACTGGCTCCTCAATACGGTTCCGGAGACAGTATCATTATTGTTGATGGTGTTTCTACACTCTCAAACGGTTCAGATTTTTACGGTTCTGGCGCTGCGGAAAGTTACGTTATACTGCTTTCGACAAGTAGTTCCGGCAGCGCAGTGGTGCTGTCAAACAATGCCACAGCCGTTATTCTCTACGCTCCGAACGGGACAATTCAGTTAGGCAACAGCGCCCAGGTCAAGCAGATTACCGCAAGAACTATTTCTCTCTCAAACAACGCCATCATAAATTACGAGCAGGGACTCATTAGTGCCGCCTTTTCCAGCGGTCCTTCCGGCGGATGGGTTATCGATAGTTGGGGAGAAAGCGAGTAATAGATAATTATATGATACAATGTTTTTATGCAAGCCGGGAAAAATAAAATAATCATCGCTAATTGGAAAATGAACCCGCTTACATCTAAAGAAGCTGAAAAATTATTTCAGCATATCATCAAGTCTGTTTCTCTTGTGAAAAGAACGGCGATAGTGATCTGTCCGCCATCCCTGTATTTAGCGAAACTAAGGAAATTTTCCCGGAAAATACTTCTGGGAGCGCAGGACGCATTTTGGGGAGAGGGCGGCCCCTTTACCGGAGAAATTTCCGGGGAAATGGTATATAACATCGGGGGAAGATATGTAATTCTTGGCCACTCTGAAAGGCGTGCGGGAGGGGAAACAAATGGGGAGGTAAATAAAAAAATAAAAGCGTCTCTTACGGCAGGGCTCCGACCGATACTTTGTGTCGGAGAAACTATGCGTGACGCAAATCATAGTTATTTCAATTCCGTTAAGAATCAACTGGCTGAATGTTTAGATGGAGTAAAAAAAGATCTGATTCATAAGGTGGTGATTGCCTACGAGCCGGTTTGGGCGATTTCCAGCACGCCCAATCGTCATGATGCCACGCCGGCTGATTCGCTGGAAATGACTATTTTCATCCGAAAAATAATTTCTGACAAATTTGGCGCCGAAGCGTCTAAAATCCGGATTGTTTATGGCGGTTCGGTAAGTGAAAAAGATGCAGGAGATTTTTTTAAAAATGGAGGCGTAGACGGACTTTTGGCGGGAAAAGCCAGCCTGGATGCGAAAAAATTCATAGAAATAATCAAAATATGCGAAGCATCAAGCAGATAAAAGATATAAAAGGCAAGACCGTAATGGTTCGGGTGGATTTCAATTTACCGATTAAAGGAGGTACTGTAGCAGATGATTTTAGAATAAAGAAAACGCTCCCGACAATAGATTTTTTACAAAAAAAAGGCGCCAAAATAATTTTGATAACGCACCTAGGCAAGGGTGGGGAAACCGCCGCGCCGGTGGCTGACGCCTTAGACAAATTCACTAAAATTACCTTTATACCGGAGATTACGGGTGAAGCAGTTATCGAAGCAGTAAAAAAGATGAAAGGCGGAGATGTAATCCTGCTTGAGAATTTGCGAAACGATCCGGGTGAAAAAGGAGGAAGCGCTGATTTCGCCAAAAAACTGGCGGCGCTCGCGGATATTTATGTAAACGAATCTTTTCCGGTGGATCACCGCGAGGATGCATCGATTGTTCTCCTGCCAAAATTACTCCCAAGCTATGCCGGCTTTCAACTTGAAGAGGAAATTAAAAATCTTTCACAGGCTTTCGAAAATCCGAAGCGTCCCTTTCTCTTTATTCTAGGCGGCGCAAAATTTGCCACCAAATTGCCGCTAATAAAAAAATATTTGGATCTTGCCGACCATGTTTTTGTTGGCGGCGCCCTCTCCAACGATTTTTTGAAAGCTCGCGGCTACGAAGTTGGAAAATCTTTGAAGAGCGATGAAGATTTTGGCATTGAAGAACTTTTGCAGAATAAAAAGTTGATAGCGCCTATTGACGTCTTGACGCAGTCTGACGGAAAGTTGATCAATAAGAAAGTAAGTCAGGTTGGCAAGGATGACATTATTCTTGATGTCGGAGAAGAAACATTAAGCACCCTCGAGCCCTTTATCAAAGAAGCGGAACTCATCCTCTGGAACGGCCCGCTCGGCAAATACGAAGCAGGGGGCGGCGGAACGACCAAAAAAGCTCTTCAGCTGGTTGCAGACTCGAAAGCAAAAAGTATCATCGGCGGGGGAGATCTCGTATCTGTTTTATCTTCATTAGAACCTAAAAGCTATAAGCTAAAACCTAACTTATTTGTTTCCACTGGCGGCGGCGCGACTCTCGACTTCTTGGCCAATGGAACTCTTCCCGGCATTGAGGCTTTAAAGTAACAGATCAATTATACATTTTAATTGTTTACTATACTGACGGTCGTCACTATAGTAAACAATTGTTAAACACTCGGTGTTTAACAATCAAAGCGCTTGGGTGATTTTTTGGACGACGGCTTCTTTTTCTCCCTCTTGATAACCTCGTTTGCCGCGCCAGTGGCTAAAGCCGTCATTGATATGTCTCGGAATGATATGAATATGGGCGTGGAAAACTATTTGGCCGGCGGCCGGGTCATTATTCATGGTCACATTGATGCCGTCGGCTTTTAATCCTTTTTTTACGGCATGTGAAATCTTTTTAACGGTTTTTATGACATGCAGGAGAGTTTCTTCCGGAATTTCGTAAATGTTTGGAAAATGTTTCTTCGGGATAACCAGCGCGTGGCCGATATTGACCGGATTGATGTCCAAAAAAGCCAGAGTTTCTGTATCCTCATGGAGTTTATGCGCTGGAATTTCTCTCTTCACTATCTTACAAAAGATACAGTCGTTCTTCATATATTCATTATATGCTAGAATTCTAGTTATGCAAAAGTATGGGGAATTATTGCGGACCCTTTTAGAAAAACGGAACATTTTGAGCGAAGACCAGGCTGAAATTTTTTTAAACCCAAATTACGAACGCGATCTGCATGATCCATTTTTGATGAAAGACATGAATAGGGCTTGCACTCGTTTATACGATGGCATAAAAAACAAAGAAAAAATAATTATTTATGCTGATTATGATTGTGATGGCATTCCCGGGGCGGTCATTTTAAGTGATTTATTCAAAAAAATAAACTACAAAAATTATGAAGTTTATATACCGCAAAGAAATTCCGAAGGATATGGACTTAATTTAGAAGCCATAAAGCAATTTGTCTCGTCAGATGTAAAACTTTTGATAACTATTGATCTAGGTATTACAGCAGTGGCGGAAGTGGCAGAGGCAAACAAGAATGGTATTGATGTGATAATCACCGATCATCACTTGCCACGCCAAATCATGAGCGGCGGCGGGCCTGCCTTCGATCTGCCCAGGGCTAATGCAATTCTAAATCCCAAAACAGATGATTATCCGGAGAAAATGCTCTGCGGCGCCGGAGTCATGTTTAAATTTATGCAGGGATTTGTAAAAAAATATGGCGAATATTATAAAATTAAGAGTGGTACGGAAAAATGGATGCTAGATATGGCCGGGCTTGCCACTCTTTCCGATATGGTGCCTTTGATTGGAGAAAACAGGGCGATAGCTCACTTTGGCATGAGAGTTCTGCGCAAATCTCCGCGGCCAGGGCTACAAAAACTTCTCGCCAAGATAAATATAGACCAGCGATATCTTTCTGAAGACGACGTGGGGTTTATGGTTGTTCCTCGGCTTAATGCCGCGTCCCGGATGGATGATCCGATGCGGGCATATGAGCTTCTTGCTACAAGTGATGAGGTGGAGGCAGGCAGGCTATCGGATCATCTGGCAAAAATAAATAACGATCGAAAAACCATCGTTACTGGAATTATGCATGAAGTTCATAAGACGCTTCTTAAATTAGATAAAAAAGACGTAATAGTCATAGGTAATCCCAATTGGCGGGTCGGTATTCTCGGTCTTGTCGCCGGAAAAATTTGCGATCAATACCAAAAGCCGGTCTTTGTCTGGGGAAAGGATGAAAATGACTGTATCAAGGGTTCTTGCCGGAGCGATGGAAGTGTTTCCATTGTCGATCTGATGGCGGGAACGAAAGAATCATTTCTGGATTTTGGTGGCCATGAACTCGCCGGCGGATTTACTGTGCATAGCGAAAAGATACATTTTTTAGAAGAGGCGCTAACCGTGACTTTTGGTGAAGTCAAGAGCGGGAAAAGGTCGGACCCAAAAGAAATATCAGGTGGAGTCCAAGGTCCGGCCTTGAGGAGCGATTTTGTTGGCGATTTAGGTATGATTAACATGAAAAGCTGGATGGATATAGATCGCCTTGCGCCTTTCGGAACGGGCAATCCTAAGCCAGTTTTTCTTTTTGAGAGCGCAAGAATAGAAAAAATAAAAAAATTCGGCAAAAATGGATCCGGCGAGCATTTAGAAATTATTTTTTCGGATGGCAATCAGAAAAAAGCCAAAGCAGTCTCTTTCTTTTCCGGTGTTGATTCCTTTAAGCCTGTCTTATCCGAGGGCCTTCCTGTAAATCTGCTCGCCACTTTCGACCTCTCTCGCTTTCGCGGCCGCGAGGAATTAAGATTAAGAATTCATGACATATGTTGAAAAATGAAAAAAAAATAAAAATTTATACTGATGGGTCGGCAAGGGGCAATCCGGGAAAGGCAGGATGGGGCGCGGTCATCTTAATTCACCCTTACCCAGCCTCCCCCTTGTTAAGGGGGAGGAGCGAGGAGGGGGTCCTGGAAATTGGCGGCCGAAAAGATCACGCAACTAACAATCAAATGGAGCTGACCGCGCCGATAGAAGCTTTTAAATACATTTTAGCTAGGTCTTGCCTAGCTAAGAGTGATATCGAGATTGTTTCTGATTCTAAATATGTGATTTTAGGAATCACGGAATGGATACATAACTGGCAGAAAAATAATTGGCGCAACGCCGCCAAAAAACCGGTTGTTAACCGTGAACTGTGGGAAGAACTATATTCTCTCGTGCAGGAATTGAAACCCAAGTGGACTTACGTAAAGGGACACAACGAAGATAAGTACAACGACCGCGCCGATCTCATTGCCACAAGTAATGCCCTCGGGGCGCCGGTAGATTTAAAAAATGCAGGATAAAGTTTTTCACTCAATTTGCTTCGGTTTTGTTTTCGGAGTGTTTTTGAGGTCTTTTTTGTTTGTAAACTTACATTTGATTATTTTATTTGGAGTAATCTCTTT
>JACPXJ010000027.1 GCA_016196605.1 Candidatus Nomurabacteria bacterium | reverse complement strand
CGGTTTCGAAACCCGATAGGGAGGTACAACCTTATCATTAAAAATGTAGCCGGACTGCGCAACTTCGTGATGGCGTAGCAAGATCGGGGAACCTCTTGATCATGCTCTGTCATCAAGATAATTGTGCAGTGGGTCTATTCTCAATCAATTTGGTTATATTGTCCATTGTCGTTTTATCCAAATTGATTGAAGTTCCATTTTGGCAAGTTTCCAAAAATTTCTTTGCGAGTAAAACCTTATCCAATTTACTTTTTTTAACATGTTCCGAGTTTGATTCGGAATAGGTTTTATTCGCGTCGCCAAGCACAAATTCCTTGAAGTTTGACGGCGAGAAAATATCCTCAATACTTCCTGCCGTATTCAAAACGGATAGAATTAAATCTTTTGTCACCAACCAATTATCTTTTAAGTTTTTCTCGCCGTCTTTCTTGCCTTGATCGTTATCGTAAAGATAAATAACCTTTCCACCCCAGCCATGCAAAATTGTGCCGACAAACGGCATATTTCCTGCACCACCTCCAAAAACAAAGTTCACGTTGTTTTTGTTGAGAATTTTTTTGAAAGCATTGAGATAATAAACATCGGAAGGGCCCTCCACAATAATATTATTTACTTTATCTAACGATGAAATTCCAGCGTTCAATTCAAGTCCAATTGCCGTCATAATCGGAGTAAGGGTTTCTTTGTCGGCTAAAGCGTGAACTTTGTTTTCAATGCGCGTCCCTGCTTTTTTGGTGCGGTGAACCAATCTTACACGATTTAGTTTGTCGGCTTCCAAAAGATACGGCGAATGAGTGCAAAAAATTAACTGGACTTCTTTCGCGGAATCTTCCAATTGGCTCAATATGTCTTCTTGCGCTTTTGCGTGCAGAAATAATCCCGGCTCGTCAATCAAAATAATGTTTGGCACATTTTCATTTGCGCGAGCAGAAACCTTGACATAAAAAGCGAGGTGCCATTGTCGCCCCTTGCTCCGCAAGCTCGGCTCATAAGGGTAGTCATCTTCTTCAATCCAAAAATAAAGAAATTGAGAGTCCCAATCAATGCTTAAGTTAGAAATATCCTGTGTCCAAAATTTTTCGTAGTCTTTGTTGAGAGTAACATTTACATCTTTTTTATGTTTATGTTTATCACGATCAGTTGAATTTTTGATAGTCGTAACATCTAAATCACTGATAACTGAAAGGTCTTTTATCCACTCATTTGTTTCAAGTTCAGCAAACGGAATTTTATTTGGAAACACATCATCAAATGAATTGAAAAGAATAAAATTTGGTATCCACTTTTTGAGAGCATTAAAAAATTTTGTTTTGGTGGCAAAAAAGCTTTCAAGATTATTTATTTCTGTCTCTACTTCGGTGAGGAATTTTGAAAAATTGTCACGGTCCTTCTCGTCAATTTGCGGAATATTTGGCGTTGTGGCATTTTTGAAATTGGTAAAAAGTGTTTTTTCGTTAGCAAAATTTGTAAAATCAAAGTCAAATAAACTGCCGCCCAATGCCGGATATTTCTCATGTAGGGATTTGATTTTACCCCATTTATCCCTGATAGATTTTTGAGTTTTCTCAATCTCTTTGCCACCAAAAATTTCGTTCTCTAATGTGTTATTGCTAAAAGTATATTCGTCGGGAAATGTTTTTATAACTTCAAGCTCAATATCCGCAGTTGCTTTTAGCGAGCTACTGATTTCCTGCAAAATTTCTTTAATGGTGTCTTTCTCAACAATAAAAGTTATAGAAATTTCTGGTTTTTCATCGGGTGATTTTATCGGTTTTGCGTTTTCCCTTATCTTTCTATCCGTATCAAAATCTTCCAATGCTTCAAGAATTGAAGTTTTACCGGATTCGTTCTTACCGGCAAGAATAGATATTGTATCCGTCAAATAACAATCGCCGCTATCCGCGATTGATTTGTAATGTTTAATTCTGAATTTTTTGAGTTTCATAAGTCTTTGATAACAAAAATTACATCCGAAAGAGCTGCATATCTTTTGCCGTCCATCCAGTCAAATTCTATTTTTAATTTCTCGGCTTCCTTACCGTTGAATTTATCAAGATGGCCGTTGATAGTATCCTTTAACAGATCAAGGTTTCTTTTCATCTTCCAACTTTCCTCAAGATTATTTTTATCAATGAGCACCAAGAATAAGCGGTTTGCCGCGTCAAAACGCCGCTCGCCTTGCTCCTCATAGAGCCACTTTATGAGCTTCTGCGGTTCTTTTATGACTCTTTGAATCATTGACCACCTCGTTTTCCTAAATTCCGCAATAAACTTTTTCGCTTCCGGTTTTTGGCTTTCTTCAACTCGTGCTAGTAATTCCGCAAATAGGGCTTTGTCTTTTTGTTCGCGGTTATATTTAATGCCAAGCGTTTTTACAAAGCGTTTCAAAACCTGTAATTCGGTTGGCAAGCCGCCCGCCTTCCTACTTGCCGTCATAAACCCCTCTGGAAAGTAAGTAACCTTCAAATCAAATGGAATATCGCCAATGAAAAAATCGACTTTTTTGATTAACCCGACCGTGGGTGTAACTTTTTTATGATCCTTGAAAATGTCCTCAATCAAAATTGAAGTCCAGTGGTTATACCAAGACGATTGAACATAGCCACGCATACTGTCGTGGATTTCATTCTCGATTTTTTCATTGAGCAAATCGAAGCTGCGAATTTTCTTGATATAGTTATCAACTATTGTTTTTTCAAGGTTGTTTTGATACAAGCCGCCCCAATCAAAAACTTTCATCTTGTAAAGTTCGGATACAAGAGTGGTTTCATTCGCTTTCCTCTCCGACCTCTCGGCAAGGTATTTTTGAGCTATGAATTTATCTAGTAGCTCCTCTGATGGTTTTGCCTCGTAAATATGCTCAAAAAGTGCTGTACCCCTAACATTTGAACAGTCAATTTTCGCGAGCGTGCAAAATTCAACCAAAAGCTCTTTTCTTGAAATTGAGCGAAGTTTAAGCCAGTAAATACTGCCGTCTTCTTTTAGAAGAACATCAAATTTATTATCCTGATAAAGTTGTTTGAAGTGTTTGAATTTATTCATAGCAATAAAATAAATATTCTTTCGTTCCTTTTTTTGAACCTTTGCCGCCGTAATGATTTTGATATTCGTGCTCAAAAACTTTTACTTTTTTGTGCTGACCAATCAAATCAACCATCGTTTCTTTTTCGG
>JACPXJ010000008.1 GCA_016196605.1 Candidatus Nomurabacteria bacterium | reverse complement strand
GGCAGTATCCTCGATTAATCTAGGGGTAATTTGTTTTAGCTCATGCCCTGTTGGTTCTGTTTCACCTTTTGTCATATTAAGAACAGCTAGGAGAAAAATAGCACAAAACGTAAGAATTTACAATAAGAATTTGCTATAAGTTGACAAGATATGCTCTTTTATCTACAATCAGGGCAAATATGGCAGCACCAGATAGAGAAGGTTCGCTAGGACAATGGAGAGAAAAAGCAGCTCAACTTGCCGAAGAACAAAAAAGGCAAACTGAACAAACTGTAGAAGAGGGTTATGCTTTATTTTTTGATTCAATTGATGATTTAGATTTACCAAGATTTAACAACCCATGGCCTAGGGGAGGAATCTACGAGGACGATACAGAGGAAAACACTAGATTTGTTTATTTCGGTAAACCTGATAATAGGCTAGGTAGAATTGATGAAAGGCTTGGAGAATTTTATAAACATTTTTTAGGTGCTGATGTCTGGAGAATTGGTATGTCTGGTTTTGTTGATTACACTGAGACTCTCAAAAATGGGGCAAATTTGCGTTCCAGAGCGGTACAGGTGGTTGTAGAACCTGTAGGAATTAATACCTCAAGAACAACTTACGAAATAAAATACAATAAAAGGAGTGTAAAGATAGAAAATACTGATCAGGATTCCCTACGGGAGCTTATGATAGTACAGTCTACAGTAACTGAATTTACTAATGGTCGCTTAAAAGGGGGTTTTGGAGGTAATCCCATGAGTGAATTTGATCATATTAGATTCTTAAATTGTCTGGCAGACATGTATAGAGCAGGCTACAATAATCCCAACCTGTCTCCACAGACTCCTCCTGTGAACCAAGCAGGAATCAATCTCAGTTAAAGATAGTAATTTCTTACAATTCCTACATCCATCGCCATACTCTAGCCCATAGTTTATTTATTTCTTTAAAAGTGGTATACTATCCGTATGGGTGATGTAAAACTTGGGAAAACTTTAAAAGAAGCACGAGAGAAACTTGGTCTTACTCAGAAACAGGTTGCTGAAAAAACGGACTTAAGTACAAATTGGTATGCCAGATTTGAAAGAGGAGAAGAAACACCTTTCCTAAAAACTATTAGAGACATCTTTAAAATATTTAAGCTGCCTTCCCAAAGAATTTTTCATCTATAATCGCAAGTTTTCTATGGAATAGCATCATGGAGAGAGGAGTTATTCACCTGTAGAATTAGACTATTTAAATATCCCGCTTTCTAGGGATTTGGCAAGGTCTAGAAAGAATTTTTCCATATCTTTTTTATCAAAGGGAACAAGCATAGTTGGAAAATCAGCTAACTCTTTTACCTTAACAAACTGACTGACTAGGGTTACCTTATCTATGTCCCAATCAAATTTAGCCTTAGAGTCTAAAATTAACTTATCTAAAGAATAATCGGAGGTTTTCATTAGGTAGTAAAGGTCAATAAAATCTCTGCCACGTGTTCTGGTAAACATAGTTTGAACCTTATTAACAGCAATATCATAGATACTGTCTACCTCTAGATTATTAAATTTTGTTCCTTTATTAATTCTAAGAAAAGGGTAATAATTAAAATCAACCTTTAAGTTTTCACCAGCTTTAAATACTAAAAGGTAACTAAAGAGTCCTAAAAACTGGCTCTTCTTGATTTCTACAATAGGAAGTTTAAGTGAAACCTTTTTTAGGAATGCATCAATAAGAGTTTGATCGACTTCTTCTTTCTCTGTAAATAAATCAATATCTTCTGAAAAACGATGTTGCAGGTAAAATTCAGCCAGTGCTGTCCCACCAGTAAAATAGAAACGATTGGTTATTTGTTTGTCTTTGGAAACCAGTTCCAAAAAGTCAAGTTGTTTGGAAGTGAGTATACTTTTTGCCATAAGAGAAATTCTATTGCTCTTGCCTTGTATGGATCAAGAGCATCTTTGATTTTAGGCCAGGCTTTCTTAACCTCCTCCCTATCTAGCTTTTCCCCATCTAAACCATAATTTATAAGTTGTGTTATTCTCCACAGTTTATACTTTTTAGGGTTACTTTTTTTAAACTTTTCTTCATCAGTAGACCAGTTATACATTCTCTAATTATACCAAATTTAGAGGATTTTTCTATCTATAATCGGGTGAGGCTCTCAAAGACGGGGTTCCAACCACCGTCTTTAGTGCCCACATTAAAATTGCACAAAAAAAGCGCCTCCAAAGAGGCGCTTTTTTAATTGTGTCCCTTTGGGTCCTTTCGGACTTTTGGGACTTGGTGGTCTACTCGGTCCTTGCGAACTTTGCAGACCTCGGTGCCTCAAATTTTCCTTTCGGAAAGTTCAAGGCTTAGTGCTCAACATTTCCTTTCGGAATTGTCGAGCAAGTGCCCCTCAAGTTCTTTCGAACTTTCGGGACTAACGTTCCTCTGAGCCTTTCGGCTTTGAGGAACAAAAAATCCTAAAGTAATCTAAGCACAAGGCTAGAAACCTCAGGATCTAAAAAGAATACTAGCATAGAAATTACATCTTGTCAAGTCCCCGAATAAAATTGGGCAAAAACTAGTGAAAGAGTGAAATTTGAGGCTGAATTACTCCATTTGGGAAATGAACTGGGTTACGCCGAATGCCCACGAGCCGTTGGATAGCGGGGTGTATTTCTCCATCATCTTATCTACCGTGTCATATCCTTTGTCTAAATAATCTTCTTTTATCCCTTGCCCGACAGTTCGTATTGCCGTGGGGTAATCAGAAAAGCCGAGCGTTCCTTTACTATGAATCCCCCACCCCCAACAGTTATACGTTCCTTCCGGAGATTTCTTACAAAGATTTGATTCTTGTTGGGCAATTGCTGTTAGGATTCTAAAGTCTAGTCCATACTGGTCTGAGACTTGTACGAGTAATTGTGCATGCGGTTCAAGCGGCGAATTATAACGATCCAGATATTGTCGTATCATCTCAACACGGCCGTCGGCGGCAACTGCGCCGTAGGAAACTACGGGCTGGCTGTTAGGCAAAGCCGCGTAGACTTGTATTCCAAAGTGCGGATTTTCAAGTAAACCTGCCTGCGCAGGCAGAGTGGTCTGTGTTCCAAGCACTTTGGGAGTCTCCACGCTATGATTTAACGAGATAAGAGATAAAACGCTGATTAGAATTGTCAGAGGAGCGATTGTGAAGAAAGTAATTAAATAAGCGGAGCTTGTCTTGGTAAGATAGGCAGCTTTTTTCATCGAATATTGCCACTTTCAACAATGCCACAAAACGTTTCCTTTTGTCAAGAAACGTGTTTGCCGGGCTCCCTATCCAAAAGTTTTAGAAGAATCCTTTAGAAAAGTAATTTTATCTGACGGGAGCCCTCCTAAAAGTAAATTATCCTGGAGTGAGCGGGGGCGGCAGAGCTGCTTCTCCAAGAACTTAGAACAATTGGCCAATTTCCACCATTTATCGTTTAAGTTTCTATTGTCATATCGATATTAGGTACATTCCCATATCTATGTAAGACCGCCATAAATTTGTCGCCAAAATCTGGTGATTGAATAAGAATTTCTGCATTTCCACTTTTCTCGAGTAACCATTCACCACTACCAGTTTCTTCATCAGTTCCATAGTGATATGAATAATTAGTAAATACGATTGCGTTTGTAGGAGATGGCTTTCCTTTTGTTGAAAAGGCAGCATTGTCGCGCATCCTTGTAACTGCCTGAACCCACAAATTGTCTTTTGGATGAACCCCTTGTGAGAGTGGCAAATTCATATCAATAAATACAATAAAAGGTTTATCAGATGGTTTTTGCTTTAATGCATGTCGATATAGTTTTGATATGCTAGAGCGGAATTCTTTTTCTTTATTAAATTCACCCTTTCTGTGTAAAATTCCTTTTCTCTCCTTACTTTTAACCTCGATAGCAATTTCTTCTTTAGTCTCAGGATTTGTGGATATAAACTCAGAATGTTTTGGTTGAGTTTTTTGACCTATAAATTCTTCGTCCAGGAATTTTATTTTATAACCCATTCGAGCGAACATGGCGGCTATGGCAATTTCATATCTGACACTTTGGTATCCATCATAGTCTTTCAGTTTTTTAAGAAAAACTTCTGGTAGATGTACTGCATGTATGAGGCTACACACATCAAAAGCTAGTGAGATTAGAGCACGGGAATAGCCATCTGGCTTTGCTCTCCAAAGTTTTCCGTATTTATTAGCTTCAACTGCATTTTTATCTTTCCACTCATAATGTTTTATGAAACACCTAAAGATAAAGTGACGTTTATCATCAGGCAATTTTAATTGTGCTTCCCACCATTCACGACCAAGTTCGAGCTTTAAAACATGTACAATAAACTCGTGGAAGGTTTCATCTTCCTCTTGATAAGGATACATACGACTTGCCAATGCCCAAACCTTCTTACCTTTAAAATGAATTGGGATTACAAAGTCAATAAAAACACCCAATTGAGCCAGTTTTGCCCGTCTTTCAATTTGTTGTGCTTCTAATTCTTGTCTTATGCGCTCGGTTTCTAGGGTAGGTTCTATTTTTGTAACCATGGGAATATTAAGTAGAGGAGCACCACTTAATAGATGACATTTTTTATATTTCTTGCCATTTCCGCAAGGACAAGGATCGTTTCTGCCTATTTTACCGCTCATAAAATTACCCACTTGACTTTCGATTCACTTTCGAATTATTATAAGTATATAGAATAAAAATCGAAAGTCAATATGCTTACGAAGCGGCAAAAACAAGTTTTAGATTTTATTAGAACTTTCAAACTAAAAAAGGGCTTCTCTCCCTCTCTAGAGGAGATTGAAAAATATCTGCGTCTTTCTTCTGTATCTACTGCACACTATCATGTAAAGTCTCTCGAAGATCAAGGGTATTTGAAAAAAACAGAAAATTCTCCCAGGTCCATAGAGGTCTTTGAAGACGAGATAATGGTCCAAATTCCAATTTTAGGTCGTATTTCTGCCGGGCAACCAATAGATGCAATTCAAAACAAAGAAATTATCGCTGTCCCTAAAAGCAAGGTGCCTTCTTCGTCAGAAGTTTATGCTCTCCGTGTGGTCGGTAATAGCATGATTGATGAGAATATAAACGATGGCGATGTCGTTTTGGTTCGTCAGCAGGAAACAGCAGAAAATGGGCAGAAAGTAGTTGCATTAATAGATAACCATGAAGCTACCTTAAAGAAATTTTATAAAGAGCTGGGGCATATACGATTACAGCCAGCAAACAAAAACATGGAGCCTCTTATTTTCAGAATGAACGAAATTATTTGCGGAGATGCAGTAGAGGTAATGAAAGTAATGCCTCCGGACTCAATTGATCTCGTGGTAACTTCCCCTCCATACGATGAGTTGAGGAATTATAATGGTTATCGGTTTAATTTTGAAGGAATGGCGCATGGTTTGTTTAGAGTTATGAAAAAAGGCGGAGTTGTAGTTTGGATAGTTGGAGACCAAACAATTAAAGGAGATGAAACGGGAACATCTTTTAGACAAGCCCTATATTTTAAGCAAGTAGGTTTTAATCTTTTTGACACAATGATATACCTTAAAACTCCGCGAGGTGCTGTTGGCAACAACAAGACATACTGGCAGGCTTTTGAGTATATGTTTATGCTAAGTAAAGGCACACCAAAGACAATAAATCTTATCAAAGATAGGGAAAATAAAGACGAGCGTGATGGCGACAACGGCACAAAACGACTGCATGATGGTACACTATTAAAATTAAAAAGGGCTGGATATTCTAAGTATGGTAGACGGACAAATGTCTGGGAATATCTAATTGGAAAGGGGCATTCTGCAAGTGATGATATTGCTTATAAACATCCTGCTATATTCCCAGAAAAATTAGTGCAAGACCACATCACAAGTTGGTCAAATCCTGGTGATGTAGTGTTTGATCCAATGTGTGGCAGTGGGACAACTTGTAAAATGGCTAGACTTCATAAAAGAAATTTCATTGGAATAGATATCTCTTCTGAATATTGTAAAATAGCTGAAGAAAGATTGAGGCAAGAACCTCTATTTTAAAAATGTTTAAATAAGAGTGGTCAGAATCTTTGTAGATAGATTATTCCAATTCTTTCTGCCTGAAGCTAGGAGGCGTGCAAAGTACCTTGTAGCCATTTTATAGCTCGTTTCAGTATAACCACATCATCCTCCATCATGCCCATACTGTTGTTGCACATTCTACAAATCCAACCCCTTATTTCGCCAGTATCATGAACGTGGTCTAATACGACATCGTTTTTATATTGTCTGATTATCGTTCTATCACAAATGGGGCAATGAAAAGGTTTACCTATAGGTGGCTGCTGGTTTGTTTTTTCAAATTCCTCTCTAGCTTTCTTGGGTATAGGACGTTTCCACTTGCGGCACTCTCTACATTCACCCCTTCTTGATACTTTACCAGCAATACTTTTCTGATTCTTTTCAAATTCAAAAATACTTTTCCGTTGTTGACACCTACGGCATATTTTTGTTTCCTTGAAACATGAGTCACAAAAATCTCCCTGAGTCGCTTTATTACGGCTACACTCAATACAATATTTCATATTTATTTTAGAAAATAATTGATTGGCTTTTTATAAAGTCTTGCAAATTGCTTTAATTGAACAATATCAATTCTTCTTTGACCTGATTCTATTTTAGAAACATAAGACTGCGTTTTTCTGAGTACTCTAGCAACTTCTTCCTGTTCGAGACCAACTTCCACTCGAGCTTTTTTGAGTTGATTGATTAAATATTTATGATCCTGTGAAAAGATAGACTTTTTCATAATTGAAACAAACCTTAGTATATGATATATTCCATTATGTAATATGCCAAATTGGAATAAACATACGAAAACAACAAAAGTTCTTTAAAATTTTTGCGTTTTTTGTCCACCTTTGGCTGACCCCTCCCAGCCAGAGCCAGATTTCCAACCCTTCTGGGAAATCCCTATCTGTGAGCCGCCTGGGAGTCGAACCCAAAACCTTCCCGTTAAGAGCGGGATGCTCTGCCAGTTGAGCTAGCGGCCCGCGTATAGCTCACTACGTTCGCACGCGGTGAACCAATAATCAGTGTACATTAACTTGCAACGTGGCCCGCCAGAGGCGGGCTTTACGTTGCGCCCCCGGCAGGAATCGAACCCGCACCACCTGTTCCGAAGACAGGTACTCTATCCGTTGAGCTACGGGGGCAATGCGAGTACAATTGTACCATTCCTATGGATATTACTCAACGAATCGAAGAGCTTAAGAAAGAGATTCGCGAGACGCCCTATCACAAAGCCACCGAGCGTCATATTGGACTTTTACGTGCCCGAATTGCAAAACTTGAAGACGAGCAATTTACTCGAACTTCGAGAGCTAAAGGCGGCGGAGGCGGCGGTTTTGCAATCAAAAAAACTGGAGACGCGACAATAGTTTTAGTTGGAGCCCCTTCCGTTGGCAAATCAACACTTCTTAATGCCCTGACTAATGCTCGTTCGACTGTCGCTCCTTACGCATTTACTACTGTTACGGTTATTCCCGGCATGATGAAGTATAAAAACGCGTATATTCAAATTCTTGACGTCCCAGGGCTTATTGAAGGTGCATCACGCGGAAAAGGACGTGGTCGTGAGGTCTTGTCTGTTGTAAGAGGCTCTGATTTACTAGTATTTATAACTGATGTCGGACATGAGGGTCATTTTGAAAAGATGGAAGCTGAGTTAACCAAAGCAGGAATAAGAGTTAATGAAGATCGCCCAAAAATCAGAATTGAAAAGAAACTTAAGGGAGGACTTGAGATACGAAAAAATGTCGCGCAGGAAATAGCAGACGAAACGATTCGCGGAATTGCTAGTGAATTTGGCTTCAAGAATGCAGAAATTACTTTAAAAGAAAAGTTTACCTTAGAAAAAGTGGTTGACGCGTTTGCCCAAAACCGAGTTTATGTAAAAGCAATTTATATTGTGAATAAGACAGACACATCTGTCTTGACGTTCGCTGATGCTCAAGTTAAAATCGATGTTGGTAAAACAGGCGTCCACCTGAAAGGTGTACGCACGAATTTTCCTACGTTTGGTGTTAGTGCAAAAACCGGAAAAGGGTTAGATGAATTACGGGAAGCAATTTGGCAAACTTTAGGATTTGCTAGGGTCTATCTAACTAAAGGTGGCGAAATTGACTACGACGGACCTTTTATTATGAGCGACGGTGCTACGCTAGCTGACGTTGCAAATAAAATTGGGACTGAATTTGCAACGGGCGTAAAAGGTGCAAAAATTTCCGGTCCGGGCGCAAAATTTCCCAATCAGGAAGTTCCCCTAAAAACTATTGTTCGGGATGAGCAGATTGTGACCTTTTTTTAAGCGGAACGGTTATTGCTGCAATTATTCCGCCTGAAACTCCGAGTAGCGCTCCTCCAATTACGTCAGTTATCCAGTGCTCTCCTAAGGAAACTCTTGTTAGAGCCATAATTAGTAAGAAAATAACTAGAAATGCCTGGAAAATCAACTTTTTGGCACCGGACATTTTCAGTGTTATTAAAATAAAAAAGAATGAAATTAAAAACGCGCTTCTTGTTGCGTGACCCGAGGGGTATGAATAGTTGGTTTGTATAAAATGAGAGGGAAAGTCAATTATTGATACTCCCCGAAAAAACAAAAAAGGCGGTCCCGGATGGTAAAGTAAAAGTTTCCCAAAAATTTCAGCAATTTGGGTTGCAACAAGCAGTCCAAGTCCAAGTACCGTCAACCAGTATCTTTTTAAAACAGCCCAGCCGACAAGAACCAGCCAGATAGCGCCCGCCATCTCAGCTGATCCTAAAAGCGAAAAGAAAGAAAATGCAGGATCCCAATCACGCGAAATTTTATTTTGCAGTTTAACTGTAGTATCAAAATCAAACTGACTAAATATTTCTTTTGAGGTTAAGTAGGAAAAAAATATAAAAGTAAGGCCGGAAACTATTGCAATAGTAAGGTAGCCCCTCTTTATTAAATCGAGTTTCACAAATTTAATTGTAGCACACGAAATGATATGGTATACTTTCGTGTTATTGACAAACAAGAGATGCTAGAACTGTTCCGACGTTAGTTGGAGCAAGCCGCGGTACTTCCACCGCAATATAAGCGAGCTTGATTTTCGCAAGCTCAAATTAACAAGCATCCCCTACACCGTTTCTACAGAAACGGTGAGGTAAGGAAGGGATTTTCCTCTTTTGGTTTTTCCCTCCGAAATTTTTAATCGCTCTATTTTTGCGCGCGTTTTATTTATGATAAAAGAATTATTTTTAGGTGTTGCCAGTTTAGCAAATACAGAAGCAAACGCTTTGCCGTGGAATGCAAATTTGGCTGCAGCTGACTCTGTTATTTACTCTTCAGCCTCCCGCGAAAATTCCTTGGTTGAACTTAGCAAGATAGATATGAGGTCGATAGACTATAGAGTTGAGTTTCAGGAAGTAATTTTGCCCAAGTTTTTAGCAAACAAACAAAAGCTTGTCGCTTTAATGC
>JACPXJ010000025.1 GCA_016196605.1 Candidatus Nomurabacteria bacterium | reverse complement strand
TTTCTATTTCTTCTTTAGTCTTAATTATTATCATTTTATTATAGTGCCTGCGAACTTTTCGCCCTTAAGGTATTTTGCAAAATTATTAAGTGGCTTTCCATTAATAATCACCACTTCAATTCCTTCTTTTTCTGCAATTTCAGAAGCAATGGGATCAAATGGAGTATTAAGTCCAGGCGTCCATTTTTTTGGAATTATGCTTCTATACAGAGCCCACGATATATTTTCTAATTTCTTGGCATTTGGATTGGTCTTCGGATCTGAATCGTAAACATAGTCCGTATTAGAGAGATTGATAACTGTCTTAGCATTCTTTTCTAACGCTAATTTTACCGATCCAGTATCAGTGCTAGCCCCAGGATTCGTTCGCCCGTGGACTTGGGCCTCTACGTTCGGGACATCTTTAAACAGTACCCGTACAAGCTCCGCGTTCAAATTAAGCGCCCGGATACCTATCAAATCCAAATCCTCGTCCGTGGGATTGGATATTTCTTTTGCTATTTTTTGATATTCCCGGGCAATCTTTCCGCCTCCAGTCATAATAAAAATTTTTTTCCCAGCATTCGCTTCGGCACTGATTAAAGTTTTGAATTCTCTAAGAAATAAAATATCAATATCGTCCGGCACTACTAGGGATCCTCCTAGAGAAATTACAATTTTGTCTTCTTTCATATTAGAAATTAAGGGATTTAATTATATCTCTATGCACAGCATCAATGCTCTGCTCGCCGTTAATTGTATATATAGTGTAGCCGGCTTTCTTTTTAAAATAATCCATTGAGGGTATCACCTTTGTAACATATTCGTTGAACCTTTTTTCTATTCCCTCTTTGGTGTCATCGGCTCTACCCCGCAGTAAATTTCGCTTCATCGCTTCATCTTTACTTAATTCTATGTAAATTATTTTTACACCTTTCCTTTCAAAGAAACCTACCATTTCTTCCAGCTCTTCTGATTGCACCAAGGTGCGAGGATAGCCGTCAAAAATTAAATGCTTGTCCGGAGAAAGGTTGACTGTCAAGATGCTAGTAACGATAGATGTAGTAAGAAAATCTGGCTGTAAATGTCCCTTATGCATAGACTCTTTTATTAGTCTCCCAGTATAACTGTTTTCTTGAACTAATCTCCTATATTCATTACCGGGATAAGCATAGACACACTCTTTACCATCCTTTTTCTTCAAAAAGTCCATAAGAAGCTTTACCTGAGTTCCTTTCCCAGAGCCCACTATTCCAAAAAATACGAAAGTTGAACTTTCCATGGACTTACTATATCATAAGCCTATGCAAAAACTAGGGTTTAATATCGTACTCCTCGGAATGATCGCTTCCGGAAAGGAAACTCAGGCAAACATTCTGAAAAAGAAATACGCGCTCAAGCTCGTCGAGTCCGGCGTATATTGGCGCAAACTCCTGAAAGAAAAAAGCTCCCGGGGCGACTGGGTGAGGAGAACGGCGGGTAAAGGCAAGCCTGCGCCGATGGTTCTCATGAAAAAATTTCTCATTCGAGAGATTTCTAAAAAGCTTCGCGGTAAGGATTTGCTTTTTTTAGGCAATCCGAGGCTTAAACCCGAGGCGCAACTTCTCAAAAAAATACTCGATGCCCGCGGAGAAGATTTTCTCGCTTTTTATGTAACACTTCCAGAAAAGGAAGTCTACAAGCGTTCACTCCTTAGAAGCAAAGGCGATATGAAAAATATTTATAAAGTTTTAGATACGCAAAAGATCATTAAGGCAAGAATTTCCTATCATAAAAAACAAGTTTGGGGCAAAACGGCGAAATATTTCGAAAGTCTGGGAAAACTAAAAGTTATCAACGGCAATCAACCAATCCCAAAGGTTGCTAAAGACATTTTAAAAGCTATTTCCGAGAATATTAAAAAAAATAACTAGCAATCTTGTAATCAAGGGTTACGTTGTGAAATCACGCATATGCTAAAATTAACAACAATAATCCTAAAGAGCAAAGTGAGCTTTTAATTTTTTGTCGTCTAAAATTTTATTTACCTCTAAAATTTCTACGTGCTTTCTTACTCCATAAAAATCGGCCACAAATAGTATCTCGCCTTCGCATGGATAAGGATAGATCCAAGCGCTCTTTTGGAACTGGAAGAATCCTAAATCCTTGAGTTTCCATCTAAAAGCATCACGCGCTTTTTTAAACCGAATAGGAAGATCATACATTACTAAACGCCATTTACCATCCCATGATCGTTTACCTTTAATCTCGAGATCATCAATGACGATAGACTGCACTTTGGCTTCACCCTTTTGTGTAAGCGTGTAAGTTCCATTATCTTTTGTGCGCCTAATAAATTTATATCTCCTGAGACCATTGAAAGTCTGGTTCACCTTTTTATGATTATATAAATTAGGTGATAATTTTTCTCCTATAGCCGCTGCACACAGAAATGTTTTGGCTAAATTCAACCCTTTACTACTTGCATCAATATATTTCCTAAGTTTTAAATAATGTTTCTTTTCCACTGTTGTTAATTTTAGCATATGCGTGATTTAACAACAAGCGAAATAAACCCTTATTAATATTAAAACACGACCAGAAATATGCAGACAAACCTCTAGTATTCCCGCATTGAGATCTGCGCGTCCACTTTTTTCATAAGATCAAGCACAACGGAGACAACGATGAGAACCGACGTGCCACCCAAAGCCAAAGTGGTGATGCCAGTCGCGTACTGCATGATAATAGGCAGAACGGCGACGAACCCCAGAAAAACCGCGCCCAAAAGGGTAATGCGGGAAAGTACTTTGGAAATATAAAGAGAAGTTGATTCGCCGGGACGAATACCCGGGATGAAGGCTCCGTTTTTCTGCAAGTTAGTGGAGAGCGCCTCAGGATCGAATGTGACTGCAGTGTAAAAGTAAGTAAAGAGAAATACCAGAATAAAATAAAGCACTGCATAAAGCACGGAAGTCTGGGTAAAAGAGATAAGGATGCTGGAAATTTTATCAATTATCGGACCATCGAAACGAGACAAAAAACTGCCAATCATTTGCGGAAAAAGAAGGATTGAGAGAGCAAAAATTATCGGGATCACTCCCGCCTGGTTGACTCGAAGGGGCAAATAAGTAGATCCTCCGCCGTACATCTTCATGCCCCGGACCTGCTTGGCATAAGTGACCGGAATCGGACGCTCCGCTTCAGTAACAAGCACAATACCCGCAATCACGAGAACTGTCGCTACTGCAAATCCCAAGTAAAGAGGAATTTGAGAAACATCAAAAGTGAATACTAGCTGGCTCACCTGCGAAGGCAAAGATGCCACGATACCGGCAAAAATGATAAGCGATACGCCATTGCCTATGCCGAATTCCGTAACCAGCTCACCGATCCACATAAGGAGTATCGATCCGGCAATGACGATGATCAAGTTGGTAATCCGATCAAAAGTAATTAAATTTACAAGAATATTCTGAGTTTCAAGTATAGCTAGAAGGGCAAAACCTTGAATAGCTGCCAAAGGAACCGTCAAAAGGCGGGAATATTGGGTGAATTTCTTCCGTCCCATTTCGCCTTCCTCGTGGTAGATTTTCTTAAGCGCAGGCACCATGATAGTGAGAAGCTGCATGATGATGGAACTCGTAATGTACGGTCCGACGCCCAGCATTATTATGGAAAGATTTGTCAGCCCGCCTCCGGAAAATATATTTAAGATTCCAAAAAATTGGTTGTTGGAGAGAAAGCGAGAAAGGGCCAGCGCGTCAATACTCGGAATGGGAATAGCCGAAAGTAGCCTGAATACGACGAGCGCCAGAAGTACAAAAAGAACTCTCTTTCTGAGTGTCGTGTCGGTCCAGATTAATTTTAATTTATTTAAAAATACGCTCATTTTATTTTATCGTCAGTTTCTTCCCCTTAATCCCGAGACGCTTGCGGATTTCGGAAAACTTTTCTCCCTTGCCTGCTTCCTGCCCCGACGGAAGATGAAATGCTTTTTGAATGGACTTAAACTGGTATCCTCGCTTCTTAGGCAGTCTTTTTATGATATCACGAAGCTCTGGTCGGCGCTTATTTCCTGCACGCGCAGTCTGACCTTTACCCCCGCGACCTGAAGTCTTGCCGCGCTTGCCTCCGCGACCAACAATACGGTCATGTTTATTCTTATAAACTCTTTTTAAATCGTGTATCTGCATTTTATTTTAATTTCTTTACCTCTTCTTCGACTTCGGGAACGACTACCTCCTTCCCGCCTATAATAGCGCTCTCCGGAATTGGTTTTGCGTACTTTGAAGCGATAGAAGAAAGTGCCCCCATCACAGCTTTCGCGTTGTTCAGTTTGTTCTTGCTATCAGAAACGATTTTACCCGTTATGTCTTTAATTCCGGCGAGTTTAACTATATCGCGGATGACAGATCCAGCCACAAGACCTCTCCCCTTATTCGGCATAAGCATAATTTCTGAGCTTGAGAATTTAGCATAAAGTTCATGCGGAATTGACATATCCTTAGAGAGAGAAAGCCTAATCATATTCTTCTTGGCATTCCTGACTGCTTTATTTATTGCCAAAGCTGTGTCCCCCGCCTTGCCAAGTCCCAAGCCGACAGCCCCTTTCCTGTCTCCTGCTACGAGAGCAACGGAAAAAGAAAAGCGGCGTCCGCCGGCAACTACTCTGGTCACCCGGCGGATATTTAAGATCTTTTGGTCAAATTCCGGCTTGACTCTAGAAAAGGAAGAACTCCTGCGGCCACCGCCACGCCTTTCGCTTCCTCCCGTACTTGTATTCTCTTTTGCTTTTACTTTTTCTTTTTCCATATTTTTACTTTATGAACTTTATAACTTTCTACTTTAAAACTGTAGTCCTCCGGCTCGTGCCGCATCTGCGACCAGTTTAATACGTCCGGTGTATTTAAATCCATTACGATCAAAAACGACTTTACTTATTTTCGCTCCTTTGCATGCGAGGGCGACAGCAATACCCACTTCCTTTGCCCGCTCAGTCTTGGTGCCCTTCTTGAGCTTAAGGTCATTTGCCTGAACAAGGGTTTTTCCTGTTTTATCGTCAATAACCTGAGCGTAGATAAATTTGTTGGATCTGAAAATAGAGAGCCGCGGGCGGAGAGAGGTGCCTTTTATCTTGGATCTTATTTTCGCCTTTAGTCTTATTCTTTTTTGCTGTTTGTTTTGCATTTTGCTTTTGAAAATTGAAAATTTTAAACCGTCTTCTTGCCCTGCTTGCGTCTTATTACCTCATTTTCGTAACGCATACCCTTGCCCTTGTATGGCTCGCCTTTCTTTAGAGATCGAATCCCTGCAGTAAAGCTTCCGACAAGCTCTTTATCAATACCGGTAATGGTGATCACGTTCTTGTCTGCTGTAGCGATAATGCCTTCTGGGATCGGAACCACTACCGGATGAGAAAACCCAAGAGCGAAATTGAAAACTTTTCCCTTGATCTCTGATTTAAATCCGACACCCTCTAGTATCAGCTTTTTCTGGTAAGGAGTCTCCACTCCTTTGATCATATTTTTGATATGAGCGGCATAAGTACCCCACAGAGATTTTGAAAATTTATCGTTTCTTTTTATATTCAATGTCACTTTGTCTGGAGTCAGATTTATTGTTATATCATCACGGAAAATTTTTGAAAGTTTTCCTTTTGGTCCGGAAACAGTAACAGTGTCGCCTGATTTTGCGATTGTCACCCCCTTCGGTATTAAAATTTCTTGTTTGCCTATTCTACTCATATATTTTCTTTATAAACTTTCAACTTTATAACTTTTTACTTGTTCAGACTACCAAAGTCTGAACAGCGCTTCTCCTCCGACCTGTTCCTTTCTGGCAACTTTCCCTGACAAAATTCCTTTCGGCGTGGAAAGCACCAGCAATCCGGATCCGTTTCTGACTTTATGAATATCTTTTACTCCGAAATAAACGCGCCTTGATTGTTTTGAGATTCTTTCGACTTCGGTTATCTTTGGCTTTTTATCAACATACATAAGGGACACTTCCAAAACCGGCTGGTCCTTTTTAACTTTTTTTATGAAAGAATTTACGTATCCTTCCTTTTTCAGGCATTCAGAAATTTGCTCTTTCATCTTTGAATATGGAAAGAAAACAGTCTCTTTGCCGGCAAGACTGCCATTCTTCATTATTATTAACATATTTGAAATCTGATCCATTTTATATCACTGATCTACTCTGATTAATTCCTGATCAACTCTGATACATAATCGGTGTTGATTGTATTTAATAATCCGTGTTGATCGGTAGTCGTCTACCAAGAGGACTTTCTCACTCCTGGTAACATGCCTTCATTTGCTAATTCTCGGAAACATATGCGACAAATACCGAAATCTCTCATGAAAGCATTCCCCCGACCACACTTAAAACATCGGTTTTTTTGCCGAGTGCTGAACTTTTGTTTTTTTAAAGCCCGCGCTTTGACTGATGTTTTTGCCATTTTTGTTTAGCTTATAACTTCCTAGCTTTTAGCTAGTTAGCTTTTAATTACCTAATTAGCTATAAGCCAAAAGCTAATTATTATCCCGTAGGCGATATCTTGTGTATTTTCTTAAAGCTTATTGAAGACCTTAAGGAGAAACACAGATCAGACCTACCTCTTGGACTTTTTCATACTAGCAAATAAGCGTTATTTAGTCAAATAAAATTTTTAAGGATCGTAATAGCAACCAGAACTATTACTATTATAAGTACCATTATAAACACGCCCGCTGCTTCCAATACAAAACCATTGACCACCTGTACCAGCGGCGGGCGAAACCTTTACCATAATGGAAAATTTCTGCCCTCCGCCTCCGGATCCATCTCCAACTAGCCAATTATTTGTTGTGGATCCGCTTCCAAGACGATTCATCATTGAATTGCATATCTTGCGATATTCTGTCACATAATTACCGGTAACCTGAATACTATCGCAAGTTCTATTTTCAGGTATCCAGGCATTGTATGTTAAATTACTATAACTGCCAGTATCTGAATATTGTTGAGCGAACAAAACAGCTAGTTGTTGCGCTTCTTTTTTATTAGCCGCCACAATAGCCTTAGTTCGAGCGGAATTTAAACTAGTCATCACTATTGAAGACAGCAAACCGATAATAGCGACAACTACTAAAAGTTCTATCAATGTAAAAGCTTTGTTTTGTGATTTGTTAACAAGCATTTAAATTAATTTAAATCGCGGGCAATGATAATGCTGGATCTGTGATATTTATAGGAGATATATTGCTCTTGCCGCCAAAGAAAAGATAAAAAGATATAGCCATGGTAACGATTACAAACGCCAGAAGGACATACTCCGCCTGCCTCTGTTCTTTAATCGCTCCGCCAGAGAGCTTCATAACTAGGCGAACCATCCCTGAAGTATTGTCGGCTACTGTCGGCATCTGCCCTGCCGGTGCTTGCGGCATTACTACAGACTTCGCTTCAAATTCCTTCAAAGCTTGATCTATTTCGGCATTATTGGGAATTTTTGTTTCTGGAGGCATGAAGATATTATACACCTAGTTAGATTTTATTTTAATACCGACTGGTAGTTCTTAAGCAAGAAGATCGCTTCTTTTCGGAGGTGAGTCTTGACCCAAGCCTTTTCTTTTTCGCCCGGCAGAAACTCGGCCAGTCCTCGCAGGATTTCATTGTCTTTTACCGCTTCGACAACCGAAATGCAATCAGCCATATATTCTTTGATGGTCTTTCCGGTTCGAGCTTTGATCACTTCAGCATTGATATCGAAGTGGCTTGCGCCAAAGAACCATACATCATAAATATCGCGCATGGCTGTTTCACTTCGGGTGGTCAGAGCCGCAAGTTTGTTCGCAAAAAGATAATCCTTCTTGCCGACAAGCATGGAAATGCCAAGATATTCTTTTATTTCGTAGCGCTCTTTGATATCCGGCATCAGAATTCTTACATTCACTTCAATTTTGACATTATGATCCGCATCGCCGTATGAGAGCAGAAAAAAGATGGTATTGCGTTTGATGCAGTCATCTTTAATATTCCCGTACTTTTCTAATATATCGTGAATTTTTTCGTGGACTAATTTTTGAGTGGCTTCGTCTGTGGAAAATAGATCAAAGTCGAGATCTACCGAGAAGCGTGTCAGGTCATAGAAAAAGTAGGCGCAGGTGCCGCCCTTGAATCCAAGGAGGGACGAGATGGAAGTATCCGAGTAAATATCTCGGAGAATCTGTCCCATGATCAGCTGATGTTTTTGTTTATTCAACATGTTTTTCTTGATAGTTTTTTTGGTATTGAGTCTGATATTTTTTGAGGCGCTTTATTAACTGCTTGTTGTCGTATATTTTTGCCAGTTCAAAGCACTGCTCCCAGTTAATGGATCGCAGGTTGTCGAAATAAAATTTAGGAGATAAATAGATGGTATCTAGAAAGGCTCGCTCCGGTGTGGCGATGCTGTACATTTGTTCTTTCTTGTTTTCATTCTTAACACCGAGCGCGCTGAATAGGACGCTGTCTTTCAGTTTTCTAAATATGATTGTGTAATCGCCGATCTTCTTTGTGACGGAATAGGAACCGGCCACAAAGATTGCATCATGGTGTTGAAAAATAATTCCTGCCTCTCGAAGCACTGTTTCAAAACTTATATAGGAAGGGATATATATACTCGTTGCCAATTCTTTGACTTCGTACTCTTTATTCTTTGCAAAAATTCCGCGAGTAAGACGGATGAGTGATCCTTTTTTCGCATAGTATTTAATCTTTGAAGCAAGATTGGCTGTATTGGTTTCCTCCCAAATTAAAGCGATGTCCTTTGTGGTCAGGATTGTCTTGTGAGATTCGTATAATCTGGCAATGAGGTTGTCGGTGGCCATCACATTATGTTATTTTTGCAATATGTCCAATGGAAAAGTGATATTTCCACCTTTCCATTGTATATTATTAAATAAAGGCAGTCAAATTTTTATTTAAACTTTCCTGCTACGAGGATCTATTTCGGAACTGTTGGGTATTTTTGTTTCGGGAGGCATGGAATGTATTATATAACAAACTCTAGAATTACAAAGTCCCGCGCGACATGTGTCTTTTGTGAATAAATTTGATCATTTGAGAGTAAGCCATTCCCACAATGGAATAAATTGTATACTCATTCCATCTCTTTTGACTTCTCGCTTCTCATCCCAAGTCAGCACCATAAGTTTTTTAACTTTCAACTCACTGCTTGCCTCAACTAGCGCCTTTGTCTCTCTCCGTTCAATATCCGAATTTATGGATTCATAGCAGACTTGCATGAGTCCAGTAACTTCTGCTCCATTTTTTACAATAAAATCAACCTCGCGATCATTTCGTGTCTTGTAATAAAACAAATCTCGATTTGGCTTGGCTCCACGCTTCACAAGCTCGGTAAAAACCAAATTCTCCATGAGCTTGCCCTTGTCGGGAGAATGCTGAATCGCTTTTGCGCTCACGAAACCGTTATCAACTACATACACTTTTCGGGGAGACTTTATTCTTTGTATAGACTTAGGCGAGTATCGAAGCAGGGAGAACACAAGATATGCTTCTTCTAAATATTTTATGTACTTTTCTGTAGTAGAAGCGCTTTTTAGATCCAAAATATCAAGTAATTTTCGCACTGTGTACAACCCTGCGAAATTGTTTATCAAGTGCGATCCCAAGTTCCCTATCTGAGCCGAGAATCTGACTTTATGGCGCTTAACCACGTCTTTAAACAAAATCGAATCAAACAATACCCCGAGGTAGTCTTTAGGATCAACATTATTTACCGCCACTTCAGGGAATCCACCGTTGACTGAGTAGTTTTCCATTAGATTCAGGAGTTTGCCTTTCTGCTGCGGCAAGGAAGAGTACTTGGGATCTATTTTAAATTTCTTTGCTCGGAGAAATTCATTAAAATCAAACGGCAGTATTTCTATCGGCATGTGCCTGCCAGTGAGATGGGTTGCGAGTTCTTTTGAGAGCAGGTGCGCATTGGACCCGGTAAGTACTATGTTGTAACCTTCTCGATGCAAGCGATTGACAAAGAGTTCCCAACTTGGAAGATTTTGTATTTCATCAAAAAGCACGGTTTTTATCTGACCGTATATGGCATGTAATTCTTTCATAAGCTCGTCCGTTTCTATCCCACCCGCACTCGAGAGTACTTCATCGTCAAAGTTAAAATACATGAACGGACGATCTCTTAAAAGCATCAACGAAAAGACAGATTTGCCCGCGCGTCGCGGACCTAAAATAACTTTTATCAAATTGGAATCAAGCCATTTTTTCGCAAATGGTTCTTTGGTTCTGGTTATATATGTAAGAGTCAAAAGCTGTTCCTTTTGCAGTTTTTGGTTCAAAACTATGTCTTTAAGCATATTATTTTTATTATATTGGACAGAATAGGGCTTTTTTGTCCAACATGTATATTATACTAAAGGATAATATAAGTCAAGAAAGCACAAGACAATTTCATCTCAAACTCTTTCAGGGCTTGATCTATTTCGTAATTATTCGGAGTTTTCACCTCAGGGGGCATAAGTTTATTATACTATATATGACAATCAACTAAAGTCACTGTTTGGTCCATTCCTCCATATTCTAAACGGTTACCATCTCCTCGCATAATTCCACTGGATAAATTGTTGTTGTCCATTGCTTTATCCAAGGCTTGAGCGTTAGCCTGCCCCGGAGCATTTATTGATATTGAAAAAATAAACCCTTGTATATTGTGTTCCCAATGGAATTGATTATTGGGCGAGGTGCCGAGACGATCTTTAGGCCATCTTAAATACGGCGCTGCCCATTGTGTTTCTTTTGTATCGTCCCAAGTATGATCAAAGCAGGGATATGATCCATTGTTATCGTTTTGATAAAGAGAAAGAGCGGTTACTATTTGTCTAAGATCCGAAGCGGTAGCCGCAACATTTGCCTTTTGCCTGGCGCTACTAAGCGAAGTAAGAACCACAGATGAAAGAATGCCGATGATAGCAACCACCACTAGAAGCTCTATGAGCGTAAATCCACCCAATGCTTGTGTCCTGCACTCCTTGTTCATTTTGGTCATTGAGATAATGTTTGAGGTTTATATGTTTCTTCATATGGTAAAGCTTTACCACTTGATGTCTGCGAGGAGGAGTTGAAAAATAAAAACAAAGAAATACCAATTACCGCAATCACAAACCCCAGCAACACGTACTGTGCCTGCTGCTCGCCGAGCTTGCCGCCGGAGAGCTTCATCACCCACCGTATCATTTTTGGACGGCCGTCTGAAAGTGATATAGCTGTTTGCGCAGTGGACGCTTGGGGCGTAACTGTGGCGACTGATTTCATCTCAAACTCTTTCAGGGCTTGATCTATTTCGGCATTGTTAGGTATTTTCACCTCTGGAGGCATGGGAATATTATACCGCACACAAAATGCAACATCAAACTTTTTTCGGAGATTTAATTCTCCTCTTGAGGAGTACCCGTAGGGGGAGGTGGATATATTTTTTCTACCCCATCTCGCAAAAGCGAGCCACCCCTCAAGAGGGGAATATTTATTTCTTCTTTTCTTCTTTCTTGAAAGGAATACCAAGAAGTTCAAAAAAAGCTGTTCCCTCTTTTTTATTTTTTGCGGTGCAGACAATAGTTACGGAAAGTCCGAAAACGTCTCGAATATCTTCATCGGCTGTTTCTGGAAAAATAGTGTGCTCCTTTATGCCTATCGAGAGATTGCCGATGTTGTCTACTGAATTGCGTGAAATACCCCTAAAGTCTTTGGTGCGAGGAAGAGCTACATTGATAAGTTTTTCCCAAAAAGCATACATTCTCTTGCCTCGGAGTGTCGTCACAATACCAATCGGATCCCCTTTTCTGGTCTTGAAAGACGCGACAGACTGCTTGGCGCCTCGAGTACTAGGCTTTTGTCCGGAAATTTTTGCCAAACGTTCCGCGATAGCGTCATTTTTATTTTTATCTTTTTTAATAGCCGTACCCGTGCCAACATTTAGAACAATCTTTTGAAGCCTTGGGGCAGCCATGACGTTTTTATATCCAAAATTCCCTTTCATGGTCTCATGCGCGCTTTCTTCTTTTTGTTTTATAGTCAGGTGTTTCATAATCTAGGCTCTAGGCTCTAGGCAGTTAGGCTTTAGCTTTGAATTTGCTAGCGCCTAGGGCCTAATGCCTAATTTTCTATTTATAATTTCTTAACATTTGAAGCATGTATCGGCATCTCGATATTTTTCATACTGCCTTTTTCGCCAGACTTTCTCGGTCGCTGATGCTTTTTCATCATATTTGCTCCTTCCACTATTACCTTATTCTCTTTCACAAAAACACGGACAATTTTTCCTTTTTTACCCTTGTCCTTGCCAGTTATAATCATTACATTGTCTCCTTTTTTAATATGCATCGTATTTACTTTATGAACTTTATAACTTTTCACTTTATAACTTAAATCACTTCCTCCGCCATAGAAATTATTTTTTGAAAACCTTTCTCGGCAAGCTCCCTCGGCATCGGTCCAAACACGCGTCCTGCTTTTGGCGCTATTTCCTTTGCTGTCTTTTCTAGAAGCACCACTGCGTTGTCATCAAAACGGATATATGATCCATCTTTCCTTCTGTATGCGACTCGAGTGCGCACCACCACCGCCCTGTGAACATCTTTCTTTTTTACAGCTTTTCTCGGGGTAGCTACCTTCACGCTGATAACTACCAAATCTCCCAAGGCTGCGTATCTTTTCTTGGAAGAGCCCAGCACTTTGAACACCGCCCCGAGCGTGCCTCCGGAATTGTCCGTTATTTTTACTAATGTTCTTGGTTGAATCATATAATTTATCCAAGGACGGTCCTTGGGGAAACTTCTTTAAGGACCG
>JACPXJ010000024.1 GCA_016196605.1 Candidatus Nomurabacteria bacterium | reverse complement strand
ATCTGTCCTCCGTCCACCGAATTGCGGGCGAGCCGATCGGGATTCCAAGCTAGGATACTTCCGCCGAAAGTTTCGATTTCTTTCATCATCTTGTTAAACAACGGACGACCTGGAATTTTGGCTGATTGTTTTTCTACGATTTCGGCGGAAATTTCAATACCTTCCCGAACGGCATATTCCCGCAATTCGGTAAGTTGTGCGTCAATCGAAAGAACCTGCTTGTCCTCGACATCAGTGGACTTGCGAGCATACAAAAAGAATTTTTTATTTTCCATATTATTATTCATAGTAATAAAAATTGTTTTTGTATTAAGCAAATACTATGTCAAAATTGCATTCTGATTTCGCACCTGCTTAAAATCCTCCGTCCCGCCGAAGGCGGGAATCCGAATTCGTTTGGAAAAATGGGGGGAAATCAGTGGGACGCGCTTCGCGCGTCCCACCTTCTGGCTTTGAAAAAGCCGTTGAGTTCTGTTCTGGTGTCTCTATTGTACCAAGCTCGCACTTATTTTCAAAACAAATGATGTCGCACGCTCCGCGTGCGTGGTGGCTTGAAACTGAATCGTACGCTCGGATTCTGCGCGCCTCGTCCGCTCCCTTTGGTCGCGGGAGCAAAAACCAAAAATTTTCCTTCCTTAATTTTAGATTTTCGGCGGGGGGTGTGGGGGGAATTCCGCCGCACCCGAGCGAAATAAAACAGAGGCCAGCCCCGCCGCCTTGCTCGGTCAGAGCAAAGCCCAGCAAAAAAGTTTTCTGTTCCTTTCAGAAGAAAAAATCGGGCGCGCGCAAAATCAGAAAAGCAGAAAAAACTTTTTTGCTGGGCGGCGAGCGTTAGCGAGCGGCGGCGGGGCGGCTTCCGCTTTCGGGCTCGTTTTCCCGCTCAAAGAAAGTTCGAGCAAAGTGTATAATTACAGCACACACCAGTGCTAAGTCAACTGACCGAGCCGCCATTGGCGAGCCTCGCTCTGTCGGGCGAGTAGGTCTAGTGCGATTAGTCGCTCAAAATCACCCTTTATTTCGGGGTGGTTTTTTGTTAAGGTAAATAAATTTAGGAAAATTCATGACCCCTTCTAAAATACTTTTTTGGCTTTGCGGTTCGTTTATTTTAGGAATAACATTGGCGTCTTTTTTAAAAATACCCTTTGCTTTATTATGGGGATTTTTGGTTGCCGCTATAGGTAGTATTATCGTGTTTGCTTTATTGCGCAGACCTACTATCGTGGTGATTGGTTTTTGCCTATTGTTTTTAGTATTGGGGATTACAAGAACACAGATTGCCAAAAAGCATATTATCAATGACCCATTGCGCAAACTCAATGATACCACCGAAACAATAACACTCACGGGAATTGTTGTTGATGAACCGGATATAAGGGATTCTTTTCAAAAATTAAAAATAAAAGTGAAAAACACCGGGAGCACCATTTTGGTTTCGCTGGACGCAAGATCAACCTACCATTATTTAGATACTGTGCGGGTTACCGGCGCCTTAAAAACTCCGGAGACATTTTCCACTCCCGCCGGGAAAGACTTCAATTACAAAAATCATTTGGCAAAAGACGGCATTTATTCCGTCATGGATTTTCCGGAATCAGAATTGATTTTGGCAAAACATACCCATACTATGTTTACTTTTTTATATGAAAAGATTTTGTTTATGAAGGAAAAATTAATAACATCAATTAAGGCGAGTCTTCCGTCGCCCCACGGCATTATTTTAGAGGGCATGGTTTTTGGCAATGACAATAATGTACCAAAGGAATTAAAAGAGCAATTTAATGTTACCGGGTTAAGCCATGTTACGGCGGTGTCGGGAGCCAATATTGTTATTTTAGTAAATGTTTTAATGATTTTTTTATTGGCTTTGGGATTTTGGCGCGGCCAGGCATTTTATATTGCGGTTATTTTAATATGGGTGTATGTGGCGCTTATCGGTCTTCCGGCTTCCGGGGTAAGAGCGGCGATCATGGGAATCATAGCGCTTTTAGCGCAAAAATTAGGCAGGCAGAATGCCAGCGCCAGGGTTTTAGTATTAGTTGCCGTTTTAATGCTTGCCCAAAACCCGCTATTGCTGCGCTTTGATGTGGGATTCCAATTATCTTTTTTAGCTTCATTGGGAATTATCCATATTAAACCCATTATAGATGTTTTTCTTGAGAGCGGAATTCATCGCTTTGCGGGTAAATATCCCGTCCCTTCTCTTGCGCCGTTTGCCAGTAAACAGGGCGGCATTGAAAAATTAAAAACTATTGCAATCAAACACTTAAAAACCTTGCGAGACCTATTTTCAGTTACGATCGCAGCCCAAATCATTACTTTACCGATTATTGTATATGATTTTGGCAGAATATCTTTGGTTGCCCCCATTACCAATGTATTAGCCTTGCCGGTAGTTGAAGGGCTGACTATTTTAGGATTCCTGCTTGCGGCGGCTGGAATTTTTTCAAAAATATTAGGAATTATTTTTGCGGTGCCTTGCTGGTTTTTACTCGCTTATTTTATAAAGATTTTGGATATATTTTCTAAGCCCTGGGCGGCAACAACGATTACTAATGTTTCATGGGCCTGGGTGGTGTTGTTTTACGCGCTCCTGGCGATAGCGCTTTACTATTTTAACAAAAAGTTAAAACCGAAGTTTTTAGGGAGTTAATTTAGCGTGGTTTTGTTGTTTAATTTTATGCTTTAAAGTATTATTGAGACATATGATTAACGCAGAGATTGTAAAAAATATTAATACAAAGATGATATTTTAGTTTTATATAAAGATAGTTGGAAAAAATGATTACCAGACAAGAAATAAAAAATAAAATAAATGCCATATGGGATTTTGTTGTTTGTCAAAAGAAGTGGTTTTTACTAGCCGGCTTTTTGGTTGTGATTCTTGGAATCGGAGTATTTTTGGCAAAGGACTCCATTTCGGGCGTGTTGTTTTCGCAAAAACAGTTTTTAGGCGCGCTTTTTGCAATAGAAAAAGACGATCTTTTTGCCTCATCAGCTTCTTTGAAGGTTGTCAGTTCATCTGCCCCTGTGGCAAAAGAATGCTCATTTGAAACTTCCGATTCTCCCAGCCACGACACCCTCATTTTAAATGAAATTGCCTGGATGGGTAACTTGGAAAGCACTAATAACGAGTGGATAGAACTTAAAAACATTTCTTCAGAAATTCTTGATATCGGAGGCTTTAATCTGGTAAATCAAAATGAAAAAATAAGGATTATTTTTAAAAATAGCGCTAAAATCCCGGCCGGCGGGTTTTATCTTTTGGAACGCGGAGGCGCTGATTTTCTGCCAGGCGTTAAAGCGGATGATTTTTATACGGGAGCCCTTAAAAACACTGGCGACAGTTTACGTTTGTTTAATAATAATTGCCGTTTAATTGACCAAGTTTTGGCTACTTCCGGCTGGCCGGCGGGGGATAATAAAACCAAAAAAACCATGGAGCGTGTTTCGGCAACCTTTGCCTGGCATACCTCAGGCGTCAAAGGAGGAACACCCAAAAAAGACCTGCCCGCCGAAGTCTTGGCGCAGGCGGGAAATACTCTTTCCCAAAAACCTTCCCAAAGTTCGGCAAATTCAGAATCTGACCCAATCGTTCAAGCGGCAACTCCGCCACAGTCAACTATAATACCGCCGCCGACAACTAACCCCGCCTCCGCTGAGGCTCCTGCCTACGCTGAAGATTCGGCAGGCAGGGCGGGCAAGCAAAATCAATCTGCTCAGGCAAATACGGCTATGACTCCGCCATCGGCAAACCAGGAGTCATCTGTAAGCCCTCCGCAGTCATGGTGTTCTTCAAACAGTCCAAAAACACTTTCCTACGCAGTGCTTATCAACGAGGTGGCATGGGCTGGAACTGCAAGCAATTCAACAACTCACGAGTGGGTAGAACTTAAAAATAATTCTGACTCCAGTATTTCTATGCAGGGGTGGCAGCTGCAAAACGCCAGCCAGAATATTAAAGTGTTGTTTGAATCTTCTGATTTAATTGAAGCGGGCGGTTTTTATCTTTTGAAAAGGGGCGGCTCTGATTTTTTGCCAGGAATAAAAGCCGATAAGTTTTTTACAAATGCCATTAAAAATAACGGCGAAGCCCTGTATTTGTTTGATAATCATTGCAATATTGTAGACGAAATTATTGCCAATGCGGAGTCTGATAAAAATTGGCTGGCCGGTACAACGGGCCCCGATTATCGCACTGCCGAGCGCTCCCCGGACTTGTCATGGCATACATATAGCGGGAATGGTTCGACAAATTTACCACAAGTTTTCGGTACGCCCCGCGCAGAAAATTTAGCGCCTGTGATAAGTGTCGTTGAGCCGCCACTCGTGCCAGCTACTCCGCCACCTCCACCTCCTCCTCTGCCACCCGCGCCAATCTATTACACACTGCAGATTTCAAAGTCCGGCACCGGCAGTGGTTCCGTGACCAGTGATTCTTCCGGGATTATATGCGGAAGTTCATGCTTTGAAGATTCAAAAGATTTTACTGAAAGTACTCCAATCATACTTACTGCTGCGGCTTCTGATGGGTCGGAATTTACCGGGTGGTCGGGTGATTGTTCGGGAAATAATTCTTGCGCGGTTGTAATGAACAGTAATACATCAGTAAACGCAATTTTTAATCAAATACCGCCTCCGCCGCCGCCTGCCGCTCTCAATGTTGACCATCTTGTCATTAGTGAAGTTCAGGCGGCCGGAGCTGATTCATCAGATCAATTTATCAAATTATATAACCCCACAACAACAGATGTTGACCTTTCTGGTTGGTCTATCCAATATCGCGGGCCAAATGCCACATTGTTTAGCAAGAAAAATTTTGATTCTGGCAAGAAAATTTCTGCAGGTGAATATTTTTTGATTGCCCGCGGGCTGGATGCCGATGGCAGTGACGGATATCGCGGTGATTTGAACGGTGATTACATGACTCATCGGACATTTAAACTCGGCATTAGCGGAGGCACAATATTTTTAATATCAAGTATCACTCTGTTATCTGATGGAAACGATTCAACTATTGTTGATAAAATTGCTTATGGCACTGGCTCTTATTTATTCCCTGAAAGTTCGGCTTTCACCCTGGCGCCATCAGCTAACCATTCTATAAAACGGAAATTCGCTGATAACCTAATTCAAGATACCAATGACAATGCCGCCGACTTTGAACTTAACTAAAAAATAAATTGAAAAAATATTTTAAAAATATTTTATTGGGATGTTTGGCGGTCGTGGCGTGGGTAGGAATGTATGCAACATATTACTACGCAAATCGGGGGGAAGTTGCCAGAAAGTCAGAGCTTGCCGCGTTGCTTGGAGGATTCGAACAATTCGTAGATTTGGGTGAAAGAACACAAGTCTCTGATTGCCAATACCATGGGCCATTGCCAGATAAAGATTGCACACCCGGGGCGATTTTTGAAAATGCTACCAGAAAAGAAATTTGTGTTAAAGGATACAGTAAAACGGTGAGAAATGTATCGGTGAGTTTGAAAAAAAAGATATTTGACCAGTACGGTATTGACTACCCAGTGCCCTTTGGCAGTTACGAAATTGACCATTTAATTCCCTTATCGTTGGGCGGTAGCAATGAAATTGCCAACTTATGGCCTAAGTCCGCTGAATATCCTGGATTTTATGAAAAGAATATCACGGGAAATTACTTACTTGAACAAGTATGCGCCGGGAACATCGCATTAAGTATAGCACAGGAAAGAATCGCCAAAGATTGGTTTTCAATTTATACCGCTTTGGGTAAAGATACGGTAAGGCAACTAAAAAGCAGGTATAAAAATTGGGCAAATTAATAGGCTGCCTGAAAAGCCTCAAAAATTATTTTTTAATTTTGTGTCATTTTTGAAAAAACTTGGTACTTTCTTATTTGTTTTTCCTCTTGTGGCGCTAAACGATAATGATATAATACAATTGGCGATTGTAAATAAAAATTAGTCGTAAATATCTATGGCCGAAAATGCAAATAAAAATACAAATGAAGATACTACAGATTTGAGCGGCGCGCTTAAAGGTTCCAATGATGTCGGAAAATTTCAATCCGCCAATACTATTTACCCCGAAACGCCTAAAATTATTGGTTGGGTTACAAAATATTCCGGAGGATTAATAAAAGATGTAAAACAAGCCAATTATGTTTTGATTGTATTCTCGGTAATAGCTATTATTATCTCATTGATTTTATTTTTAAGTAGCGTCTCACCTGGTTATAATTACAAAGGAAAAATGATTCTTCCTGGCCGCGCGCCGTCGGTCAATTGATATGAATAAAAACAAGAAAGGTTTTACCCCGTTAGAAGTTTAGTTTAAAATTTATGAATCAAGTCAGAAGAGTTAAAATTAAGAAGAATAAATTTCTAACGGGGTTTACTTTAATAGAGCTCTTGGTGATTATCGCAATTATTAGTCTTTTGTCATCCATTGTTTTAGTAAACCTTAAGAGTGTAACCGCGAGGGCGAGGGATGCCAAAAGGGTGTCGGAATTAAATCAAATCAGAATTGCCTTAGAATTGTATTATGACACATACGGCGGATACCCGTCTTCAGCTTGGCCCGAAGTTAACTATACAATTCTTCATTCTATCGCATTGGAACCTAAAATGGCCGAATTCATTAAGCCTATGCCGCGAGATCCCAGGGATCTGGATTGTTACAATGAATATCTTTATGTAAACGAAACTTATAATAATGGTAATTGCGATACCGGGGGCTGTAAAAATAACCTGGGCGAAAGTTATGTCCTTTATGCAACCTTAGAAAATCAAGAATTTAATAATTTATCTTCCGATGACGCTGTTGATAATTGGTTGAGGGACGGGGCCGGATCTTGTGCTCCTTATACTGACGACTTTCCAAATTATAGAGTGGGAAATTATCATGTCCCATCATCATAACTAAAAGGCAAAAAAAGCCGCTCATAGAATCGCAAAAAAGATTCCGAGCGGCATGTTTATCAAGAAACAAGCTGCCACTGCAATTTGGCGCCTGCCAGAAATGGCACAACACTTCCAATTTGCTCTGGCACTGTCCATTCTTTTCTAATAAGGGTGATATCGTCCTTATTGAGCGGCAAATCGTAGAAATTGGCGCCGAAGCGAGAAGTAAAATCTTCGAGTCGGTCAAGATGCCCTGCTTTCTCAAAAATCTCGGCAAGAATCTGGGGAAGCACAGGGGCCGAATAAACTCCGCAGGCTCCTCTGGAGCATTCTTTTTTTTCTCGAGAGTGAGGCGCGGTATCCGAACCCAAAAAGAACTTTGGGTTTCCGCTTGTCGCCGCTTCAATGAGCGCGTCCCTGTCATCAAAATCCTTTGGCATTGGCATGCATCCGTTGTGCGGTTGTATTCCATAGCCAATAACATCATTCAGGGTTAGGCAAAGATGATGAGCCGTAATCGTTGCCGCTACATTCTTTCCAAGTTGCTTTACTGTTTCTACTGCTTTTTTTGTGGATATATGTTCAAGAACAATTTTTAGATTTGGAAACTTTTCAGCAAGTTTTAAAAGTGTCGGTAAAAAGACATCTTCTCTTTTTGTAACCAGTGTTCTTTCCAAATCCAATTCGCCGTGAATTAAAAGCGGCTTGCCAATATCTTGCATAGCTTTAAATGTTTCGGAGATTTTTGGACTGAAAAAATCCCGGAGTCCCTCATTGGAATTTGTGGTAACCCCGAGAGGATATGCTTTTCCTGCCACTGCTCCCGCCTGCCAGGCGTTTATAATTATTCTTGGAGTCGTGATATCTCTCACTTCAATAGTCATGAGCGGTTCAAAAGAAAACCGATTCGGCGTTCTATCAAGTACCCGTTTAATTTCATCGTGATACCATAAAACATCGTTTCTTGTAAGAATCGCCCGAGGCCGGGTGTTTGGCATAGCGATTCCTCGGCCGGCATATTGCGCCGTAACCGGCAATACTTCGGTAAGTAGCGGATCCAGCCTAAAATGGCAGTGCATGTCGTCCAACCGCCGTAAAATAATTTTGTCTTGCATGTGTCACCTCCATATTAAGTTGTTTAGGTGCTGTTTCTGAAGTCAGATTAACATATATCATAAAAATTTACTACCTATAATATGCTTGTCCAGGTTCAGATAGATATCCGACACCCTAGGCCTGTAAAATGATTACGTTTTTTGTTGGTAATATTTCGACTTTGTATTTGTTTGAATATTCGTCCGGCGTCAGGTAGTCAAGGGCTTCGTGGGGCCGGATGTAGTTC
>JACPXJ010000026.1 GCA_016196605.1 Candidatus Nomurabacteria bacterium | reverse complement strand
CTCAATCCGGATATTATTTTGGCGCGCGCGCATATCCCATTGGATGATAAGCGGAAAGAAAAGATAGAATTTATGTGCAGTCTGGAGAAAGGAGACGTGATTTCTGCGCCGAACGTAAAAAATATATATGAAGTTCCGGTTAATTTCGAAAATGACGCTCTGGGTGACCGGATTTTGAAGAAACTTAAAATGGCTCCAAAGGAGCGCGACATGAAAGAATGGAGGAGCATGGTAGAGAAGATGAATGACGCAAAAAAAGCAGTGCGGATAGGAATTGTTGGCAAATATTTTGGCACCGGAGAGTTTGTTCTCGAAGATTCCTATATTTCTGTGATTGAGTCGATCAGGCACGCTGGCTATGCTGTAAATTGTAGGCCCGAAGTTGTATGGCTGAACTCGGAACAATTCGAAAAAAATCCTGAAACTCTCTCGGATTTGGATCGGTTTGACGGCATAATTGTCCCAGGCGGCTTTGGCAGTCGGGGAATAGAGGGTAAGATAGATGTCATCAAGTACTGCAGGGAAAACAAGATCCCTTATTTTGGGCTTTGTTACGGCATGCAACTGGCAGTCACCGAATTTGCCCGGCATGTGGCAGGCATGAAAGGAGCTAATACTACTGAAATTGACCAAAAGACGCCTTATCCGGTTGTCGATATCATGCCGGAGCAGAAGAAAAATTTAAAAGAAAAGAATTTTGGCGCGACCATGCGTCTGGGCGCTTACCCCGCTCTCATAAGAAACGGAAGCCTTGCTTCCGTTTCTTATGGTGTTTCGGAAATTTCCGAGCGACACCGTCATAGATATGAAGTTAATCCAGAATACATAAAGCGTTTAGAAAAAGCAGGACTGGTTTTTTCCAGCGCATCTCCGGACGGCCGCCTGATGGAAATAGCCGAGCTTCCACAGAAAGTGCATCCTTTTTTCTTGGGAACCCAGTTTCACCCTGAATTAAAATCCCGTCCGCTTAATCCTCATCCGCTTTTCGTGGCTTTCATGAAAGCGACCGTTGCAAGAAAAAAATAAGTATAACAAATTTAGACGGCCGTCAGAAAATGGTATAGGTTAAAAAGCTAACAGCCACTTCATAAACTGGCCTACTTCTTTTTGATTCTTCATATACCATTTCGCAGCGCTTTTGATGTTTTCGTTTTCACTGCTATTTATCCGAATCGTTATCCCGCTTTTTTCTAGGGCAGCAAAAGCATCTTCATCGGTTTGTGAGTCCCCGATATAAATGGGCGCAGAATTTTTCCCTGTCCTTTCCTGAAAATGCTCTGTCGCAAAAAGCACACTGTCGCCCTTATCCCAACCAACTTCTGGGCGTAGTTCGAAAGTCTTAATACTATGGTCTAAACGCAGTTTGTGATCCTTGGCGAAGGGCCTAAGAATTGATTCTACTTCTTCGATAAATACAGGCGCTAATTCAGGTTTCATTAATCGATAATGTACGGCGATTGTGAAAGATTTATTCTCTAAAATCATCCCTGGATAACGTTCTAATAGCGGCTTTACTTTTTCTTCGGCCAAACGGATTGCTTCCATGGTTTCTTTCGGAATTTCTTTAACATGGTCTTTCCCGTCCTCTTCCCATTCAAGGCCATGGCCCGCCAAATATAAGACACTTTTCGTGTCTATTTTTTTCTTGATATCATACATTCTCCGGCCGGTAATTATGGCCACCGGCATTTTCGCGGCGCATTTTTTGAGAAGGCCAGCATACTCATCGGTTATAATTGCATCCTCCGGAGTCGGGGCAATAGCCGAAAGCACTCCGTCAAAATCAAAGAGCAAAGCCGCTCCGCCAGCTTTTTCTATTTGGGCTTTGATTTCGGGAAGATTATCGAAAAGGTATTTCATTGGTTGTTCAATATTATTTTTTTTTAATCTTTTCCATCACTTCTTTGTATTCTTTCATATTTTCTAGATAATGTAAAACCGTATGGTATAATAAATAAATAAAAATGAAAATTAATCTAGATATCTTTCATGCTTATGATATTCGTGGTATTTATCCTGATCAAATCAATGAAGAATTAGGGTATAAAACGGCACAAGCATATGCCAAATTTATCAATCCCAAAAATGTAGTTCTAGGTAGGGATGTTAGAGAATCCGGCCCGGTTATTTTTGAAGCAGTAAAAAAGGGACTTTTAGATCACGGGGTAGATGTTATTGATATTGGTGTAGTGACTACTGACATGCTTTATTTTACTGTGGCGAATTATGGTTACGATGGCGGCATTATCATATCTGCTTCACATAACCCCCGAGAATTTAATGGACTAAAATTGGTTAAGAAAAGTGCTGTACCTATCTCTGGAGATAGTGGCGTCTACGATATTAGAGATTTAGTTTTGAACGATTACCAATATCAGGCAAAAAACAAAGGCGAGATCATACGCAAAGATGTTTTAGAGGATTATTTGGCAAGGTGTCTTTCCTTAATAAATATCTCAAAAATAAAACCCTTTAAAGTTGTAGTAAACGGAATGTTTGGTCCAGCCGTACAGAATCTTTTGAAAGCCAATTTACCCATTCAGTTATCATTATTGAATGAAAATCCAGACGGTAGCTTTCCCAAAGGCGCGCCAGATCCCTTGTTGGAAGAAAATCGGATAGAAACCGTAGAATTTATAAAAAAAGAAAAGGCAGATTTGGGAGCTGCTTGGGATGCAGATGCGGACCGATTTTTTTTGTTTGACGAAACAGGCCGATGGATTCCTGGATATTATTTAACAGCATTTCTTGGCGAGTATTACAGTAAAGCTTATCCGGGAGCTAAAATTATTCATGATCCTAGATTAACTTGGGCAATCATAGATAAAGTTAAATCAAATGGAGGCGTGCCGTTTATTAACAAAGCAGGACATAGCTTCATCAAAGAAAGGATGCGTAAAGAGGATGCCACTTTCGGTGGGGAAATGAGTGGGCACTACTATTTTAAAAATTATTTTTATTGCGATAACGGCTTGATACCTTTTTTAGTGTTGCTACAGATAATATCTGAATCAGGCAAGAAGGTTTCGGAATTATTCGATGAGTATTTTGAGAAATATCCAATTTCTGGTGAAATGAATTTTGATCTTGCTTCTATGGACTTAGCAGAGCCGATATTTAAAAGAATTCAAGAAAAATATGCGGAAGCCAAGATTTACTTAATCGATGGATTATCTGTTGAATTCCCAGATTGGCGAGCAAACATCCGTTCTTCAAATACCCAGCCCTTGATTCGATTGAATGTAGAAGCCAAATCTTCCGAATTAGTGGGACAGAAGGTTAGGGAATTGTCGGAGTTGATAAGACAATAATTAACAAGGTCGAACCTTGTCACGGCTGGCCCGTTTTGGTATAATTCCGAGTATGAGCAGGAATTTAGAATTTTCTATTGACGAGTTTTATCACTTTATAATAGAGGCACAGACAAAAGGACGATTTTTAATAATGAAAATGACTACCATAGGTTTACGGTTCTTTTGTACTTGTGTAATAGTAATTTAAAAGTTGACATAGGTGATTTTTTAAGACAAGGTCGAACCTTGTCAGAGATGTTTGATTTAGATAAAGGAGAAAGCCTCGTTGATATTATTTCCTACTGTTTGATGCCTAACCATTTTCACATTTTGGTAAAAGAAAAAATGGAAAACGGTATTAGCTTATTCATGCAAAAATTAACAACTGCATACACAATGTATTTTAATAAAAAATATAATAGAAGTGGGGCACTATTTCAGGGAAAGTTTAAAGCAAGACACACAACGAACGATAATTATTTGAAATATTTATTCGCTTATATCGGCTTAAATCCAGTAAAACTGATCGATAAGGACTGGAAGGAAACCAAGATTAAAGATTTAAGCAAAGCTAAAAAATTTTTGTTGAATTATCAATTTTCGAGTTTTTTAGATCACTGCGGGGAAAACAGGAAAGAGTCCCTGATTTTAAATTCTGATAGTGCTCCAAAATATTTTCAATCAAAAAAAGAATTTAAGGATTTTATAAACGACTGGATAGATTATAACAAGGTCGAACCTTGTCAGATAGACTTTAATAGCGATAAATAAAATCATGAGCCAGTAGAGTTGTGATACAATTCATATATGGAAAAGAAAAAGATGATTGGCTTTACAGCCGGGGCGATGGATTTACTGCATGCGGGCCATGTGCTCATGCTAAAGGAATGCCGGGCGCAGTGTGATTTTCTGATTGTGGCATTGCAGATTGATCCTTCCGTCGATTGGCCGGAGAAAAACAAGCCGATAGAAACCGTGGAAGAAAGGATGATTCGTCTGCTGGGCTGTAAATATGTGGATAAAATAGTCACTTATAATACCGAAATTGACCTCTATAATATTTTAAAAGAATTAAGGCCGGATGTGCGTTTTATGGGGGCCGACTGGAAAAACAAGCCGAATTATTCCCGGGATCTTCTTCCGGACATGAGAGTCATTTATAACAGCCGCGATCATGGCTACTCCAGCACCAGTCTAAGAGAAAGGATTATGAATTCCAAATCATAAACATGCAGGAAGCGATTTTAAATTTCAATAAACAGTTTTTGTTTGAGCCGGAAATAAAAAACTCTAAAAATTTGGCGAGAAAAAAGAGTTTCGTAAGTATCGGCATGGGCGGTTCCAATCTTGCTCCGAAACTTTTAAAAAGCTGGAAGCCTGACCTGGATATTTTAGTCCACTCTGATTATGGATTGCCGGAAGGAGAGCTCAAAAATAAAACCATCATAATAAGTTCTTATTCTGGAAATACTGAAGAATCAATCGATGCTTTTGAAATAGGTAAAAAGCATAATTTAAGCATGGTGGTAATCTCCACTGGCGGTAAGTTACTAGATCTGGCCATTAAAAATAAAATTCCATATATCCAGATGCCAAATGCCGGCATCCAGCCGCGCATGGCTCTCGGTTTTTCTATTAAAGCATTTTTGAAAATTATTGGAGAAGAAGAGTTGAAAAATATAAGCAAACTAGCCACGACCCTAAATCCATCTGATTACGAGGAGGAAGGTAAAAAATTGGCAAAATCTTTTAAAAATCATATCCCCGTTGTTTACTCTTCGACCAGAAATTTGTCGATTGCTTATAACTGGAAAATTAAATTCAACGAGACTGGAAAAATTCCCGCTTTTTATAATGTTTTTCCGGAATTAAATCATAATGAGATGACCGGTTTTGATCTGAAGGATGCGACCCGAGAATTAAGTCAAAAGTTTTATTTTATTCTCTTTAAGGACAAAGATGACGATCCCAGAATCCAAAAGAGAATGGGAGTTTTGGAGAATCTATATAAAAATCGTGGTTTAAGTATACAGACGATAGAAATAAAAGGAGAAAATATCTGGCATAAAATTTTTGGAGCGCTTATTTTAGCCGATTGGGCGGCATACCATACTGCCCTAGAGTATGGATTAGAAGCAGAACAGGTGCCGATGGTGGAAGAATTTAAAAAACTTATCCTAGATTAGTCTTATCCTAGATTGGCAACCACTTTTATAAATTCAGCAGCCCAACGATATACGTTATAATCTTTCACTCTTCCACGCAAAGTCTTCATGCGAAGGTGCTGTTCCGAAGGGGGCATTTCAAGAGCTCGCTTAATGGCTTCTCCGATTTCAGAAACATTGTAAGGGTTGAATTGTATGGCTTCCTTAAGACTTTTTGCCGCTCCAGTTAGTTCGCTCAATAACAGTACCCCCTGTTCGTCGTTCCGAGCTGCGATAAATTCTTTTGAAACCAGGTTCATACCGTCGTGCAGGGAAGTAATGAGGCAAAAGTTTGCGGCGCGATACAAAGGCGTAAGCTCGGCGTGAGAATGGTGCTTTTTCTCGAATATGATCGGCATCCAATCGCTCGTCGCTAATTTTTTATTGATGCGTTCAGCTTCCAGCTGCACACTTTCCGCGTAATCCCTGTATTTTTGCGCGCCTTCCCGGCTGGGCGCCGCAATTTGCAGAAAAGAAAATTTCTCTTTGTATTCCGGATAGGTATCCAGAAAATATTCAATGCCTCTAAACCTCTCCAAAATGCCCTTGGTGTAATCGAGGCGATCCACGCCGAGGCCGATGAATTCCGTTTTAATGCCGAAGGATCTAAAGGGTTTGGTATTTTTTTCATCCTCTTTTTGGGGAGTGTCGTTGGTGAGCGCTACCGATATTGGGAAGGGGCGAATGATCGTGGTGTGGCCGTTGTGGGTGACGGAAAAACGCTCAAAATCTATTATGGATTCTATTTCTTGTCCGACTGTTTCAAGGAAATTGTTGCAATGCTGCTGAATATGAAAACCGATCACGTCCGCTCCAAGCATGCCCTTGATAATTTCATTACGCCAGGGGCAGATGCTGAATTGTTCGGGTGAAGGCCAGGGATGATGCCAAAAAAGTCCCACTTGCGCATCTGGGCGGCTTTTTTTGATGATGCTCGGTAACAATGCAAAATGAAGGTCTTGTACTAGCACGATTGGCTGCGAGACATTCCTTATTTCCTTAAGTAAACTTTCTGCGAATTTTCCGTTGACTTGTTTATACATTAGCCAATCTTCTTTTCTGAATACTGGGCGAGTATTTGACATTAAACATAGAGGGAAAAGAGCTTCATTTGAGAAACCTATGTAATGTCCTTGCACTTCTTCAGGATTCAACCAAACGCGCTTCAAAGTATATTTTGGTTCTTCCGGAGGAACTTTTATTTTGCCATTTTTGTCGGATGTTTCTTTATCAGCGTTCCCGCTTCCATGTGCAATCCATAAACCTCCGCATGCCTCCATCACTGACTCAACGGCTGTGACCATTCCATGCGCCGGCACTAGGTATTTAATCTCGTTTTTGACTCTATTGTGTATGTAAGGTTCTCGATTGGATACGACAAATATTTTTCTATCTTTCAAATATGCTTTTACGAATTCTTTTAGACGTTCAGCTGTCCATGGCGAATCTAATTTTTCTAGTCTCATTCTAGCTTCTTCGCTGGCGGATGATCGGGCTTGAGATAAACTCTTGGTAATATGGGTGATTTCTTTGGCGAGAGGCGAGAAAAAGGAATATTTATCCACCTCTTTCAAAGTTTCGCTGAGCCCTCCCATCCGAATTTTTTTTATGGAATCCACCAATCGAATCACCTGACGAAACACAAAAAATCTAAGAATTATAAAAATTGTAATTGAAAATATTACTATTTGAGAAATCAATCGTATCAAATTTCCCTTCCATATTTCGCCAATAGCCGCATCGATATACCCCGCATTCTGCACGATCATCAGCGCTCCCAGAATTTTGCCTTCATTGCCATGCAGGGGATCTATAAACACATATCGGCTTTCTCCGTCTGCAACAAGGAAACTGGTTCTGGATTTATTGCTATCCATGGCGCCAGAAACAGACACATTGTTTTCGACTATTGTTTTTGGAAGTCCGGAGGAGGTGGCAAGAAGTGTGCCCTGATTGTCATATAAAGCGATCCCCGCCAACCGCTCCCGGTTGGCAAATTTGTCCACCGTTTTTTGGAGCAGACTCTTAAGCGTGGAGCCCGAATAGTTTGTGTAGGTAGGCTCAACTGATTCTTTCAAGCTATCAGCTAAAAGTATAGCTCTTTGTTCCAAATTTACCGTGAGCGTCGTCCGCTCTTCGTTGACCTGCCTAAAGCTTAAAAAAAAAGAGACCAAAGTTACAGCCAAAATAACACTGCCGATAATGGCGAATATATATCTCATTCGTCTATTCTACCATAAATTCAAGCTTTAATCAATGCAACCAGACGGATCGGCGCTTCGGTGCCGCCCTTGATTTTTATGGGTAAAACCATGCTTTTAGCGCCTATGGGAGGCAGCAGTCCTGCATTATTGATATTCTCCACAAGGTACTTGTCTGCGCCTAAAATCGCGAGGTGGACAGGAAATCCCTTTTTCCCTGTATCGGGAGAAAGGGTATCAATCCCCAAGCCGGCGATATTTCTCTTGAGAAGCATTTCTGCAGTCGAAACATGAACGCTCGGAAACTTGTGGTTATTATGATATTTCTCTCGAGTTTCAAAGTACGCATCCCATCCTGTATAAAATATTACAAACGAACCTTCTGGAATTTTTCCATAGTTTTTCTCGAATTTCTCAACAATGGAAGGCATAATAATGTAATTTTCATCCGCTTCACTGCTGACATCAACAATAACACAATCGGTAAAGAGTTCTTTCAGGGTCAGTTTTTCTATTGTTCGTCCGCTTTCTATGAAATGCGCTGGAGCATCCATGTGCGTACCAGCGCTTAATTCGCCGGCTATTTTTTGCGCGCGGAATCCGCTATTTTTGTAATCGTATTCAGTTGATAAATGAAAGGCCGGATTTTTATCCCAAGAGGGAACAGTTTCCAAGAGGGTATGAGTAAGATCGACAATTTTTAGTTTTTTGTTCATGTTCTCATTATATCAAAAAATCTGTAATGAAAAATATTTCGGCACGTCTAAGACTTTGGGTCGCATTATAAAAAATAATAAACTAAACGTATATGCCACGAAAAAATAACGGAATGCATGGAGGGCGCCGACGAAATTCCTCTTCTAGTTCAAAAAACGGTAATGGTCGAAAGCGATCTCGGGGAACTATCCACAGAGACAGCCATGGGCGCTTCGCTTAAAAATAAATAGTTTTTTGAATAATTAAGACAAAACACTGCTATCATACGCGGTGTTTTTGGGCTTTCAATATGCCTAATAGATTACTGCATTTTATTTAATTCTTACTTTGTATTATAAGAAAAATATGCTAAGTTTACAACATTGCCGGGTCTGCTAAAGGTAGGCAACCGCTCTCTGAAAGCGGGAATCTTGGTTCGATTCCAAGCCCGGCAGCACTTTATGAAATATAACACAATTATCATGCTAGCTATGGGGATAGAACTAAGCGAAAATGGCAAGTATGATTTTGAAAAAGACGGCTTAAAAATAAAATATAACATCACCGGAGATCCGGAATTTCGCTTTAAGGCCGCAAAAAAACTTTATGCGAGCGAGACCAAAAAATTTATTTTGGTCGGAGGTTCGGTCAAGAATGCCGAAGCAATCAGCAAACCGGATGTCATGGAGGACCTGTTAGTTAAAAAATATGGCATTCCAAAGAGTTGTATGGTCAAGCTTGTCTCGGAAGCCAACACAGCAGGCAATGCCAAGGCAGTGAAAGAATATATTATAAAAAATAAGATAGATGATGATCCGGGCTTGCTGACAAATTATTATCACATGGTTAGAGCTCTCCGAGATTTTGCCGATATTCGTGAAAAAAGATTTATTCCGATCGTTGCCGAAGGCCAGATCTATGATGAATGCTTTGATGAGATTCGTAAATTTTATGAAACCAATACTATCGGTTTGAAAAAGATCATTGGCGAATCCAAAGATCAAAGTTCTGAAATAAAAGGTTTGCATGATATAGAATCAGAAAAATATAAGTCTGGGATAAGTTAACTGCAATGGGGCGGTCCTAGCTAGCAATTCTAAGGTTGTTTTTTGTGATATGATTGCCTTATGAATGAAAAAATGAATATGGGCCTAAGCCCTGAAGAAAAGAAAAAACAACAGGAGAGAGAAGATGCGGAGTTGTTGGCAGACTATTTAGCAAGACATCCAGAACCGGTAATTTCTCAAGAAAATTTAAGAGAATCAAAATTAGAAATTGCGCAGTTAGAAAGAATGATCGCTGCGTTCGAATCAAGCCACTCTCTCGCCGAGCTAAATTTGATTACTGATCTCACTCCAGCGGAAGCATCAAGACATCCTAAACGAGAACCAGCCAGACTTGCGCTTATTCCCATTGTTGCGCTACTTAATACCTTAAAAAGGGAAACAAATATTTCTACCGAAAAACACGAAGAATTGAAAGCAAAATATAAACAATTATCACGAGCTGTAGGAATGATAAATAACAACAAGGTAGATCATAATAGATAAACTATGATAATGAAGAAAAATTTTGTCCGAGATTTTTTGTTTTTGCCAGTTTTACTGATTGCCTTATTTCTTTTCATTTCCAATATTTTTAGCGAAAAGGTGTCTTATACAAAAGATGCTGAAGTGATCAAAAGCGAAGAAAAAGTCGTGCCTGCAATAACGCCGCTCGATAAGGCCGCTTACGATAAAAAACTGGAAGAAATCGCCAACAATCCTTCTCCGTCCTTGCCAGTCACAAAAATAGTCAAAGATCCTCAAACAGGAGTGGAAACAATAGTAACCATAGAACCAAAGCCGGCCCCGCTTAACCTTTGGCCGGTAAAAACGGTTTATCCGAATGGAGGCGCGATCCTGCCTTTTAAGCGCATAGTTGCTTATTACGGAAACTTATATTCCACAAAAATGGGAGTTTTGGGACAGTATCCCGAAGCTGAAATGCTGGAGAGGCTGGATGCTGAAGTAAAAAAGTGGGAAGGAGCCGATCCGGGTACCCCCGTCCTTCCCGCACTCCACTATATCGCCGTAGTGGCGCAGGAAAAGGCAGGGCAAGATGGAAAACACAGGACCCGCATGCCGAACTCGGAGATAGATAAAGTTCTCGCCATCGCGGCTAAAATTGATGCCATAGTTTTTTTAGATATCCAGGTCGGTTTCAGTACTATCGAAGAGGAACTTCCGAGATTACAAAAATATTTTAAATTGCCGAATGTGCATTTGGGCATGGATCCGGAGTTTTCCATGAAGGGCATGGATCCGGAGTTTTCCATGAAGGGCGGCATTCGCCCGGGAAAAGTCGTGGGCACATTCGATGCGGCCGATATTAATTTTGCGGCGGAATATCTGGAAAAAATTGTAAAGGAAAACAATCTCTCTCCAAAAGTTTTAGTCGTGCACCGTTACACGCAAAAGATGGTGACAAATTATGATAAGATAACTCCACTGCCCGAAGTCCAGATAGTTATGCATATGGACGGTTGGGGTACGATGCCAAAAAAGATAGGAACTTACAATCAGTTTATTTATCCGGAGCCGGTTCAATTTACTGGGTTTAAGCTTTTCTATAAGAACGATGTATTTACGCCGGGGACTGTACTTATGACACCTGAAGAGGTGCTTAAATTGCGTCCCAAACCTGTCTATATCCAGTATCAGTAGAATATTAAAGGGTATTTTTTGCCATTGACAAAAACGCCCATCGGGTGTACAATTAAGTAGTAATAAGTTCTTTTAAATATGTGCGAATTTTGGTCGTGGAATTGGACTCATATAAATTTATGGCTCTGATTCTGCGACCAAAGACTAATCGACTCTGAATTACGAAACTCCGCAACCTCACTTTTCCACAGACACGATTAAACACCTTCAGCCGTCTGAATTTTTAAAACAGAAGTTTAATTTTCTCTCAAACAATTTCTCTACCTAAGCACATAGGCGAGAATCGAATAA
>JACPXJ010000023.1 GCA_016196605.1 Candidatus Nomurabacteria bacterium | reverse complement strand
ACGACAAATTCAAGATTGACCTCGGGGATCCGAACCGTTTCGATGACTTGGGAGAATTGGTCTATGAAATTTACCATACAATCCACGTCTACAATACCACCCGAATCCATACCGCTCTCAAAATGTCGCTGAGAGAATTTGCTAAAAAAATCGCTTCAAGCTAGAATGAAATTAACTGGTTTGCTTTTTGTCTTAAAAAATGGGGTACCTTACACCAGATTATTTAGGAATTATTCGTCCAGAAAATAAAATAATCAACAGAATAGATTTTTTGAGTTATTTTGACAGCAAAAAATCTATTAAGGAAGAAATTTTTAGTTGGATAAATATTAAAACAACCGACGAAGTTGCATAAAAAACGGAAGCAAGGCTTCCGTTTTTTAGGGTAGGAACTAAATATCGCCCCTTCTTATTCTTGAGGAAAGATAAATTCCGTATAGCATGAATGCCCCCAGTATTAGGTATATAAAATTGAAGGCAGGGACGAAATAGAGTACCACAGATGCAAGGAGAGGACCAATAATATAAGAAATAGGCAAGGCGCTTCGGTAAACATCTATAAATTCATCCTGCTCCGGCCGGATGTGCTTGAAGAAATAAGAGTCAGCGGCTGTCTCGACAGAAGCGGCTCCAATTCGCGTGGTGAATAAGGAGAGCGCCCAGATCCATATCTCATGCATGCCGATGAAGAAAAGAGATAAAGTCGCAATTCCAGCAATCGCGAATCCCCACATCAATATTTTTCTTTCGCCGATTCTGTCCGTGTATTTTCCAAGGGGGAAAGGAATAAGGAAAAAAGGCAGAAGCATGATGGCGAAAATTATTCCGATTTCTTTCCAGGAAAAGCCCAGATAAAAGGATAGGTAGATCGGCGTGTAGATAACCATCCAAGAATAAAAAAATTGCAGAAGCAAGTTCATGCCATAGGCGCGGAATAAATTTTTACTTCTTAAAAATTCGCCGAGATATATTTTTGTATTCTTTTTGTCGTATTTTGGATCCTGTATGTTTCGGAGGCAATAAAAAGAAACGACCAAAAACACGGTCATTATCAAGAAACTAATGATATATATGGTCCGGAAAGAGTATTCTCCTAAAAAAGTTCCGAGGAGAAGTTGGGCTATTATCCAAGCCATACTGCAGAGAGAAAGATACAGTCCTCTGGTTTTTCCGATTGCAGACTCTTGTGAATATATTTTCAAAAGTTCATCCAAAGAAGAAAAAATAAGTATATTTAGAGTAAAGCCCAAGACAAAGAAGATAGCCGCGCTGAAGGCATTTTTTGAAAATGCGAATAAGATAATGGTAAGGGCATCGATGATGGTTACACTCAATAGAAATTTATAACCGCCGAGTTTTCTCCATATTTTTGGCGCCAAGATAAGTCCAATTATGGCAGTGGCTGATCCTGCTGTGTATATCATTCCGACCAATTTTTCGCTGACAAAAGAAGAAATGAAGCTCGAGTTGATGTATGCCATCAAGGCAACTGGCAAAGTAAAAAGAAAACCCGCCAGATACAATATTTTTCGCGTGTGGCTCATTTATTATATTTTACCATTATACGCTCAAGATGACAGGTATAACCAGAGGTCTTTTTTCTGTTTTTTGATAGAGGAATCTCGAAACTGTTTCTCCAAGTTCCGCCTTGATGTAGTCAAAATCTATCTGACCGCGCTTAGCGGCTCCTTCTTCCACTGATTTTTTGATGATGATTCTTACTTGGCGCAGAAGTTCCTGATTTTCCTTGAGGTATACGAATCCGCGGGAGATAAGGTCCGGAGATTTTTTTAATTTTCCGGTTCTCTGATCCAGAAGCGCGATGATAACGAACATGCCGTCTTCTGCAAGCATGATCCGGTCTCGGATGACCACATCCTGTGCGTCACCGACCGAAGTGCCGTCCACCATCATGAGTCCTGCCGGGGCTTTTTCTTTGCGGGCCGTTATTTTTTGTCCATCAGCGGAAATTTCTATGATCGAGCCATTGTCGGGTACAATTATATTCTCTTCGCTCATGCCTATCTCCATAGCTAATTCCTTGTGGAGCACTAGTCGATAGTGATTGCCATGGATGGGAATGAAAAATTTAGGATGAGTTTTCCTGTGCAGCCATTTTATATCTTCCTGATTGCCGTGTCCGGTCGCGTGGACGAAGTCCTCGCCGGCCGTGCGGTAGCTGATGATGCGCGCGCCTTGCCTAGTCAGCCCGTCTTTCATTTTTTCCACCGCTCTTTCATTGCCCGGAACTATCGAAGCGGAGAGGATCACGGTATCTCCTTTGTGGAGCTTGAATTTAGTGTGAGTCTTGTTGGCGACCCGGTTGAGCGAAGCAAATTCTTCGCCCTGAGCTCCGGTCATGAGGACCACCACTTTGTTTGGCGGATAATTATCTGCCTCTTCGATAGGAATTATCGTGCCTTTATCCGGTGAAAAAAGTCCGGCTTCAATGGCCACGTCGATATTTGTTTTCATAGAACGTCCGTCAATAGCTATTTTTTTGCCGAGAGTTTCGGCAAATTTAACCACATAGGCAAGGCGGGTGATGTGCGAAGCAAAAGCGGCGATGATCATGCGTCCCGGAACTTTTTTTATCAAATTCTCGAGTCCTTTGTGCACCTTTACCTCCGGAAGGGAAAACCCCTCGTTTTCGATATTGGTCGAGTCAGTCATAAGGAGAAGCACCTTGGCATGGTCAAAGATGGCGTACTCCTTTTCTTCCTCTTTTGAAACGATGCCGTCTATCTGATCGAGCTTGTAGTCTCCGGGAGTGACGATAGAGCCATGCTCCGTCTCGACGATGATGCCCATAGAGTCCGGAATAGTATGAGTCACGCCAAAAAATCGAACCTTAATTTTTCCGCAGGTTACCGTCTCATCTTTTTCCACGATGTTTTCTTTCATGGGGGGCATTTGAGGGAACTCTGTCTGACGCTTCCTCATCATGAGTATTGAAAGATTTCTGGAATACACCGGAGGATTGCCGATTCGGGATAGGACGATCGGCACTCCGCCGATATGATCCAAGTGCCCATGGGTTATGAAGAGCGCGCGGATTTTTTCTTTGCGTTCTTCAAGATAAGTGGTATTTGGTATGACATAATCTACTCCGGGAGTGGCTTCATTGGAAAAATGCATGCCGGCATCAATGACGATAATGTCATTTCCGATCTCGATGGCGGTCATATTTTTGCCTATCTCTTCCACGCCTCCGAGCGGTATAACGCGGATGACGCCGGAGCCCGGCGGGGGAATGGTTCCTTTCAGCGATTCCTCTCTTTTTGCGCCGTAAGACGGAGATTTTCCGTGAGCTCCAAATCTTTTCTTGCGATATTGGTAAGTGGAACTTTTAGACGGTCTTCTTCGTTCCGGTTTTTCCGGACTCCTGCTTATAGCTTCAGGTATTTTTTTATTATCAACGCTTATTGCGCTGAAAGATAGTCTATGTTTTTTTATCATAAATGATTTTTATTTCGTAAATATTTTCCAGATGTTTTCCGTCTGGCTATACCAGGAATATGCGTTTAAATACCGGTCCGAAGAGGAGATGATATTTTCCATTTTCGGCTCCCTGATATTTTTTGACATTACATATATAAAATCGGGACTATAAAGGAATATTGCCCCCAAGTCTTTTTTTACTTCATCCCTGAATTGGATATATTTTTCTGTCCTTGTTTTTTCGTCCACGGTGATAAATGCCTCTTCCAAAATTTTATCTACTTTGGCGTTCGTATACATGGCGACATTAAGACCCGGATCTTTTCTCTGGGAGGAATGCCAAAAGGCGAAGAGGTCGGACTCGTTATTTATTATTTCACCGAAAAGGAAAGCGTCGTATTTTCGCGGGCGGATTACATTTTGGTTGAGGTTTCCGGTCTCAAAAGTTTTTATTTCCACCTTAAAGCCCACTTCTGCCAGATCTTCCTGTATGCGCTCCGCTGTTTTTGCCAGCTCCGGAGCGTTGCCGGTTGAAATGGAGAATGTGAGCGGCGTTACTACTTTTGTTTTTTTGTCTATAGTTGTTTTTTCTAAAAATCTGTCAGCTCCTTCCTTCCAGCCCGCTTTAGCCAGATCGTTTTTTACTTTTAGGATTATCTCCTCGCGATTTTTGCCTTCATCCTGGTTTTCGCTTTTTATTATATTTGGCGGTATTGGGCCATCAATCACGGTTCCATAGCCGGAGAGGACATCCCGGACTATTCTTTCTTTGTCTATCGCTTGATTGATGGCGTTCGTCACAGCTTTGTCGATAAAGATGCGGTTGGCGCTTTGATTTAAGAAGAGTCCGAAGATTCGCGGCAGCACGGCCGACTCTATCTGATAACCCTTTTCTTTCAGGATCTCCGCATTTCCGGGAGTGACTCCGCTTATTTCTTCAACTTCTCTTTTCAGAAGCGCGCTCGTCATATCCTCTTCATTCTGGTAAAAGCGCAGATTCATATTTTTTATGAATGGCGCACCCAGCGCGAATTTCTTGAACGACGCCAGACGCAGATAATCGATGACTCCTCGTGATTGCTTATTGACTTCATTCATCATATACGGCCCGCTCCCGATCGGACTGGTGTTTGCGTCATTGAGTTCGATAGGAGAATTATCCCAAAGATGCGCCGGCATTATGCCGATAGTGGTGTTTTTCAAAAATGAAGCGTAAGGCTGCTTCAAAATAAATTTAATATTTTTCTCGTCGATCTTTTCGGCGCTTACGCCGTCCCAGTCCGCCTTGCGCGGGCTTTTAATGGTGGCATCCTTGATCTTGTTTATGGTGAATATCACGTCCTCCGGAGTGACGGGCTTTCCGTCATGGAAATACACGTTCTCCCTCAAGGTGAAAATGTAAGAGAGGCCGTCTTCGGACATTTCGTATTTTTCCGCCAAGTCCGGAATGAGCGTCCCGTCTTCGCTCTTCCGCATCAAGCCCGAATAAATAAGCGCGATTAGGTTCTGATCAGCTTCGCTCGAGGCCAGTATCGGATTAATAAAACGGGGAACGCCGACAATTCCTATCGATATCGATCCGCCTCGCAGCGGCACCCTCACCATGAAAGATTTATTGATGCTTTGAAGTATGGCGATAGTGGAAAGCAAGAGGACGGACAAAAGGCCGATAAATACGATCCACTCTTTTCTGGAGAAAGAAGAAAAAACAGAATTTATTTCTGATCTTTTCGGCAGTTTCCTAAAAATTTTTGAATTTCTTATGTAGCTGTAGAATTTTTCCATGATTTTTAAGAACAAAGCGAAATAAAATTTTTCGAGCTGGTCTGGTTGAGGCCCTTCCGGTCTCTTAGGGGCTGACCCGAGGACCCGAGAAAAATATTATTTCGCTTAGTTCTTTCCTAACTAGCTAGCTCTGAATTACTATACTGAGCAACGCCAACGCCGCAAAAAGAATCGCGCAAATAATTGTTAAATAAAAAAGAAACTTTTCAAAGCCCCGGCGGGTGTGGTGCAAGCTTCCGTCGCTGCTTCCGCCTAAAGCGCCGCCTACTCCGGCGCTGGACTGTTGAAGCAGTATTGCTGTAACCAGCACAACTGAAAGGATTATTTCTAAATAAGGCAGAATCTGCGCGACGTTACTCATGGCGGGATTATTGCATATCAGAGCACAAAAAGCAAACTGCCATTTTTTTATTGATAACAGCCCTATATACTGATATATTTATTACCAAGATGAAACGATTTTTAAAGATTTTCCTATTACTTCTCCTGATCGGGACGGTGGCCTGCCAGTTTTGGCCGCAGTTGTCCCTCAAGTTTTGGCAGTTTGAGGAAGCATATATTGCGTCTTTTTTCAATAGGAATCCCTGTAAAGAGCCGCTTGCCTACAATATCGGAACCTTTGACTCCAAATTTAACATTTCCCAAAGTTATTTTTTGAGCGCGCTAACGGAGGCCGAAGCGATATGGGAAGAACCCAAAGGAGACCCTATGCGTAAGAATCTTTTTGCCTATGCGCCGGAGGATGACAGCTGGAGGGTTTTGAAGGTCAACCTAATATATGATTATCGCCAGGAAGCGACCAGCAAATTGAAAAGCATCGGCATAGCGGTTGACGATACCAAAGCATCATATGACAGTCTGAAAGCAAAATTTACGGCGCTCTTGGCTCAGTATGAAAAAGAAAAAAGCGTTTTTAACACTCGGGTCGCGGCATTTGACCAGAGGAATGAAGCTTACAAAAGGGAAGTGGAATTTTGGAATAAAAAGGGCGGGGCGGGAAGGAATGAATATGACCGGCTGGAAGCGGAGCGTGTGGCTTTAAATAATGAGGCCGCCGTTTTGAATGCCATGCAGGACGGAATCAATAAAATGGTCGGCGAAATAAATGCGATGGTGGTGGCGCTCAATCGCCTTGCGGACTCGCTCAATCTTTCCGTCGACAGATACAATACGGTCAATACCGGGCGCGGGGAGACATTTGAAGAAGGGTTGTATTCCACCGATGGATTTTATAAAAAAATAGATATTTACGAATTTTCTAACCGAGCCAAGCTGGTGCGGGTCTTGGCGCACGAGCTCGGCCATGCTCTCGGCCTCGACCACGTGGATGACCCAAAGGCGATCATGTACAAATTCAATCAGGGGACGAGCATAGCTCCCTCTTCCGCCGATCTCGAAGCGCTAAAGACGAGGTGCAGAGTGAAATAAAGGCCCATGTTAGAATGTTAGATAATAAAATGCAGTATGTTAATATAAAAGTTACGGCTGGGGCGAGGAAGGAAATTTTTAGGGAAAAGTCACCGTATCATTTTGAAATTTCAGTCCGCGAAAAAGCTGAAAGGAATATGGCGAATGCGAGAGTGCTGGAACTCGTGGCAGGGCATTTCAAAGTTCCTCTCAAAAAAGTCCGGATTGTAAACGGCCATCGGCATCCGTCGAAGCTTTTGGTGGTGGATTGAATCAGTGATACTATATACGTATATAAATACGTATGCCGAACAAGAGCTTCAAGGAAAGAAACATAAGAAAAATTACCAAGAATGGCACCAGCCACTCGGTTTCTATTCCTGTGGAATTCTTAAAACAGCTTGGTTGGAAAGAGCGGCAAAAAGTGGTCGTCAAAAAAATCCGCGGCGGAGTGCAGATTAAAGATTGGAAGAAATAGATATGAAAAATAAATTTATTGTTGCAAAGAAAAATATAGTGGCTCCTCAAGAGATTATGGTTGAAAAAGATGATGTTGGTGTTTTAAAATCGGAAAATAAAAATCATGGATCTATATTTTTTATTCGTATCTGGAAACAAGTTGAACTAAATCAAAAGGACTTTGAAATTATAGATGTTAGAAAAACTGGTGATGGGTTTTCTGAAAAAATTTGTAATGTTTGCCATAAATTAAAAAAGACAACTGAGTTTGCAAAAAATCAAAATGCTAAAAATAATAGGTCAGTAAGACGTCCATCTTGTAAGGATTGTCGCGTAAAAATGGAAGGAACTGGGGTATTACGAACCAACAGGGTTGAGTGGCTAAAAAAGAAACCATACCACGAACCTTTTGAATGTCCGGTTTGCAAGAAAAGAACAATCGCTGGTGTAACCAGTAAAGTTGTTCTGGAGCATGATCATAGAACAGGTAAACCTGGTGGATGGATTTGTGATAGTTGCAATACTGGTTTAGGACGTTTCAAAGATGATATAGAGTTGTTAAAAAGTGCGATAAAATTTCTTAAGAAAAGTTATTAGAGACTGTTTTTAATCTCTTTTTTGCCAACTCAACATATTCTTGTGAAATGTCACACCCGATATAACGTCGCTTGTTCAGCGTGGCCATTTTACAAGTTGTTCCAGAGCCACACATTGGATCAAAAATAATATCATCTTCTTTTGTCCAAGAAAGAATATGGTCTTCTGCTAGTTTTTCGGGAAAAATCGCAGGATGGTCAAATGCTAATCTGTCACTCGTTGAACCCCCGTAGCCGACAGCATATTCCCATATATTAGTCATTGTTTTTTCAGGTTTTAATTCACCCATAATTTTTTTATTTACTCCATCCGCACCTTTATTAAAGGGCAACATTTCTTTACCTTGCCTTACAGTCTTAACCTTTAATGGATTAAATGTTTTAGGAGAATCTTTACTAAGAACAAACATAAATTCAAAACAATTAGTATAAGCATTTGATCTCATAAATGGAGTATTCTTTTTTCTATAAATCATTACATCGTGAACATTAAAACCTACTTGTTGAAAATATAGAGCTTGTTTAAAACTGGTTAGGGTTTTGTTTCCTTTTTTAATTTTATCTCCTACAACCCAAACAACAATACCTCCTTTTTTTGTGACTCTAAATAACTGTTTAGCAATATTCTCAAAATCAAAACTGTAACCTTTGTAATCTCTTAGTTCATCATAAGGAGGTGAAGTAACTGTTAGGTCGATAGAATTGTCTGGCATTTTTTCCATTACCTTCACCGCATCTCCGCATATTATTTTATTAATAGGCAGCTCTCCATGTTTTATCGAAGAAATGTTTTTTTCTTGGGTTGGAAGCGAACCTATGTCACTCATTCTTTTTAAAACTTTTATTGAGTATTTCACTCCTTTTTCCTTTATCAAATAACCTTTTCTTTCTAAATAGTCTACGTGTTGGTGAATTGTAGGTATAGAAACATTAAAATGATCTGCCATATTACTTAAGGCAGGGGAATAATTATTTTTTTGTTCAAACTTATTTAAATAATCAAAAAGTTGAGCTTGTTTTTTTGTGAGTTGTTTGTTTAGTACGTTAGACATACATACAATTATAATACCTAAAGATAACCTAAACAAGGGGGTTATCCACATTTCTCCACAAGCTTTTGGTGGTAGATTGAGTGAGTCTATATTTTGGATAAAGAATAAAAGTGTGTCCTAAATTTGGGGTACCGGTCAATACTCAATGGACAGAACAAAACATAACATTTAAAAATGTTCTCAAAAATTAATTTATGTTCTCACAAAATAAATCTTTAATATACGAACTTCCGGAAATTGTGGACGAAGGGAGAAAGGAAGTAGAGAAAATTCTTGAGCGGCTAGCGAGTGATAGTAAATTGGGATTGCAGACTAACAACTAGCAAGGACCGTCCTTGCTAGAACCTTGCTAGAACCGTCCTTGCTAGAATTGCTAGAAGTCCTTACTAGAACCGATATACGTATACAAATACGTATATGTTAAAATTTGTTGGTGAAAAAATCTAGCAAGAAATTCAAATTCAAAAGCAAAGTAATTGTCTGGAAAGCCGGGAATCGGGATGGAGGTGATAAAGGGGCATGGAGATTTGCGCGGGTGCCGGAGGATATTTCGGCGAAAATAAAAGAAATGCAGAAAGGAAAACTTCGACGGGGGTGGGGCGCGGTGTATGCCAAGGCGAAGATAGGAAAAAGCGAGTGGAAGACTTCAATTTTTCCGGATAGGCATTCTAATACATATGTTTTGCCTCTCAAAAAACAAATCCGTTATGAGGAGAATCTATATGATGGTACCGATATAAAAGTCTCGATAGGAATCTGGTTTTGAGAGAGCCCTGCAAATTTGCCGATTTTGTAGTAAAATATCAGTATGATCACAATTCTTTATGTTTTCGGGGTGATTGGATTATTAGATACCCTTTATCTCATGTATCACAAGTGGAAGGGGACGGAGGTCGCTTGTCCTTTCTTTCCGAAAGAGTGGTGCCACACGGTTCAGCATAGTCGGGAGAGCAAGACTTTCGGCATACCAAATTCCGTTGCCGGATTCTTTATGTATGCGGCTATTCTTGTTCTCACTTACTTCTATGCCGCCGGAATGATCCGCTTCTGGCCTATCCTAGCGCTGGTAACTTTTGGTTTTCTCTTTTCTCTTTACTTTATGTATGTGCAGAAATTTGTTCTGCGCGCTTTCTGCACTTGGTGCGTGCTGTCCTTCATAAATTTTACCGTGATGTTTATCGCGGTATGGTTTTTCTAAGAAGATGTTTGCAACAGTCAATAAATTGTCTAAATTTCTCAAATGGTGTATTTTTGTACTTGTTGTTTTCGTAATTGTTACCAATTTGATCATAATTGCCGGCTCGAGCCGGTATCGATATGAAAAAGTTGAGGACGCGCCGGAAAAGCAGACGGCGCTCATCCTCGGCGCGGCGGTATACAGGAAGGGTGTTCTTTCACCTGTTTATCAAAAGAGAGTTGATAAAGCCATAGAACTATATCAAGGAAAAAAGGTTTCCAAAATTCTCGCTTCGGGCGACAACAGCACCATAGAGCACAATGAAGTGAATCCGGTGAAGAATATTCTCATCGCCCGCGGCATACCGGAAGAAGATGTCTTTTTGGATCATGCGGGCTTTGATACATACAGTACCATGTATCGCGCGCGGGATATTTTTCAGGTTTCTTCCATAATAATCGTCACTCAGCCTTTT
>JACPXJ010000020.1 GCA_016196605.1 Candidatus Nomurabacteria bacterium | reverse complement strand
TTATTCGATTCTCGCCTATGTGCTTAGGTAGAGAAATTGTTTGAGAGAAAATTAAACTTCTGTTTTAAAAATTCAGACGGCTGAAGGTGTTTAATCGTGTCTGTGGAAAAGTGAGGTTGCGGAGTTTCGTAATTCAGAGTTAATTAATCACATTAAAAGTAAAAGCCTGCAGTCTTTCTTACTTGAATCTGAAGAAATTTTGGCAAAAAATAATATCAAGTATAAATATGAAGATTTAACTGAGGAAAAATTTATTGAGTGGCTACCATACTACAAAGAAAAGATGGAAGAGCATAATTATGATGTACGTGCAAAAGAAGAATGGTATCAAGAGCAAATCAAAAAAGGTTTTATCATGAAAGGTATATTTTTCTACCAAGATAAAAAACTTGTAGGGAGCGGTATCTTTGGTTTTCATAAAGGTAGCACTCATTTTGCATATAAGGCGAGTAATAGAATAATTCTTTCAGCCAAGAAAGGCAGCAGTTTGGGTTCTATTATCGAATTTTTGTTTTTGAAAAAATCTGCCGAGAGCGGTATCTGTAAAATCGCAACCAATAGGTCAAGAAATGCTTTTGGTTTTTTTAATACTTTGGGATATTTGGATCTAAAATTAAGATTTGGTTATAAAATTCGACCTAGCACTGATGTCTTATTAGACGAAGTGCCGGTTAATGAAACGGGGCGAGTTCTTTTTTATGGGCTGCAAGATGGAAAATTTGTTCTATTCTCTTTGAAATCAGGATTGGAAAAAGGCAAAGATTGGTTTGATAAAAGCCGCTTTTCTTCTTTTGGAATTCCCCTTAAAGAAATTTATTACTAACATTATATCTACGCTATAGCGTAGATGCGGAACGGATAATCTCGAGAAGTATTTGTTTTTATTTTTCGATTTTTTTGCTATACTATTTTTATGGAAATTAAAGACGTAGAGAATCTTGCCGAGCTTGCCAGAATTGAGCTCAATGAGGATGAAAAAAGGGAAATACTATCAGATATGAAAGGAATTTTAGAATATGTTAAGCAAATTGAGGAAGTAAAGGTGGATGGCATAAAGACAGAAAATGACTTTACTAATGTCTGGCGGGAAGATAAAATAGAATCTCGTGATTTTTCCCGTGAGTTGATCACAGGGCAGTTTCCTGATAGCCAGGATGGATTTCTAAAAGTAAAAAAGATTCTATGATAGATTTAGAGAATCTGACAATCGAGAAAGCGCACGAAGCTTTGACAAAAAGGCAATTTTCCTGCGTGGATTTGGCAGAAGCCTATCTCAAAGTCATCAAAGAAAAAAATACTGAGATAAACGCATATCTCGAAGTTTACGACGATGTTATTTTACAGGCAAAAGCCGCCGACAAAAGATTAGCCGAAGGCAGCGCGACGCTCATGACCGGCATTCCTGTAGCCGTCAAAGACAATATTTTGATAACAGGACGTGTCGTTTCCTCCGGGTCAAAAATTCTTGAAAACTATAAAGGAACATATGATGCGACGGTAATTAAGAAATTAAAAGATGCCGGAGCGGTGTTTTTAGGCCGGACAAATATGGATGAATTTGCAATGGGGGTTTCCACCGAAAATTCCGCTTTTGGCGTGACAAAGAATCCTTATGATACAAAACGCGTGCCCGGCGGCTCATCTGGGGGATCTACCGCGGCAATTGCCATGAATGGAGCCCTTGTAGCTCTCGGGACAGATACCGGCGGGTCCTGCCGCCAGCCTGCGAGCTTTTGCGGTGTCGTCGGTCTGAAGCCAACTTACGGATCAGTTTCACGGCATGGACTTACCGCTATGGGTTCTTCGCTCGATGTTGTGGGGTCTATCGCAAAAAATGTTTCTGACGTTGAGATTCTTTTCAATTCTATCAAGGGGGAGGATAAAATGGACAGCACATCCAGAGAATTTCTTCATAAAAAAGAAATTGCGGGCAAACCCACTATAGGAATACCGCATGATTTTATTAAAGAAGGCGTAGATAAAAGAGTCCTCGATAATTTTGAGAAGGTTATTAAAAAATTAAAATCAGCCGGTTTTATAATCAAAGACGTGGAGCTCCCGTATGTAAAATACTCTGTTCCCGCTTATTATATTGTTACTCCCGCAGAAATCTCGGCTAATTTGGCTCGTTTCGACGGAATTCGCTACGGATACGCTGCGCCGGCCGGCAACCTGCTGGAGGTGTATAAAAAAAGCCGAGGAAAAGGCTTTGGAAAAGAAGTAAGGCGCCGCATCATGCTGGGCACATACGTCCTTTCCCATGGTTATCACGACGCTTACTATGATAAAGCCAATGCTGTCCGAAAATTAATCGTCCATGACTATGAAAAAGCATTCAAAAAAGTTGACGTTATTTTGACTCCGACTACTACTGGCCCCGCTTTTAAAATAGGAGAGAAAGTCAATGATCCGGTGAAAATGTATTTAGAAGATATTTTTACCGGATCGGCTAATATGGCAGGTCTGCCCGCTATATCTATTCCTTCAGGTTTCATAGAGGAAGAAGGAAAAAAACTGCCGCTTGGCGTTCAATTTATGGCTCCACACGGGGGAGAAGGGATTTTATTTGAAATAGGCAAAAAGTTTGAGTCCATTTTTAAGGACGGTCCTTAAGAAGTTTCCCCAAGGACCGTCCTTTCTATGTTATAATACGCGTAGCGGATTTCCCCGCGGCTTGCCGCGGGATCCTTGTAGGAAAGTTTGAAAACCCTCGGTTTTCAAGTAGACTAGAGGCATGAGCATAAAGAAAACATACCACAACATTTATGACACACACTATCACA
>JACPXJ010000022.1 GCA_016196605.1 Candidatus Nomurabacteria bacterium | reverse complement strand
TGTCTTGGACACCTAGATACCGTAACGCTTCCTCCTTTCTTTTTCTTGCAATAGGACTATGACATATTCTCCTGGTTTTTGATATCTAATTGCCCCATGGTATCTATGATAGTTGTATTTAGTATTAAATTCCATACAATGTTTGTTTATCATATCTAAATCATCTAAGAGATCGTATTGATAGTTAAAGTATTCATATTCAGCAGTTTGATGGAACCTTTCAACCCTGCCATTCTGTTTTGGACAATGAGGATCTGTGAAGAAATGGGGAATACCCCAAGACTCAACCTCCTTGTGGAATTCAAGAAGATATTCTGAGCCATTATCAGTATTAATAGCCTGTATGGGGAATGGAAAATACTCTCTGACACGTCTTATGAAGTCTTTTCCGGAAGCTGAGGATATTGTTTTGTAGCAATAGATAAAGCCATATCTTGATTTACAATCAATTGCTGAAAATATATAGAATTTCTTCCCTAACACGTAGAAGTATTTAGTATCTACTTGAACTAGGGAGCCTAAATCTTTTTCTCTAAGTTCAATTGCAGCTTTGATTCTTGCAATCTTGTAATTTCTGTGTTTCCTTACTCTTTTCCTATGCTGTATATTTAAAAGTCTGGGGTTTCTGTTTATCACCTTCTGAATTGTAGTTGTTCCACAAGAAATTCCTTCATCTTTTAACTCTGCTTGTATTTCGTACTTAGATTTTTCAATATCCTCTTCTCTGATATTTTTAATTCTATCTATTACCCTTTGCGCTGTTGTCATTTCTCTCTTTTTCTTTGGGCGTCTGGTCTTAGTATCATCTTCAAGACCAGAAATCCCTTTATCATTAAATCTTTTAAGCCAACGGTAAAATACATCAGGAGATAATGCAAAATGACGAAGAGTTAGACGAACCTTCTTTCCATGACTCTGGTACCAATCAATCCAGACAAGTCTTTCTTGAGCTTTCTTAGATAGACCAACCGTTTTCACTTGCTCCCATGGAACAATTTTGAATGCCCGCATATACGAGCCATTATATGATCCTTTCAAAAACTAACAAGTGTTACGGGATGTATCACGTCCTAGACATACTTCAGGATTTTTTTAACTGTGTCGTAGCTAAAGCCTTTTCGGAGTAAATAGCTCATTACTTTTTCGCGTCTTTTTTCCGGAGGCAAACTTCTATAGAAGTCAATTTTCTTCTCGGCCAACTTTCTTGCGTTTTGCTCGTCCAAACTTTTTCTTTCGTCAAACCGGGATAAAACCTCATCGATAATTTCCCGATCAATTCCCTTTTGTTTTAATTCAAACTCGATTACTCTAATCGGCTTCCCCTTAAATTTAGTTCGATGTTCTATCCAAAACTTAGCAAACTCTTTATAGTCAACAAACTTTTACTCGGCAAGTTTTGCAATAATCTTAGCAATTATCCTCTGTGTTTCAGTGGAACTTTCTGTGCTCTCAGTGGTTGCAGGTTTTTTGTTCTTTAACTTCCGAGTTAGGTAATCAACAATTTCCTTTTCCGACCGCGGACGATATGATAAAAATCGGAGGGCTAAATTATAATAGCGTTCAAACACTATGGAGTTATCCATTTAAAGGAGAACTAAGCTCGTCTTCATCTTTTTCCTCTTCAACTCCAACAGCCACAGGAGTCCCCTGCGTTTTATTCTGTTTCATAATCTCCTCTGTTATCTTATTTGCCAAACTTTGATTTTCCCGCAAGTACATTTTTGTTGCTTCTTTACCCTGGCCTAGCATTGTTTCACCTTGCCTGTAAAATGCGCCTGATTTTTGAATAATCCCAAGCTCGGTTCCAACGTCAATTATTGCTCCTTCTTTGGAAATACCATCGTGCATTACGTCAAACTCGGCAATTCTAAAAGGAGAGGCTACTTTATTTTTTACAATTTTTGCTCTATGACGGGATCCAATTACCCTGTCTCCGTCTTTTAATGTTTCAATTTTCCTGGAATCAATTCTAACGGACGCATAAAACTTAAGAGCAAGCCCGCCGGTGGTGGTCTCAGGATTTCCAAACATTACTCCGATTTTTTGTCTCAGCTGATTTGTAAAAATAACTACTGTTTTTGATTTAGAAATTACTCCGGTTAATTTTCTTAAAGCTTGGGACATAAGACGCGCGTGAAGCCCCATCAGTGCATCTCCCATTTCACCCTCAATTTCTGCACGAGGAACAAGTGCTGCTACAGAATCAATTACCAAAACATCTACTCCTCCGGAGCGGATCAAACTTTCGGCAATTTCTAAAGCTTGCTCACCAGTGTCTGGC
>JACPXJ010000018.1 GCA_016196605.1 Candidatus Nomurabacteria bacterium | reverse complement strand
TCCGAGCGGGGAGATTGGAAGTCGGTCGAACGATATGTTGCCAACCAAGGAAAGACGATGGCAACACCTTATCAACTTAGATTACTCACCTAGGCTCTGCCTCCGGCCATACCCCGTCGGCTTGCCGCGGGGTGATTGATTCAGAGAAAAAAGATGATAGGAAAAAATAATATTACAAAATTAACCTCAGTCATTCTAATTATTTCGATAATATTGCCTTCCGTATTGTTTTTGACCCCAAAAAAAGTGGAGGCTGGGGGCTGGCCGGTTTTTGACTACCTAAACAGTATATTCAATAAGTTAACTTCTGTCTCTGCGTCGTCTACTGCAACTTCTTCAGCGGCAACTGCTACTTTGACATTGGAAGAAAAGCTGGAACGTTTAGGTAAACTTATTTTGAAACAAATTGCAAAAAGAGTCTTGGCAGAAATGACTAAAAGCACCATCAATTGGATAAACAGCGGTTTCCATGGATCGCCGCTCTTTTTGGAGAACCCAGATTCTTTTTTCAAAGATATCGCCAAAACCCAAGTGAAAAGTTTGGTGGACATGATCGGCTATGATACTTTCAGATTTCCCTTCGGCAAGCAAACTGCGCTCAATGTCATCGACAGCTATAAATCACAATTCGAAATCAACGTGCAGTACAGCTTGAGCAAAGTGATCAATGATCCGGATCTGCTCCGCCAATATAGAGACAACTTCAATGTCGGCGGCTGGAATGGGTTCCTCATCAACACCCAATATCCCCAAAATAATTATCTGGGTTTCAATATGATGGTTCAAGAAACTTTAGCGAGCCAATTAGCAGGAACACTCCAAGCGCCCGCCGAAAAAGTGCGGGAGACTCTCGAGCTGGGAATGGGATTCCTGTCTCCGCAAACCTGCCCCTCAAATACTAAATACAATAATGGTTACAATGAATTCAGTAGACCGACTTTCGTGCCTCCAACATTTGATCAGTCACGACAAGCTGACTATGGGTATGAAGAAGAATACAATGCAGAAAGAGGAGCAGCCTATGCTGACTGGGCGGAAAAAAATACTTGTCCTGGAGGTTTGGTAGCTACAACTCCCGGCTCAGTGGCTGCAAATCAAATATTCACCGCAACCAACACTCCATTCCTCACCACCGCGCTCGATGGCGCATTGGGCAACAGTATCGCCACTATTTTTGACGCTCTTTTGAATAAATTAATCGGCGACGGATTAACTTCCCTAAAGAGTAGCGTAAACCCCGCATCCGTAGCCGACAACTGGAGCTATGAAGGCAACACCCTAGGTGGTGGTTATACAAGCTATAATAACAGCATATGGGATACCAGCGACATAGATTCTACCCCTATCGGAGTCCTCTTGGTCAACAATTCGCAAAACCCGCCAAGAATAGAAGTCGATATTGATAACATAATCATCGCGACTATATCAGGAGGAAATGGAAACTATGGTGTTGAAACAGAACCCAACAAAAACATAGCGGTAACAACTGTTGCCGGTACAGGACTTATAATTGCAGGCGTTGGGAAAGGTGAAACGCATTTGATCATAAAAGACTCATCGATCCCGATCCAAACAGTCCGCGTTGATATAAAGGTGATCGGCCCAGAAGATCTTTTAACTAATCCTAAAGATGTTTATATTGATCTGGCCTTAGGTAGCGCGGGGAGTACAGAAATAACTGGCGGCATAGCTCCTTATTTCGTTGAAAGTATACTGGATGAGACTATAGTTACAGTTCCGCCAGATCAGATAGAACAAATCTCTGAGGCAACGCTCATGATAATTGGCATTAAGTCTGGTCAGACATCAATCATATTGAAAGATTCTTCCAATCCTGTGCAAATTGCCCAAATCAATGTTACCGTTACGGATCCAAATAATCCACTGGGAACATGTGTTATGAGCGGACAAATAAATGAACCAAATCCATAGCGCCAGTCATAAAGTGAAAAGTTATAAAGTTTGTAAAGTGATGAAAAATAATACAAACAAAATTAGTTTAATACCAAGCGAGAGAATCCTAAGTGGAATACTTTTTATTAGAGGCAAGAAAGTCATGCTTGATAGAGATCTTGCGGAACTTTATCAAGTCGAAACCAGAGTATTAATTCAAGCAGTGAAAAGGAACAGAGAACGTTTTCCTCCTGATTTTATGTTTCAGCTAAATAAAAAAGAGCTAGCTGAATTTTCAAGATACCAAATTGACGCCTTGAACTTGATATCACAAATTGTGATATCAAGTCATGGTGGAACACGCAAGTTGCCTTACGCATTCACAGAACAAGGGGTTGCCATGCTATCAAGTGTACTAAATAGCGAGCGGGCAATATTAGTAAATATCCAAATAATAAGAACTTTCACAAAACTCATTCTTCTTGATCGCCATTTGAAACAGGTGCATTTTTACCAGAAACTTGAGAAATTCGGCTTCCGGCTTGTGTTGAAGCCTGTAAAAATGTATGAAGACGAAGAAGGTAATCAAAAACGCAAGGCGAACTGCGACGTTGAAATGGCTTTTTATTTAATGAGGGACCAGAACGCCTTTGAGCGTGTTGTAATTTTATCTGGTGATGGAGATTTTCTGCCTGTGTTAAAGCATCTACGCAATATTGCTAAAAAAGAGGTGTTTGTATTGTCACGCGCGTCGCGAACAGCAAAAGAGATTAGGCGTTTTGCGGGAAATAAGTTTATAAATCTTGCAAGTAATAATATGAAAGCAAAATTCGAGAGGATAGAGTCAAAAAAACAAGAGGCACCGATTTAGGGTGCCTCTCAAGTCTGTTAAGGAAAGTGTAGCAAAAGAAAAATAAAATGTCAAGTATAGAAAATGGAAATAAATTAGGACTAATAACTAAAAATAAAATTTTAGTATGGGGATTTATCCTGCTAGTTCTCGCCGGACTTTTTAACCCGATGGAGAATGCGAGTGCGCAAGATTATTGATTTAAAATATTTATGATAAAAAATTTTGATGCTTGGAATAAAAGAAAAAAAGAGATTAATGCAGAAAAGCCAAATTTCTACCACGAAAGAGAAATACGTTGGTGCTCTCTTGGCGTAAATATTGGATTTGAACAAGATGGAACAAGTCAAGCATACAAGAGACCTGTTTTAATTATTAGAGGATTCAGCAGACATGTTTGTTTAGTGGTACCGCTAACAACCTCCACAAAGAAAAATCCATATCATATGAGTGTTGGAATTGTGGAAGACATCGAGGCTTTCGCTATTTTGTCTCAGATTAAATTAATAGATACAAAAAGACTGCATGCTCGGCTTATTGTTTTAGATAGAGATAAATTTAATGAAATCAAAAAAGCCATCAAGGATTTACTTTGACGACTTTCTTTGTTTTCCCTTGTGTTTCCACAAGGGGACGGCCCGAAGGCATTTGTATTGAAAGTGTAGCAGAAATAAAACAAAAGTCAAGCAAAAATCACAAAAAAGCAGGAATAATGTTAAAATGAAGATAAAAAGTGAGTAAATCAATTAAAAAAGTAATCCCGTACTTCTTCATCCTGCTAATTCTCGCGGGGATTTTTGGTCTTGCGGGGAAAACAGACGCGTCGCAGGCAAATCAAAATGAGCCCTGCACTTATACTGTAACGGTGGGGGGCCAATTTGCCAACAACCCTCCTTGTGTTGGTGTAAATGGACCACAGCAAACAGCGGCAGTGCCGCCACCTGCATCAACAGGAAATGCCCTATACGATAGTCTTTCAACTTGCCCGCCTGTCAGCGGTTGTGTCGGAATGGTACTCTATTGGTTGTTTTATTCTATACCATCATTTTTGCTTTCTGTAGCGGCCAATTTTTTTAATGTGATCGTCTCTATGACCATCCAGAGCGATCTTTACAGTAACGCCACTTTTGTGGGCAACGCATGGGAAGTCGTTCGCGATCTTTCGAATATCTTCTTCATCCTAATTTTGCTTTATGTTGCCGTGCAAACTATTTTGGGATTGGGACATGAAACTAAAAAGGTGATAGTCCAAGTGGTAATCATGGCACTTTTGATAAATTTCTCTATGTTTTTTTCTAAGATAATTATTGACACCTCAAATATTCTGGCTTTGGTTTTTTATAACAAAATAAACGTGACAATAGTAAAAGATGACAAGACATTGGATACAAACTACGTGCCAGTTCTTCGCGGAGGCACAGATAAAGATGTGTCCGGCAAAATGATGGGATATTTTGACCCTACAAAAATATTAACAGATAAATTCTTTGATAAATTCAGAAGGACTGAATACACATTTAGTGCAACAGGGGCGTTAGCGGCAACAGCTGGCGGGGCACTCGTAGGAAGCTGGGTCCCCATAGTTGGTACTCTGGTTGGAGGTTTAGTTGGTATAGTAGGCTACAGTCTTTCAGGATTCAGCAACAGCGTACCTATCGCTATAAGCATTGGCTTTATATTGACCGCCGGTTCGATAATAATTTTTGCTACTTATGCCTTCTTTATGGCGGGCCTTGCTTTTCTCGCCAGAATGATCGAGCTTTGGATTCTAATTATTTTTTCTCCATTCGCTTTCATGTCTTCAACTATGCCCAATATTCTTGGAAACATGAAATACATAGGATGGAAAAGTTGGATCGACAGGATTCTCAAGCTATCATTCATGGCTCCAATTTTTATGTTCTTTATGTATCTAATATTTATGATTATTCAGTCGAATATATTTACAAGTTTAGTTGATAGAACAGATCCCGAGAAACAAACTTGGATGGAAACACTCTTATTCATGATAATACCCGCCATGGTAATTTTGATCCTCCTAATGAAAGCCACAAAATATGCCAAGGAGGCATCCGGGGAAGTAGGACAAATGGTAATAAATGGGACAAAGTTTGCAGCCGGGCTTGCCGTAGGTGGAACAGCGCTGGGCGGCGCACAAATATTGAGGGGAAGCGTTGGAGCTTTCATGAAAGGAGCGTCCACAGGCGATACCGAAGCCAGAAAACTAGCTACTGGTGATCCGACTCTCGGAAAATTCGGAAGAACTGTGGGAAAACTACAACAAATCACAGGCATAGACAGATTGCAACAAACGGTGGGCAGAAAACTTAATGCTGATCAACACAATGTGGAACACGCTGCGCATGCAAGACACGAACTAGATAATGCAACTGGTGAAGTGACTCATGGAAGAAAGAAAAAATTTGATGAACTAAATGGACAAGAAAGATTTGAGGTTAAAAGAAAAATCGCTAGAGATAGAGTAGTAAGAGAAAATCAAGGAAACACGCAAGGAACGGCTGGATTAGCCTTGGGAACAAGAAAGTGGGATGCATTGACTAACGCTGAAAGAGCAACAATATACGGACACATAAATCTTAATGCACATGGGGATGAAGATCCAGCACATGGATTGATTCTTAGGTCTCCTTCTACTGATGGATTAATTCAAGATGCCCGAAGAAAGCAAGGAATTATTAGCAATGCTGTACAATCCTCAGTAACCGGAAGTTACGACATCAGAAACATTGCCAACGTTATAGCAAAAGAGCAAAGTACCGGATTTGCTAAAATGGCGATGGGGCTAACTGGTGCTCTTGCAATGGGAATGCGAGGTGGATTTAAATCAATGGGTGTAAACTATGGTGAAAGTCAAAAAAGCTTTTTCAAAGATTTAGCAAACACAATTTCCGAGTCGCTTAAGAGTGTTAAAATAAATGTAGATACATCACACGTTGGTGAAGTTAAAAAAGAAGATGGTAAGGGTGGAGGTGGGCATCATTAAAAATATTTTATGGACCAAAAAGAATTACAAGAAAAAATAGCCCTATATTACTCCAAACTGCCGCCAAATGCGCAGCAGTTGTTTTCCAGCATGAATTGGCTGGAAACTCTAACAAATATAAGCCAAAAATACGGCTTGGATGAGAAGCAAAAAGAAACGCTCGGCACAGAGACCACACTGGCCCTTCTTGGGATTGTTCATCTGGTTGAATATGAGGAAACTTTGACAAACAAACTTGGGCTTTCGACTAATTCTGCAGAAAAAATGTTTGAAGAAATAGAAGAATCAATTATAAAAAATATCCGCCCGCAGCTTGCGCAGGCTTTCGAAGCAAACACAAATGAGGAAACGGAAAAAAATCCGGAAAACTACCAGGCCATGCTTTATGCAATTTCGAAAGAATATAAATTGACAGTTTCACAGATGGACGCATTGGAAAAAGCGGTCACAAGCTTTATGGAAGGCAAAATTGAACCGGATAATTTCAGGAGAGAACTGGAAAAAAACACAGCTCTACCACCGGAAACAATAAATAAACTGGCCAATGATATAAATGAAAAGATCTTCAAAAAAATCAGAGAAGATCTAAAAAAAATAACTGAGAGCCCGCTAGCTAGGACGGTCCTAGCTAGTCCAAAAGAAAACGAGAATGAGAATGGCGACAAAGAGGTGCTAGATAGAGCCGGCATTGAGGTTGTTCCTCCGCCTGCCACAGCCGTGGACGTTCGCATGGAAGAACTGCAGGGTAGGGAGGAAATGCTGAATAGGATCGAAAAGCCAGGAGCAATAAATAAAATTATGAATGATCAATTACGAATTACGAATGAAAAAGAAGAACATCCAATACTGGCGCAAAAGTTATCCGCATCTGTACAAATACCGAAAATAG
>JACPXJ010000021.1 GCA_016196605.1 Candidatus Nomurabacteria bacterium | reverse complement strand
AGATTTTCTGCCTTTTCTATCCATTCTGACATAGGTTCTACCCAAGCTGTTTGTTGGTGTTGTAGGGTAGTAATTTTTTCTTCCAAAGACTTCTTGTTAGATATTAATTCTGCTTTTTTGGCTAGATATGTTTCTCGCTCAATATCTTGTTCCAAATATGAATCTAGAAGTCGTTGGAGTTTGGTATTTATTAATTTAATTTGTTCCTTGGACTCTTCGACAAAAGTAGCTGAAGATTGGAAACTTTGTAATTTATCTTTTTCCAACATTTCTCTCATTGTTTTGGCCCAGATCGGTTTTAAAGAAAACTTTTGAAGCAAAGAGGAGATCTGTTTATCTAAATTTTCTTGTTTAATCCAAGGTTCTTTGCATTTAACTGTCTTTGCCTTTCGTGAACAGTGGTAATAAATGTAATTATGAATATTTCCATTCTTTTGTCTTTTAATTTTGTTTTCGGCAGTTATCATCATTCCGCAATGACAATGTAATAACCCACAGTAAGGTTGGGGCTGATTTTTAGCTTGATGATGCGGTCTTCCTCTCTGCTTCAATATCTCTTGGACTTTATCAAAAACCTTCTTTGATATTATTGGTTGATGCCTGCCCTCGTGGACCTCACCGGAGTATCGAAATAGGCCGACATAGAAAGGATTTGAGAGGATATATGATATTCTATCTCGTTTTAGTTCTTTTCCACTTTTGGACAAGATTCCGTTTTGAGCCAAAAAGTGAGAAATATCCTCTAATCTACTTTGATTTTGAGCATATAGTTCAAACATTTTTTTAACGATAGTTGACTTCTTTTTGTCTACGAATATACTTTTGTTTCTCGGGTCATTTAAATATCCTATCGGGGCTAAACTTGGATATTCTCCTCTTCTCACTTTTTGGCGAAGACCTCTTTTGGTATTGTCGCTCAAACTGTCGACATAATACTTGCTTTGGCCAAAAGCGATATTCAACATGAACTTTCCTTGAGATGTATTGTCGCACCAAAAAGTTGGGAATTTTAAATTAGAAAGTTGCCCGCAATCCAAAAAATATATTACCTTTCCACCATCAACAGAATTGCGTGCTAGACGATCGGGATTCCAAGCTAAAATTCCATTGGCTTCGCTCCTCTCTATTCTTTCAAGCATTGAGTTAAAAATTGGCCGTCCCGGAACTTTAGCTGATTGCTTTTCAATAAGTTCTTCGATAATTGCTAGTTTTTCCTGTTTAGCGTAAGCACGCAATTCTATAATTTGGGCTTCGATGGATAAAACCTGCCTATCTTCGACATCTGTTGATTTGCGGGCATAGAGAAAATATTTATTCATAGTGATTAATTATATCAAAATAATTTTTAGCCACAAATCAAAAAGCCCTGGCAATTAAGCCAAGACTTTTTGGTGTGGACCCGGCGGGGCTCAAACCCGCTTCGTCGGGTGGCAAACACGACATGTTATCACATACACCACGGGCCCGGATCCACGGAGATTATTATAAACAAAAAGGGCTCCTTTTTCAAGAAGCCCAATTTGCGCCACCCGACTTTGATCCGTAATGTACAGACCATGTCGTAGTTATTATCAGTATATCATAGGGGCTATCCACATGTCAAATTTTATGAAAATTTCTTAAAATCGCACAAGATTTAGAACCTCTTCCTGACCAATCGCGAGGTCGAGCTCAGCTCGACTGAGCGTTCAGATAATTCAGATTTTACGCCCTCAACTCAATCAGACCGTCCGTCAGACCGTCCGAGAACTCAAAACAATATAATTTAGAGTAGCAACAATTATGAGCAATCTTAAGTTATCGAATCTTAAGCGGTTCGATAGCCTAAAATTAATCCCAACTCTACTCCTTTTTGTTCTCCATCATCCCATTCTGCCAGCTTTTTAACCCAGGATTTAATCTTTTTCAGGTTATGGGCAACAGCAACAAGACCAATCTCTAATCTGCATTTGTCTTTACCTCGGAGATTGAACCTTCTAAACTCCATATTTCTTTTAATGTTTCCAATAACCGGCTCAACATCCTGGCGTCTTCTTTTCATCATTAGTTTGCCTTCTTCTGACTGGAGCCGTAATCTTTGGATAAATTTGTATTTCTCAAGTTCTTTGTCCGGATTCTTGGGATATTCATAGAGGCCTTTATTCCTTAATATCCTTTCTTGCTCATACATAGTGTAGGGTATATATGACTGAATTCTTTGATTTTTCAAGTAACGGTAATTGGACTTGGAGCCGTAACCGGCATCGGTAATCATCGTTTCGGGGATTCTCCCGGTTGTTTCTTTGATACTTTTTGTCATTGGTTTTAATAGTTTCTGATCAGTTCTGTTGGGAGATACCTCATAGTCTAAAATGACCTGATGTTCAGTTGCTAACTGGACATTGTAGCCCGGAGCAACATAACCCTCTTTCATCATCATGACTGTGGCATCTTTGTCTATGGAAGAGAAGGAATTTCTATCCTTTCTCATGGTTCTTTCTTTTCTTTTAATCTCTAATCCCCGGGTTATTAAGATAGTTTTTTTCTTGTTTAATCTTTTTCTTTGCTGTTCAATTTTCTTAACAGTTTTAGTTATCTTTTCTAAGACCTTGGGATCGGTAAAATCAATGCCGGTTCTATGGGGAGTGGCATTGCCGTAGAGTTCTTCTTCCTCCTCATCAGCTAATTCAACTTCTTTCATGATTTCTTCTACTTTCTGATGGATTAACTCTCTTTGCTTTTTAAGGTTAGTTCTAAAGACAGCTTTGTTCTTGGAGGCACTGGCTAACATCTTAGTCCCATCAAGAGAGACTTTGCCGACTCTGGCCATATTTAAAGAGAAGCAGGTTTTTAATACTTGTTTAAATATATTCTTAAAATCAGATAACTTGTCTTTTCTGAAATCAGAGATGGTTCTGAAGTCAGGAGTATTTCTGCCCGACAACCACATAAAGACGATGTCTTCCTTTAATCTATCAGCTAGCCTCCTGGAGCCCCTTATGCCTAGAGCATAACCATAGATTAATATTTTCAATAACATTCTTGGATTGTAGGCATGTTGGCCGTCATTAGAATAGGTTTGTTTGATAAAGGATAAATCCATATCATCCACGGCTTTGTTTATCAGTCTGGCTAGATGGTCTTGGGCTATCTTAGATTCAAGGTCTTGGGGTAATAGCTGTAATTGACTTTGATTGTATTCTTTGAACTTGATGTTAGACATTGTTTTTTAATTTGTTTTTACTGTCATAAAAACAAAAATTAAGGTTTTGATACCTTAATTTTAGCATTTTCCCCGACAAATTGATTGAGGATAAGTGAGTTGTCGGACGGTCTGTGGCGCTAGTTTGCCGCCGCAGAAGAGCCGCCCCTTTCAGAAAAATTGCAGCCGGGATTCATGCCAGTTTAAAACTGGCGCGCCGCTCCGAAAAAGTATAAGATATGCATGTATGGAAAAATTTGAAGGTGAATTTCTAAAATCCAAATACTGGGGCAAAAAAGAATTCCGTGAAGTGGTTGACGAATCAGCCGAAAAGGCAGAACGTCTTGCCGAAGATGAGGATTTTATGGTTGCTCAAAAACCAGGCGAAAAAATTCCATATTATCTGGAACGCCTGGAAAGAATAGTTGGGAAAAGAAATCCAAAGACTGGCGAACAGAGCCGGTTGTTTTTGGAAAAGTCTCTTTATCCTAAATACATAATCAAGCCGGAAAATATTTCTGGTGATTACATCAAAGGCATTCTTCTTGGAAACTTTGCCGAGCAACGAGGTTACGAAAGAGATGACTTGAAAAATGAGGAAGTCAGGCAGCATGTGCTCGCACAATTCAAACAGGAAACAGGGCAGGATTTCGGTAGTTATGAAATTCCGGAGGAAGAACGAGACC
>JACPXJ010000019.1 GCA_016196605.1 Candidatus Nomurabacteria bacterium | reverse complement strand
AGATTTTCGAGAATTTTTATATTCTCATGGTATTTGAAGCCCTCCCAGAATGAAAGCGCGGATTTAATATTGTCCGGACTGTATATTTTATCCAGATTCAGATCCGTATTTTTTGAAAGTATACTTGCAGTATCTTCGAGCATGGGGAGCGCCAGCGCGCGAGTCGGCTCGGTAGAATAAATTTTGCCGCGGAAGCCTTCATGGATGAGTTTGGGGATACGGCCAAGATGATCAATATGCGCGTGGGTGATGAAAAGGATATCTATCGCTTTTACGTCATATGGAAAAGGATCCCAGTTGATATCATCCGCCAGCTTGAAGCCCTGAGTAAGCCCGCAGTCCACCAGAATTTTTTTATCTTCAACTTCCAATAAAAAATTCGCTCCCGTTACTGTGCCTGCTCCGCCACAAAAAGTAATCTTGATTGTTTTCTCCATATATATAGGATAGCACACAAACCGCCTGAAATATCAAAGAATAAATCTGAAAAAGTATCGGAGTAATCAAGACTATCGTGAACCGTGAGCGAGTTAACTATTGCTTCAAAAACCTCCCAGCCTATGCCTACCAAAAGTACAAAGAGAATGGCCTTCAAAATCCCCGATATAGAATTTTTGCCCGGGAAAAGATAAAAAAAACAAAGTCCGACCCAGAATCCTCCGATAAAATGCATGATCATATCAAAATACCAGATCGCGGAATACCAATACAGCTTAACCGCAATAAAATTTACCAAAAAAATAAAAAAAATAAGGTATGGTGCGAGACGCGAGAGACCAAGGTCAAACACGATCGACGCTCCCATTAATTAGTGTTCTAGGTAATAACCGGAAATAACCCTACTAAAATGTTACTCCTGAAAAAAAATTTCTGCAACTGGACAGAAACTTTTTTTTGTTTTTGAATTAGATTACAACAAAAAAAGAAAAAAAAATTATTCATCCACGCCGAAACGCTTGTAGTTGTAGATGGGACTTTTTCCAAACCAATGCTTGATCTCATGTTCCGCTTCTTCTGGGGTTTCCGAACAGTGAATAATGTTCATGACCGCTCTTTTTTCCTTGTTGGCCAGAGCGGGAGAATCTATAGAAAAATCTCCGCGAATCGTTCCCACCGTTGCCCTATATGGCAAAGTATCTCCTGCCAGCTTGCGAACGATATCAACAGCATGAACGCCTTGGACGATTATTTTGACTAGGGGCGCTGATTTCATATACTCCACGAGCCACTTCCTGATTTCCGGACCAATCTTGCTTGTATCGGTAGTGCCAAAATCGGCCAGCATGTCATAACCGTATTTCTCGTAGGTGCTCTTAGTTTTTTCGCCGAGGCGAGTTATCCATGCTTCGTCCTTTGGGTAATGGTCATTGAGCTGATCGTGGGAAGGCTGAAACATCTCCAGCGCAACGATTTTCAAATCATGCTGTTCGAAACGTTTGATAACCTCGCCGATAAGTCCCTTTCGAACTCCGTCCGGTTTTACCATGACGTATGTTATTTCTTCTTTTGGATGTTTCATATGAGTTATCCTAGCATATAAAAATATTTTTGCAAAATTTATTTTTTCTTTTCCAGCTCCGGCACATCCACTTCCAGAAATTTTATCTCAAATTCTTCCATATTATTTCTTTTCAGCCACAATTAAGCCGTAAACAAAAGCTCCCGAAGCAAAACCATTTCTCATCGCCTGAAATGCTTTCATAAAGTCCACAAATTCTTTGCCATGGAATAAGGCCAGCTTCCATAAAGTAGGATTTTTTATGATATCTAAGCACAGATCCCAAGTTTTACTGACATTTTTGCTTATATCCTCAAACACTCTCACCTGCATGCCTGCTGCTTCCATATACAACTTATAATCTGCCATAGTTTTCATATTCGGAGTAAGCATGCCCTGTTTAATTGGTTCAATATATTTTTCCTCATCTTTTTCTGATAAATTTTCTTTTCTAAACCAATCTATTATCGCAAGCTTGCCATTGTCTAATAAAAGCTTGGAAGCATTTTCAAAAAATTTCTTCTGGTCATTTAAATGAGAAAGCGCTTCTATCGACCAAATAACATTAAATTCTCTACTCAAATTCATATTTTCTGCATCCATAAGTTGAAAATCCACATCAAGTTTTTCCTTCAAAGCATTTTCTTGAGCCATATCTACTTGTATCGAAGAAATAGTTATACCCGTAATTTTTGCATCCAAATTTTTTGTAAGATATATACTACTTCCGCCAATTCCGCATCCAACATCTAAAATTCTTTGATTCCGCTCTAGCCCCCCCTATTAATAAGCAGTTTGGTAAGATTTTCCTGTGCATCCTCTTTTGTCTCTTTACCAGTTTCCCAATATCCGTGATGGATATGAACTCCCCATAAAGAGCTGTAGAAAGGGCTAACAAAATCATAGTGTTGTATTACTCTTTCTTTATTCATAATAATTACAATATCATATTTAAAAATTAAAAAATAGAAATATTTAATTATCATAAAAACGCTTATAAACCTCGGGTGCTTGGCTGCGCAGAATTTCTTGCATCGGATCATCTTTTTCAAGTTTCTTGAACTGCGTGCCCGCGCTTGCGCCCTTTTTTACTTTTTCGGAAAAACTTTGGATCAGCCGAGAACATTCGGAGACAAGATTATTAAAATATTTAAATGTTTCAAGATTTAAATATCCTGCGTCGTACGCGACGTAGAGCTGTGCCCGCACTTCGCCCGCAGAACCCTTTGCTATATATAAATAATTCAAAAATTCATTCTTTGTCCCTCTTTCAAAACCTTCCACGATATTACTTAAAATTGAAACACTCGCCCGCGTAATTTGATCTTTGAAACCAAAATCTCTGCAATCCTTAAACTCTTTATAAATTGATTTTGTTAATTCCCTAGCTTTCTGAAAACAAATTAGATCTTCAAATTTAGAAATGGTGGCCATATTTCTTTAAATCTTTCAATATTTAAATGTTTAAATCTTCCCGTTTCGATCCTAAAGAATCGTAACGGGACATAATTTCCGCTTCCACCTCTTCTCTGTCACGTCCGTATTTGATATAGGAAAGCTCCTTTAAAGAGTCCACTATCTCTGGATTTCCGGCTCCCGGCGGAAGCGTGTGCAAACTAAATGGCTTGACCGGCTGGCCATTAACCAGCATGCTCATATAAGCATTGTAATTATCCAGTTTGGTAATGTCTTTTGCCGTAAATATCGGCTTGAATTTGGGTTCTAAAAATGTAGCATCTTCGGTGCCGACTCGGAAAACAGCCATCGAACCAACGTTGCCAAAAACCGCGTTTTTTATCTTTTCTTCTAATTGGGTAATATATTGATGAGCAATGTTAAGCGAAAGGCGATATTTTCTCGCTTCTGACAATATAGAAGCAATAGAATCTGTCGTAACGTTTTGGAATTCATCAATATATAAATAAAAATCATTCATCGGCTTGCCAAACATATCTACGCGGGAGAGCGCCGCCATTTGGATCTTGCCCACGAGGACAAGACCGATCAAGTTCGCATTTATATCCCCCAGCCGACCCTTGGATAGATTAACCAAAAGAATTTTCTTTTCATCCATGATTTTTCGGAAATTAAAGACAGAATTTTGTTGGAGAACCACCGGGCGCATGATGTCATTTGAGATAAAGTTGTCAAATTTGGAAGAAATGTAAGGAACGAAATTCGCCAGCGACTGATCCCCTGTCGTCTGTTCTGCCGTGACCCAAAACTGCTTGATGATAGGATTTTTGCAGCGAGCGAGCTTCATATCGCGAAAAGCTTTATCTCCAAGCACACGGGTGATTTCGAGCAGGGTTGAGCCGGACTCTGGATCTTCCATAACCAAAAACGCGCTATTCCTGAAATACTGCTCAAACATCGCCCCGCCGCCCACCTTCATATCGAAAAGCTTGTTGAAAATTCCCATGAGCTCGTTCACTACGAAAGTTTTTTGCTCCGGATATTTGGGATCATACTCCAGCATATTCAATCCCATAGGGCGCGCCGTGTAAGCCGGATCAAAATAAATCACATCATCAATGCGCTCCTTTGGAATTCGTGAAAGAATCGTCTGAATATCCGTGCCATGCGGATCGATATAGCAGCAGCCGTCGCCATTTTTGATATCTTGTGTGATCATATTGAGCATGATATTTGTCTTACCAGTACCGGTCTGGCCGATAACATAAAAATGCCTCATGCGGTCTTCCCGCGCCAGATGGATCTCGGTGTCCTTGCCGCGATAGCTATTTACTCCCAAGATTATCCCCTCTTGTTTCATTTCAAGAGGAGCAGGCGCGATGCCGGCTTTAGTCTCTTTGAGCTGCGGCTGGCTGCCAATACCGACCGGAAAATGAAATACGGATGCGAGCTCTTTAAGATTAAGCGGCATAACAAAATCTCTCGAAAAAGATCGATAAGAAAAATCATGAAAAAGCTTTTTAAGCGCGCTCCCATGCGCCTCTTCGAAATGAAAAGAATTGCTGGCAGTTTCTGTAAATTGATTGAAAGAAGATTTTATTTCCCCAAGAATGGCTTCCGCCCGCTCCTTGGTGTCCGCTGAGGCGATCACCCGGATATTGGTTTTCATAATTGAACTTTTCATTTTGTTGCCTATCTTCTCGACAGCATTTTCATCTACTGCCCGGCCGCTTTTAACATGTTTTCCGTAATTGTTATCTTTTTTCTTTACACCAAAAAGAAGTTCCTTACCCGCATTTAAAAAGGCCTTGTTGAATTTATAGAAGTTATCCGAAGCGTGTTTGACTGAGACACCATCTTTCACATCCTGCAGTATCATATGAAATTCGTTTATGAATTTGTCACCAGCCGGCGCTACCACCAGCTGAATGGCAGCCCCCTCACCTTTGGTCTTTAATTTAGAGAAGACGTTCAGAATCGTATTCATAGGGTCATGCTCGATGTTGTCGTAAGTCTTGATTGGCATCACCCCGCGTTCGGAAAGAGCGGCATAAGCTCCGGCTGAACCGCCGGACTCATTGAAAATATTGTAGTCGTCGGCAACTTCGCGAACTTTGGCATTGTGGTAAAAGGCTAGAACTTGCTTTTCAAAAAGCGAGACATGCTTGTTTGGAACACCCGCGTAGACTACCACTTCATCGCTTTCATTACTTAATGCAACTTCGAGTGTAAAGTAAATTTCTTTTTCATTTTTCTTGTCCGGAGAAATAGACTGCATGCCGGCATAAAACTGCTCCATCGCGCCGATGAATTCCTTGAAACCTTTAGACTTATCCGCTTCTTCCGTAGGCGGCGGCAGAGTTATTTCAAAAAGGGTCATATTGAGAGATTTATGAAGAGGTGTGCCTTCTTTCAGGTCTTTTATCGACTGTCCGCTTTTCAAATATTGGACCAGGACTCGATGAAAATCGTCTTCGATATGTGGACTCTTCATGGCCTCGCACACCGAAAGAGCGTTTCGGACTCCCTTAGTAATCACAAGCCCCAAAAGCTCCTCCATGACACCATCATGAGACTCAGGACGTAACTGAAGCACTATCGCTTCGGCTTCTTTTTCTTTGATGATATGCTTTTTATGCAGCAATTCTTCCGCCGGCAGCTTCTTGTAAGCTCCTACTACGTCGTGAACAGCATTTTCTTTAGCATTTTCAAAATGACCCAGCTTAATGAGTTCTTCTTCCCGTTTAGCCACATGCTCGCGCAAATAACCGAGCTCTTCTTCCGGAGTCTTAAACTTAGGCATTTCCTTAAAAAAGGATCCTTGCATGGGCTAATTGTATAACAAAATAGAAAAAATACTAAGTTTTTGTCAATATTTCCGGCCCTCCTTCTGTAATTAAAACAGTATGTTCGAAATGCGCGCTTTTTTTGCCGTCCGCGGTGCGGAAGGTGTAGCCGTCATCATCTAGTGTAACGTTTTTGGTACCGATGTTTAACATTGGTTCAAGGGCGATTACCATGCCAGGAACTAGCTTCTCCCCTTTGCCCGGCTTGCCAAAATTTGGAATATAAGGATCTTCATGGATCGCCCGACCTACCCCATGACCGGAGAGAACTTCAACTATGCCTAATTTCGTTTTTTGAGCATGAACGAAGCTTTCTACTGCATAGCCGATATCACCTGTTGTATTTCCTCCTTGCGCAGCATCAATAGCCACACTAAGGGCTTTTTCGGTAATATCTAAAAGTTTTTTATTCGTGGGGTTTATTTTTCCTCCTGGCACGGCAATAATAACGGTCAGCGCCATATCGGTAAATAATCCTTCGTGCTTGAGCCCAAGATCAAGCGAGACAATGTCGCCTTCTTTTAAAATTCTATTCTTGTTTGGGATACCATGCACGACTTCGTCATTCACAGAGATGCAAAGCGACGCCGGAAAAGGAGTCTTAGCTCCGGCGGGACGGTAGTTTAAAAAAGCAGGAGTGTCACCCATTTCACGAATCAATTTCTCTGCGTATAAATCCAGTTCCTTAGTCGAAATTCCGGGCGCTACTTTTTCTTTCACTTTGTAAAGCACCGTTGCCAGCCGCTTCCCTCCTTCCCGGAGAATTTCTATTTCTTCTTTAGTCTTAATTATTATCATTTTATTATAGTGCCTGCGAACTTTTCGCCCTTAAGGTATTTTGCAAAATTATTAAGTGGCTTTCCATTAATAATCACCACTTCAATTCCTTCTTTTTCTGCAATTTC
>JACPXJ010000016.1 GCA_016196605.1 Candidatus Nomurabacteria bacterium | reverse complement strand
GGTCTATGAAATCTACCATACGATACACATCTACAATACCGCCAGAATTCACACCGCATTAAAAATGCCGCCGAGAGAATTTGCTAAAAAAATTGCTTCAAGCTAGAATGAAATTAATTAGTTGATTTTCTGTCTTAAAAATGGGGTACCTTACAACTATGTCCCAACTGTCGTCATTATGAGCGGATCAATCAAAGGAATCCCTTAAAGCTTTGGAATAGAGCATGCATGTGTGACAAGAAAGATCATTTTCATGGAAAAGAAAAATGTGTTATATCATTTAAAACTACTTATGCGCCTGACCGACCGGAAATTGTTTATTGCGAAAAATGTTATCAGCAAGAAATTTATTAAACCTTATACCTCGATATATCGATGCATAAAAAATGAAAATCAGAAATCAAGAATTAAAAATTAAATCGCCTAAAGTAATTATTATGTCCGGTTATGGGCTCAATTGCGAAGAGGAGACTAAATTCGCTTTTGATTCTGCGGGAGGATTGGCGGATATCGTTCACATCAACGATCTCATAGCTAAACCAAAAATGCTTTCCAAATATCAAATTCTCGTTTTTCCGGGAGGATTTTCTTATGGCGACGATACCGGGAGCGGCAAGGCATACGCTAATAAATTCAAAAATCATATGGCTAAGGAACTGACTGAATTTTTATCCCGCGATACCTTGGCTATCGGTATATGCAATGGATTTCAAATTATGACCAACTTAGGAATTTTGCCCGGCGCATTAACATACAATAAAAACGGGCGATATATCGACCGCTGGGTAGATCTTAGCACTTATGGCCCGAGTTTTGACCTGCGCAAAGGAGCAAATCCAAGTCCGTGGCTCAAGGATGTCAAAGAAATCTCGCTTCCGATAGCTCATGGCGAAGGGCATTACATCGTAAGCAAGGGAGAATATGAGAAACTAAGAAAAAACAACCGGATAGCCTTTGTTTATACCAAAGGCGCAATTTGCAATTTCCAAAATCTTGAAAAAAATCCAAACGGATCCGATTATGACATTGCCGGAGTTTTAGCATATAATGGTAGGGTTTTAGGAATGATGCCGCATCCGGAGCGAGCGATGTTCTCGCACCAAAGCCCGCTGTGGTATAGAGAAAAAGAAAAGGGTGAAGGAGCAGGTTTGAAAATTTTTAAAAACGCTGTTAACTATTTTAAATAGGTGAGCGAACTCAAAGAAAAATGCGGAATTGTGGGGATATACGGTAAAGGGCTGCCAGTTTCTCGGCTGGCTTTTTTAGTTTGTTTGCTCTGCAACATAGAGGGCAGGAAGCTTCTGGCATAACCACCAACGATGGCATAAAATTTCGGACACATAAAGGCGCAGGGCTGGTCGCCCAGGTGTATACGGAAAAAAATATTAAAGACCTGACGGGACACATCGCCATAGGCCATAATCGATATTCCACTTCCGGAGGAAGCGCCCTAGATCACGCCCAGCCAGTGGTAAATGAAGAAAATACTTTTGCCTTAGCGCATAATGGCAACCTCCCAAGCGTAAAAGAACTAGAGCAATTTTTGGCCGTAAAAAAAGTTTTAAAAACGAATAGAAGCGATTCAGAACTGGTGGCGGATGCCATCAATTTTTATATTAAAAAGGGAAATTCCATGCAGGATGCGGTTAAAAAAGTTTTTCCGCTCATAACAGGGGCTTTTTCTCTGGTCATGATGGATAAAGATACATTGATAGCGGTGCGGGATGGCTACGGAATGCGCCCTTTATCACTCGGTAGAATAGGAAAGGGATACATGATCGCTTCGGAAACATGCGCTCTCAAAACCGTTGCGGCAAAAGTGATACGGGACGTTAAGCCCGGAGAGATGATTGTAATAAATAAAAAAGGCATAAAAAGCGTAAAGCTCGCCAAGGCAACCCCCAAGCACGACATTTTCGAATATGTGTATTTTGCCCGGCCAGATAGCGTTGTTAACGGCAAACTAATATATGAGGTTAGAAAAAATTTTGGAACTGCTCTGGCAAAAGAGTGTAAAGTGGAAGTTGACGCTATTGTGCCTGTGCCAGACACCGCTACGCCCGTAGCTTTGGGATATAGCATCGCCTCCGGCGTACCGATAGAAATGGCTTTGGTCAAAAATCGCTACGTGCACCGAACCTTCATCGAGCCTGACCAGAAATCCCGCCGCCACAGTGTGGCTTTGAAGCTTATACCGCTCCCTCAAGTCTTGAAAGGTAAAAAAGTGGCAGTGATAGATGATTCTATCGTGCGTGGAAATACTTGTAAGCGACTGGTTAAAACTTTATTCAAGTCTGGCGCTAAAGAAGTTCACTTGATTATTTCATCTCCACCCATACGCTTTCCAGATTTTTACGGCATGGATACGCCTAATCAAGAAAATTTAATTGCCGCGTATAAAAATGTGGAAGAAATACGCAGATACCTGAGAGCCACATCTTTGCACTACTTGTCTCTGGACGGGTTAATAAAATCTATTGGAATTCCAAAAGAACGGCTTTCTACTTCATGCTTCACTGGGGTTTATCCTATTGATCTAAAAGAGCGCAATAATGAAGTAAACTATGACGTTCCAAAAAACTAAATTAAAATTGGCAATTCTGGTTCATGAAGGGGGTACTCAAACCAACCTCAAAGCGATCAGGGACGCAATCGACAAGGGCAAAATAAATGCTGAAATTTCTGCAGTGATTTCGGACACAGAGGAGACTGCGGAAGTTGCAGGAATGTTGGAGAAAACATCGGCAGATTACATATGCCTCGCTGGCTGGAAGAAAATCATACCTAGCGAGGTAATAAAAAAATATGAAAATAGAATCTTAAATTTACACCCCGGGCTCATTCCAGATGTAATAAGTGGAGATGTATCGAATCCTGATAATACCAAAGCTCTATGGAATAAGGGAATGTACGGTGATAAAGCTATCCAAAATTTTCTAGATCAAAAGAGCACTTATGCTGGATCTTCTATACATTTTTTAACACATAATTTCGATTTTGGGCCGGTTTTGGGCAGGACTTTTGAAAAAATAGAGCAGAACGACAATGTGGAGTCTTTATATGCCCGGCTCAAGAAAAAAGAAAACGACTTGTATATAGAGGTTTTAGAAAAGCTGTCTAAAAATTGAAAGAGGAGGACGAATGGTTCGTATCCTCCCTTTCATTTGATACCTCTTTTTTTTAGATAAAATGTAAATCGAGTTTCATTTCCCTTGTGGTGAAAGGCTCCTCTTTTTCGGCAGGAGTTGGTTTGGGTGTTTCCCTAAGGAAAGCATCTCGACAGATTTTATCACAAAATGGTTTCCCATTGTGGACTATCGGTTGGTGACCGTACACCACCGGACAGTAGGTACAAGTATTCATATTCAAAGTATAATTATATCACAAAAATAAAAGTCTATGGTATAGTAATCCCCAACATGCCAAAAGAAAAAAAAAGGCAAAAAATTTTAATGATCGGGGCGGGCGGGGGACGCGAGCATGCTCTCGGCTGGAAAATATCTCAATCACCGCGGGCGGGGGAATTGTTTTTTGCGAGAGGCAACGCCGGTACTGCGCAACTCGGAATTAATTTGGATATAAAAGAAACAGAAACTTTAAAGCTTATTGAGTTTGCAAAAAAAGAGCAAATTGATTTGACTCTCGTCGTGGCAGATGATCCTTTAGCTCTCGGCACAGTGGATGAATTTAGACGTGCGGGACTTCGAGTCTGGGGACCGACAAAAGCGGCGGCAAAGCTTGAGTGGTCAAAGGCATTTTCCAAAGATTTTATGCGCCACCACAATCTGCCAACGGCAAAATTTGAAATTTTTACTGATTTCGATAAAGCAAAAAAATATGTAAGTGAACAAGCAATGCCTATCGTTATCAAAGCAAGTGGCTTAGCGCAAGGCAAAGGCGTAGTCATCTGCGGAAGCAAGGCGTCCGCAGAAAAAACACTTGAAGATATTTTAGTCAGGAAAGTATTTGGAGAGTCCGGAAATGAGGTAGTGATCGAGGAATTTTTAACCGGACCGGAAATATCCATTCATGCCTTTTCTGACGGAAAAAACTATAAAATTTTTCCGTCCTCTCAAGATCACAAAAAAATAGGAGAAGGGGATACGGGGCTGAATACCGGAGGCATGGGCACGATTGCTCCTTTACCATTTGTGACTGCGGATATTATGAATAAAATAGAAAAAGAAATCGTGGCGCCGACCTTGAAAGGAATGGCTGACGATGGGGCGCCATTTGAGGGCGTGCTGTATCCCGGGCTAATGCTAACAAAAGATGGGCCGAAAATTCTAGAATACAATGCGCGCTTTGGCGACCCGGAAACTCAAACATATATGCGGCTCTTGGATTCGGATTTACTCGATATAATTGATGCAACGATTGATAAAAAATTGAATGAAGTTGAAATAAAATGGAAAAAAATGTCCGCATGTACGGTCATGCTTGCCTCTAAAGGTTACCCCGGGAATTATGAGAAGGGAAAGGTGATTAATTTACCACCTCGCCTTTCAGGCACTCCTCCTCAACAAGGAGGAGAAGGTAATGTTGTTGTATTTCATTCGGGAACAAAAATGACTAGGCAAGACCTAGTCACAAATGGAGGGAGGGTATTAGGAGTTTCTGCGACTGGAAGTGATCTCACGGAGGCGTTGGCCAAGGCATATAAGGCCATAGATAAAATTTCTTTTGACGGAATGCAATATCGCAAGGATATCGGGAAATCTACTCTTGAACAAGGTTAAACCTTGTCCGTGTGTCAAACATCGGGTGTTTGACACATTATTCATGATGTACCAAAAATTGTAAATAACTACGCTATAGCGTAACTTTGTACAATATGTGAAAAATAAAAAGAACTCTGACCTAGGTCAGAGTTCTTTGCTGCGCTGGCTAGACGCGATTACTTCCTGATAAGATGAAGAAACCTACATGGTTCCTTGAAGTGCCTTCGAGCATAACATTCGGCGATCTCGGAATTTTGGCGAAAGGTGCTGAGTGAATTGATTGCCACTTTCCCTCCACCACTCTTCTTGCTTACGACGCATCCCGTTACAATGCGTTCGTAACCATTTACCCCTGACTTTGCCTTCATTGATGGGGTTTGAGATATCCATACCACTCCAATCCATTTTGCCGCCGGAAATCGCCATCCATTACCCTGTAAGAGTTTCCGCATAGTGAGTCCGGAGCTGATGACATCGTCTACAACCACAATTGTTTTCACGTTTGTGATTACGAAGATGTTAGGTAGAATGATGCCGGCAATCACAGCAGGATCTTCACCCGGAACCCAGAATCGTTTTGCCTCAACGCTTGTAGTACTAGGAAACTCTTGGCAAACTCGTGAAAGTTTGCGCGGGTAGTTGGAGCCATTGCCGGGGAACACCAAAAGTGTACTTGGCTCTGTCTCTACTATATCTTTCAAGGTTTTCTCTAAACTAATGGCGAGCTCTTGGTCCTTAAGAAACAGCAACTCCTGTCCGTCTATCGTCTCAAGCTTTTCTAGTTCCCTCTTTGCTTCTGGTTCTAGGATTTCATCGACGAGGATGATCCTGCCATCCGTTACGACCGAGCTTTGAAAGCTCAATCTGGGGTAGTTTTGCAATTGCTTCATATTTTCTTTAGTTGGTTGGTGGTTTATTACAGAAAGAACAAAAAATCCCCTCAAAGAGAGGGGATAAGTGTCCTTTTTAAAAAAGAAAAACTAGCCTCTCTCTATGAGAAAAAGGTTTCTATGATGTGAATTTAAAATTTTATAAATTAATTTTTCCATTTTATTCTTGCTTGTTTGATTGCTTTCTCTACAGCATCTTTGGGATTTTTTGCGCTAACAATTTTCACAGTTTTTCTAGAATCAAGATAGTTTTCTTTTAAAATTTTTTTTGCCCAACCGAAAGTTTTTTCTATGACGATAATAGGAATTTTATTTCTATAACTGACACATATTTCCTGCAAAGTTCCTGCCCCACCACCTACAACAATTACTGCATCACACATCAGTGGAATAAATACTTCCTCAAGACCAGCAATTTTAGCGCCAGTAACTATTTCAATATCAGTCCATTTGTTGGACGTGCATCTTGGTCCGGTAATTACTCCGACAGTAGTACCACCTTTTTCCTTTACTCCTTGGGCCGCATATCTCATGACTCCGCCTTTGCCTCCGGTGACGACAATTGCTTCTGCTTTTGCGAGCAAGTATCCTATTTCCCTGGCCATTTCTAATTCTTCATTTGTTGGTCCACTACCAGCTGGATATTCCTCTACTCCCGCCCAACCCAGCACTCCTATTTGTAATTTTTTTGATAATTTTTTCATATGGCCACTTTAGTATAGTAAAGTAATTTTGGTAAAAAATTAACGGTTCTCTTTTAATCTATTCAGCACAAGGCGATATCCGCCAAGGGAACCTTTTAGCCACTTGGCTATCCGCGCAATGGTGGCCGATGAAAGTCCGGTGCTTTCAATAATCGCGTTATATTGGACATCTTTGGAAAGGAGAGTTGCGGCTTCTAGCCGGTTTGCGAATTCCTTAATTTCAAACAGCGTCATGAGGTCGCGCAGAAAACGTTTCGCTTCATCAGCATCCTTCAAAGCCAAAATTGCCTCAAGCAGCTGCCTGTTTTTCCGGGTATCCCAATTGAATACTGGCCCGATTTGCTGAATCACTTTTACTGTTTCTATAGAAGTTTTATCATTCATTCCTTTACTCATATGTTCACTTTAGTAAAGTAAAGTACTTTAGTCAACTAAAGTAAATGACGAGGTGTGGATAACTTTTTATATCCCTAATTCGCGCGAATTTGGCTTTTGTTAACTAAACAAAATGTTACTGTTTTAGCCTCGGCAAGGTGACAGTGAAAGTGCTACCTTTGCCTTTTGTGCTCTCTGCTTTAATACTTCCTCCATGTATTTCTGCGACCCATTTTGCTATCGCAAGACCGAGCCCAGAATGAGTTTCATGGGCATCATGAGTGTGGGCCTTGTCACCTCGATAAAAACGGTCAAATATTTTAGGTAGATCTTCTTTTGATATTCCAATACCATCATCGGATATTTTTATTTTTACCACATCTTTTTCTGCTTCCATATCAATACTGATATTTCCTTTATTCTTACCGTACGTAATGGCGTTTTTCATGAGATTGATGAACAGTTTCTCTAAATAGTCTCGATCTCCAGCGACAATTAAGTCTTTTTTCTTTTTTATATCTATACTTATGTTTTTTTCTGACGCTAAGATTTTTAATCTTTGCGCAAGACTATTGACAAGCCTCGTTATATCTACAGGAACAGGATTTGCTATGCGTTCTATGTTCTGTCCGGAAGAAGTGAGTAGAGCCATATCTTTTAAAATATTCGATAAAATATTTATTTCCACATTTATTTCCTCTAGAGTTTTTTGGGTAGACTTTAAAACATCTTTATCCATAAGCGCAAGATCCACGTTGCCCTTCATGATGGCGAGAGGGGTTTGAAGTTCATGGGTCGCGTTTGCGATAAATTCTGTTTTTGATCTTTCCTGCGATAGAAGCACTTCTGTGGTTTTTTGCTTTTCAGCCAGTGCTAGAGACTTTTGTTCCCTTTCTATGAGCCAATTAATATTTACGGCGCGCGATAGCATGTTTTCAATGATTTCAGCCAAAATCAGTTCTTCTTGAGTAAAATTATGCTCTTTTTCGTAACACAAGACTAGATTACCGAAGATGTGTTCACCATAACGAATAGGAATAATAATATAGCTTTTAATAAATCGTTCATCAATATCATCTTCGTAATTTTCTTTTTTTACATTGCTATCAAACATAATTGACTCATTCATTTCGAATGAATAAGCTTTTCTTTTTGGCAATTTTGGCTCAAAATCTATTTTTGAGCTTTTATATATTAACTCGAAACTTTTATCGTCAAGGTCAGCAAAGGCGAAGCCAAAATCTGCATTGAGGGATTGGATACTTGCTTCAGTAAATTTTTTTATAAGAGATGAATTATCTTCATCTCTTATTACATGAGTGCTGAGGTGATTTAAGGCGGCTATCTTTTTTAGTATTGATTTTTCCATTTATTTAAATAATTTAGAATATCTGGGATTTCCTTTTTAAGAACGTAACTTTTTATCATTTTTTTATCTTCTTTATGCATATTTATCAAAAAGTCGTAAGACAATTTTTGAAAACCCCCACCAGGGATGCCTTTCTCCTTCTGAAGATTTTCTTCTGCAATAGGATTTTTACATATATATACCGAGCAGAAAAATTTATTAATCGCGCTTCCCACACCCTCACTCGAATCATTCAAAGGTCCTAATTTCTTGATAAGAACTAAATCGGAATGTTTTAGCGATATTCCGGTTTCTTCTTTTGTTTCCCGAATAGCGGCATCTATATATTCTTCTCCGGCATTTATGTGTCCACCCACAGTTGCGTCAAGTAATCCTGCTGATTTTGTATGAAGTCCTCTTTTTTGAAAGAAAATGTTTTTATCCTTATCAAACATCCAAATATGGGTCTGACGATGAAGCAACCCAAGACGATGAATATCAATTCTGGATGCATGATCTACAATTTCATCATTTTCATTTACCACATCTAGTATTTTTTTGTTTTCAAATTTTATGTTTGTCATATTTACAAGTTTTCGCTCTTTTGAGCTCATCAGTCAGGACACACATCCTGAAAACTTTGACCCGAAACTGGAGCGAGCCAAAGCTTCAGGTCATGGTATAGATGGGGGGTTAAGTTTTTTTCCGCAAATTCATGAATCTTGCGATCTGTTCCGCGCACGCTAGAGGCTCACTGTCGTTGTAGACCACAATGTCGTAAGCTCTCTCGAGCTCGAGGAACTTATACTCCATGAATTTGAGAATTTTCCGCGCAGGGTCAAGACCTTGAGCTTCGCACCGCTTACGAAGTCGCTCAATCACTCTTTCTTCGTAACGGGTGGAGATGTAAACTAACTTAAAATTCACCTCCGGGTATTCCAAACGAATTAGGGGTGCATATCTAGCTAGGAAGGCGATAGTTACCTCAGTTCCTGTAGGGGGTTTTGGCCAGCGCCTTTTTTTCATAACGGCTGTGTTGTAAAGGACACTATGGCCGTCTGCGAAAAAAATCTTATCTCTTCGAATCGTGTAGTCAAGGAACCACCCCATTTTTGAAAGATGGGCAAAAGTTCCCGGCTGCATAAGTCTCCATTCACGAGGAATGTTGGAGGGAGCGTCAAACTTAAAGTCCTTACTGGTTTTACTGCCAATAACTCCCTTGATTATGTCGTCACCTAGCCGGTCGCGGTATTTGGGAAGTCCCAGAACTCCTTCTGGACCGTACCGCTCTGATCGGTCAGAACATCTGGGAACCACATGGACGCGGTACCCTAGATCCACGACCAATGATTCCACGATTGTGCTCTTGCCTATGCCTGGAGGCCCATTGATAACAAGAACATCGTCAAAATATGTATGCTGTTTCAAGGTTTTTTCTCCTATTAAATTGTTGTGATCCCTTAAGGGACCGGTTTGTACATTTAATTTATTATATAATTAAAATCACATTAAGACAAGCCCTCGAAAAATGCCTTAATCCTAGATTTATCTCTCTTCTGCCAAGCAATGTTAGCCTCGAGACGTTCCAGTACTTGTTCCACAGAACGTTTTGCGCCCGGTGCATCGTGAGTGGCAAAGAATTTTTTGAAAGATTTCAGATGGCGCTCTTCGGCACTGCTGGAAATGGCTTTAACCAGCCGGGCGAGGGTGTGCCCGCCTTCGCCGTAGCGGGAGACAAGAGTCTTCCAATTTTTTTGGACGAAACTAAGCCAAATGTCACGGCCGAGAGGGTTAGCTCCTACTGAAGAAATAATGCCGATAGTATCCTGCGGGCGGACGTGTTTTGACATGGCAAATTCGCAGGTTTGTTTCAATAATTTTTTATCACGAAAATCTCCCAGGGCTCCGCCTATTCTATTTTTTTCTTCATGCAAGGTTTCTTTTTTATATCGTTTTATGAAAGTTTGGTATTCTTTCATACTGCCTGCAGTTGCTACGGTAGCATATACGGCGCCGCGGATGTCTGGATGAACATTTCTCTTATTTCTTTTGGAAAATTTCTTTTTTGCTTCAGCAATTATTTCTTTATGGCCGGATCTTCCAAGCCGGGATATGACAAGAGAGCGGAGAAGAGTGTCAGTGTGCGATTCTTTTTCTTTTTTATTCCAACCAAGTTGTTTAAAAACGGGGGAGAAGAGCTCTATGATGAGCTGGTCGAGCTTGTTCTTGAAATTCTCCTTGGCGATAAGCGCTTCCAGCCGGCCGAGGCCCATGACAAGCTCCAGCCAGACACTATAATTATCTTCTTTCTTATATGCAGACAAAAATTCCAATGCATCAGTAGTGGGAATAGTGCCTGCTTCCGCAAGGGCAAACAGATCTCGGATAACGCCGAGCCGGTCGCGGGGAGACAGCAACTTTTGCTCTACCGGCTTTTTTAATTTTTCAAGCAGTTTCTTGCTGTATGCGGTACGATAAAAACCCGCTTCGCCGAAATTAACTTTCAACCACGCTTCGTTTGAAACTACTTTCTTCGCCGTCGCGTATTTTTCTGCTGAAAAATCGCTCCTTCTCGACTCGACAGTCTGCGAAAGACGGCTCAAAAAGTGTTTCTGCACTTCGCCTAGATTTTTAGTAGTTATGGGTATCTGCCACAAAATTTTATCTCTTGCTTTTATTCTCGAAATAGGGCTTGCAAAGAACCTGCGTTGAGAAAAGCTAAGCTTATTGCCTTTGATCTTTGCCTCTATTACGGGATATCCAGGCTTCGAAGTCCACGTTTTCATCATTTTCGTCAGGCTTCCTTTGGGCTTTTTTGAAACTTTCTCAAATGCTTGCCATAGGTCGATCGTTTCGGTATTTTTGTAGCTGTGCTTTTTAAGGTAGTAGCGTAGGCCATCTCTGAAGTCTTTTTCACCCAGATAGTTCGCCAGCATGCGTATAACCGCCGCTCCTTTAGAATAGGAAACTTCATCGAATATTTCGCCGATTTCGTCCGGATGGTGCACAGTTATCTCGATAGGGTGCGTATGATAAAGGGCATCGAGGCGCAGTGCCGTGCCGAGTTCGTGCGTGGAAAATTGGGTCCAAATGTCCCATTCCGGAAAAAGTTTGTCCACAGCCAAATATTCTATATATGAAGCAAATCCTTCGTTCAGCCACAAATGCGTCCACCATTCCATGGTCACCAAATTGCCAAACCATTGATGAGCGATTTCATGAGCGATAACGAGCGCGACCCACTGCTTGTTCCCAAGCGAAGAATGATCTTCATCTACCAAGAGCGCTGACTCGCGGTAAGTAATAGCGCCCCAGTTTTCCATTGCTCCGGATGTAAAATCCGGTATGGCTATCATGTCGAGCACAGGCAGGGGATATGCGATGTCGAAATATTTTTCGTAAAATTCCAGAGTTTTCACCGCGCATTCCAGCGCAAATTTTGCCTGGTGTTTTTTTCCGGGAGTGGTGAAGACCCTTACCTTGACCCCCTCGCCTTTGGCACTCCCCCTTCGCAGGGGGAGAGGAGACTCGATATATTCAAAGTCTCCGACAATGAATGCCAAAAGATAGGTAGACATTTTCGGTGTGGGTGAAAATTTTACTATTTCATATCCTAATTCATGCTCAAGCACTGACACGGGTAAAGTGTTTGAAATAGCTGTTTTGCCTTTTGGAACTATAAGGGAAACATTAAATATTGCCTTATGTACGGGCTCGTCAAAACAGGGGAAAGCTCTTCTGGCGTCGGTGGCTTCAAACTGGGTTGTCGCCATGTGGTGTTCTTTTTCGAGCACGTTATATTTGCTTCTATAGAATCCGCGCATCTTGTCGTTCAATATTCCTTTAAAGACAAGGTTTAACCTTGTCCGACCGGTGGGAATGATTTTTGGGAAAGTGAAAGTAGCGGTTTCGGATTTTTCATCATAAGAAATTTTTGCAAAAACTTTTTCCTGCGGAAGTTCCCGCGGAAGTCGGACTTCCGCAGTTTCGATTTCAATCTCTTTAGAATGGAGAATTAGTGTCTTTATTTTCCTTAAATTATTAAGCGTTATAGTTTCTATACCTTCAAAAGTAAAGTTCTCTAAATCTGGTTTTAGCTGTATATCATATCTTATCGGAATGACGTTTTTTGAAAGGCGGCCATTTTTCGCAGTGTTTTTCTTTTGCATAAAGAAATGTTATCATATAAGGGTGGAAAGCCAAAATCATCAGGGCTATACAGTAAAAACAACAGGATTTGAGGGGCCGTTTGGTCTACTTCTCAATTTAGTCGAAAAACGAAAGCTTTTTATTAATGATGTGTCCCTCGCGGCTGTAACAGAGGATTTTTTGGGTTATATGAACAGAATGAGTGCTTCTAACTCCCTTCCTCCATCGGAAATAGCGAGTTTTGTATTGGTTGCCTCGACTTTAATTCTAATCAAATCAAAATCACTTCTGCCCGCTCTAGACCTGACGGCCGAGGAGGAAGGGGACATACGCAGTTTAGAAGAGAGATTGCGTTTGTATGAACTATTTACAAAGTTAGGAGTAAATATTAAAAACAATTTTGGCGAAAAAATAATTTTTTCGCCGCTTGAGAGAAAACAGGGTGTTCTTGTATTTTTACCGGATGGAGAGATTTCAAGTGACAGAATGATGGTCCTTGCCAGGGAAGCGCTCGGAGGAATTCCAAAAAAGGTATCAATGCCAGAAGTAGAAG
>JACPXJ010000014.1 GCA_016196605.1 Candidatus Nomurabacteria bacterium | reverse complement strand
CTTGACTTTTTTCTGGAAAGTGATATAATAGAACATATGAGTATGAAAAGAAATGGTTTTTTCACCAAAATACGTATATTCCTTATGATAATTGGGCTATTTGCCACCCCCCTTGTCAGTTCCGCCCAATATTATTATAATTATCCTCCAGCCGGGAATCCTTTATACGTAACGACCAACAACGCCACTTTTGTGACTCCGAATATCGCCACCTTAAACGGCACAGTTAGCGGCAACACCAGCAATTTAAGCACCTGGTTTGAGTATGGAACAACTCCTAGCTTTGGTGCGTCTACTTCTCGTTTTAATTATAATTACAGCAACACAAACATGAGCGCCACTGTCGGCTCCCTTAGCCCGGCCACCATATATTACTTCCGCGCAGTTGCTCAAAACACCTGGGGCGTAGTTTATGGAAATACAAATTCTTTCAGAACTGATTTCGGGGGAGGTTATGTAGCTCCTACAGATACTTACAATCCTTACAATGTCCAATACACGTCCCAGAATACCCAGCCGGCGGCTTTAACCGCCATCACCAGCACAGCCACTTTTATCGGGACAAGGAGCGTTGAGCTTAATGCCCTTATCCTAAATACTCCGGCCAATCCTTCCAACACTTGGTTTGAATGGGGCACAAATTACAATCTCTCCAATCAGACGCCAATAGTTTCTGTGGGAACTCTGCCTCAAATCAAACATATAAGTACGATTACAGAACTTGCGCCCGGGACAACTTATTACTTCCGAGCAGTTGCAATAAATAATACCGGCATTAGAAGCAACGGCGCAATCTTGAGCTTTAGGACTAAAAACGTAGCCGCCGCTCCGGCGCCAGAACCAGCCACTCCAAAGGACACCATCGAAGAAGCAAAGATCCAGCCGGGCAATCTGTCAGCCAGCGCGATCGGCAGCGGAAATTTCCTGCCGGACAACGCTTTGGAGTGGGTAATCCTAGCCATCTTGATTGCGATTCTCGTAATCTTGGCCCGAAATCTTTACGTCAAAAATTAATGTCCGAATATCCGCTCCGGATAAATAAATATCTCGCAGATAAAAAAATTTCTACAAGGAGGGGAGCAGACGAGCTAATCAAAAACAAAAAAGTATTTATTAATGGAATAATCGCGCTGCTCGGCAGTAAAGTAAACGAAGGAGATAAAGTGGAAGTGCGCGGAGCAAAAGAAAAAGAGTATCAATATTTTGCTTATAATAAGCCAATTGGAATAGAAACCAACTCACTTAACTCTCCTAGTGGCACTACTTTTCCCTTGGGGCGCCTCGACAAAGCTTCTCATGGTCTTATCATCCTCACCAATGACGGACGCATCACTGATGCGCTCTTAAATCCTAAATATTTCCACGAAAAAGAATACCTGGTAAAGACTAAAGAGAAACTCCGCAACAATTTTAAGCAAAAAATGGAAGCAGGGGTAAATATCGAGGGTTACCTGACCAAAAAATGCAAAGTGAAAATTATAAATGAAAATACTTTCAGAGTTACTCTGACTGAAGGCAAGAAACACCAGATCCGCCGCATGTGTTCCGCTCTTTTCCAAGAAGTCGCCGACCTCAAGCGCGAAAGAATCATGAACATAAAGCTCGGCAATCTCGGACAAGGCGCGACAAGAGAAATAAAAGTAGAAGAGTTATCCGTCTTCCTAAAATCTTTGGGTCTTTAGTTCTAGTTGACTATAAAAAATTTTGGAGTAATGTCACCTTAGACGATGATCTTTGATATTGGAGGTTAATATTGCTTTTAGGATGTATATGTGTATTTCCTAAAAGCAGTATTAACCCAAAAAAAAATATGTATCCTCAAGACTTCTACTACGCGCACATTACCCACGATGAATTGACTGAAGACACTGACGCAAAAACACAAAAGTTTTTGGTCTATCTCACTCAAGCATTCAGCGACATCCTCGCGGAAAATCATTTCAAAGCTTTGGAAACTCAATTCCAAGGAAAAAATTTCAAAATTCTAACATGGGACCTGTTGAAGATCCCCAACGATGCTCCCATGTTTATGGGCATCGCAACACAACCCAAACCGCCCACACGGGCAAGCGCATAGGTGCTAATCAGTTTAACCAAAGCCGGCGACCGAAAGGGCCGGCTTTCAAATTTTTATATCCGAATTACCTAACTTTTGCGACCGTTTGAGTTAGGTAATGAGCAAGTGAGCAAGGACTACCCCCCCCTTGACAAAATCGAGAATGATATGCTACGATTTTCAGACAAAGTAGGTAGAAGAAGAGTTTAATAGCGTCGATTTCTTATATAACTTAATTTGTATTTTAAAAACTTAACTTAACAAAATCAATGACCGGTACAATAAAAAGGCTCACTGATAAAGGTTTCGGCTTCATCACGGGAGAAGGGCTGCAGAAGGATCTGTTCTTTCATAGCAATAATCTCGTAGGCGTAACTTTTGACGAGCTAAAGGAGGGTGATGCGGTTTCTTTCGAAACTGAGCAGTCTCCAAAAGGATTGAATGCTGTGAACGTGCAACGCGCATAATATTCACTCAATTAAAAAAGCCCCCTTATGGGGCTTTTTTAATTTACGCTCCTTTGGCCCAGTCTTTTAATTCTTCGTAACTCGCTTCCCCGCAGATCCATTTCTTTGTTTTGATGTTATAGAAAAATGGCACACCACCGCACATATCCTTGTCTAGCTCCAGCAACCGTTTTTCATTTTCTTTATTGTGCCAGACTTCTAAACTTTCTACCTTTATGCCCTCTTCCTTTTCCAGACGCTTTACCAGCTCATGCATAGTTATGCAGTGAGGGCATTCAGTTCCATAAAACTCTAAGAGATGGCTCATGCTATTTAGTAAGTCGAGACAAGCGGGACTTTTTGCGGGCGGCATTGTTCTTTTTGATGACATTCGTTTTTGCCGCTTTGTCTATGATAGCAAATGCACTTGAGAGCATTCTCCGAGCTTCCTCTTTACCTGTCTGATTGTCCGACTTTGCAATCTTCTCAATTTTCTTGATTACTTCCTTCATCGCGCGCCTAGAACGGTCGTTATAGCCCTTTTTGCGCAAAGACCCACGGATGGCTTTTTTAGCTGATTGTGTTATTGGCATGTAACTAACTTAGCAGAAAATATATTAAAACACAAGAAAACCCAAACATGATATGATTAGAACATGATTGGCAGTATAAGAGGGAAAATAGTATTGAAAACAGAGAAATTTTTGATCGTGGAAGCCGGAGGAGTCGGATATAAGATAAGTGTATCCCCGGATACGCTGTCTAGGCTGGATGCCCTTCGACTCCACTCAGGGCAAAATGATACTTCAGTATCATTTTGGATTCACACTCATGTGCGCGAAGATACGCTCGATTTGTATGGATTTTTGAACCATCCAGAATTAGAATTCTTCGAAATGCTCATCGGTATATCCGGTATAGGACCGAAATCCGCGCTCGCCATCCTTGGAATTACTTCAATTGAAACACTGCGTAAAGCTATCGGCACGGGCGACACATCTTATCTCACTAAAATATCCGGCATCGGCAAGAAAACCGCTGAAAAAATAGTTATCGAGCTAAGAGATAAAATGGGAACAGAACTAGGGGGCACTTCCCTCCAAGGCGAGTTAGACTCTCTCGAGGCCCTCAAATCTCTCGGTTACTCGCAGTCGGAAGCGCGCGAAGCGTTAAAGAAGGTTTCTTCTGAACTAGATACAAATGCTAAAATTAAAGAAGCTCTTAAGGCTTTGGGTGGAAAATAAATATGCCAGAATTACCAGAAGTAGAAAATCTGCGCCGAGGATTGGAAAAAACAATTACCGGTCAAAAAATAATCGAAGTTAAAGTAAACAAACCCAAGCTCGTATCGGGAAAAGGGACTGTACGCATCGCTTCAAAAAAAAGACAGGGTGAGTTCATTCTTGGTCTTCGGGGCGAACGTTTTATTAAAATAGAGCGGAGAGCAAAGAATTTAATTTTTCGATTAAGCCACAACAAGACAATTTTAGCTCATTTAAAAATGTCCGGGCAGTTTGTATATCGTCCGGGGCAACTGCGGTCTCGTGTTTTTTCGAGCGAGAAGGCGGTAGATACGCGCGTAGAGAGAAAAAAAACGAGACCGGGGCTGCAACTGATAATCGGCGGCCACCCGATAGAGCTTTCCGAAAGAGAATTGCCAAATAAACATACCCATGTGATTTTTGAACTGGAACGAGGAACGCTTTTCTATAATGACACTAGAATGTTCGGCTACCTTCTCTATTATTCGACCATAGAATTATTTGAAGGGGGAAACCACTTCG
>JACPXJ010000013.1 GCA_016196605.1 Candidatus Nomurabacteria bacterium | reverse complement strand
GCCCATGCGGTGCAATATATTAAGACTCAATCAGCAAAGATGCTCAAAGCAAAATTTCCTTTTTTTCAAAAAGTGTATGTAGGACAAGCGGGATTATGGTCGCGAGGGTACTGTGTATCAAGCATTGGATTGAACGAAAAGAAAATTTTGCGATACGTTACCTATCAAACACGGGAGGATAGTGGGCAACTGCAACTCTCGTTTTAGCACTAGGAAGCCCCCAGCTCCTGCTGGGGGAGGGATCACTTTTTCAGGGATTACGGCAGGTAGAGATTACGAGGCTTGATGTTAGGGATATAGATTTTATTAGCAAGACCGCTTTTATACAGGGCAAAGGGCAGGACGACAAAGAGCCTATTAACTTGCACCCCGAAGCCGTTAGAGCATTACAGGGCTATTTAAAGAGCTACAAGATAGCGGACGGGGCTTTATTTACCAGCCAGAGCAACAACAGCAAAAACCAGAGGCTAACCACCAGAGCATTACGGGACATAGTTAAAGAGACTTTAAACGCTTTAGGAATTGAAAAGACCACGCACGGCTTTAGGCACTACTTCACAACCACGCTTATAAAGACTTATAAAGGCGACTTGCTGGAAGTGGCACAATACACCCGCCATAAGAGTTTGGAAATGCTACAAGTTTATAACGACAACATTAAACGAGAGGCAGACTTGCCACGCTTTTACCGAGCCTTTAGCGGAGTTAAGTTTTAAGCCGAAAATGGCTTGCTACTTCCGATAACTATAATTACAGGAAGTAGGATTTTAGAAAATTAAATGATTAGTCTTTAAAAAAGCCGACTCTATAAAAAAGGGAAAATGCGCCAAGATGTTTAAACCTAACTTTACAATTACAAACACAACAACGCGCTACTTGTCCGAGATAGCGGTAGCGCGAGAGATTGTGTTACGCGCGCCGCTTATACCAAAGTGGGAAATTGACTTGCGGAGACAATCCTTAATTAACAGCACCCACGCATCTACCAGTATAGAGGGTAATAAATTATCGCTTGAGGAAATAAGCGATTTAATGATAGGGCGCGAGATAACCGCAACCCGAAGGGACAAACAAGAAGTAATTAACTATTTTGAGGCGTTAAACTATTTAGATATTTTAGCGAGTAAAAAAGAGCTTGCCAGCGAGGACATTTTGAAACTGCACAAGATTATAACCAAAGGAGTTTTAGATGACCCCAAAAATAGCGGGCATTACCGCACGCCAGCAGATGAAAAAAAGAGGGGCAGAGTCGTAGTAGCCGAGCGGCTAACAAGAAAGATTACTTTTTTACCACCACCAGCAAAAGAAGTGCCAGAACAGATAAAAAAGTTTATAGCGTGGCTTAACAACAAAGAGGCAAGAGAGTTAGACCCTGTATTAGAGGCGGGGGTTACGCATTATGAGTTTGTGAGGATACACCCGTTTATAGACGGCAACGGGAGAACATCAAGAGTATTAGCGAGCTTAATTTTATTAAGACGAGGGTTTGATACGAAAAGATTTTTTGCGTTAGATGATTTTTATAATTCAGACAGACCCCGATACTACGAGGCGTTAAAGAGCGTAAACCCGCAAACTTTAGATTTAACAGCGTGGCTTGAGTATTTTTGCGAAGGCGTGGCTGTTAGTATCAACGCAGTAAGAGATAAGGTGTTATCGCTTACTGGCGACAAAAAAAAAGACCGCGAAACAGAGCAAGTGGCTTTAGACAACCGACAGATTAAAGTGGTGGAGTTTTTGCGGAAAGAGGGCAAGATAACCAATAAACAAATTAGAGGTTTACTAAAAACGAGCAACAAAACCGCTTATGAGTTATTGCAGAGTTTAATAAAAAACAGGGTAATAACAAAGGAAGGAAAGGGCAGGAATACGCACTATCTTTTAGGGTAATGATTAGGGGTATTTTAAGGTAATGATTACATATTAAATGGCTTAAAATAAGCAAAAAATAAAGGTAACGATTAAACAAGAAAATAAATAAAAAATATGAGAAAACGCACCAAAGACGAAATTAAAAAAAGAGAGTTTTTGAAAATGAGCGAGCTTGCCGAGCTTAACGGGGTTAGGTATAGCACGATTAAGTTTTATGCCGAGTTAGGCTTATTGCCGTTTGAGCAGAAGGGCAAAAGATTAGCCAAGTATTACCCCGCCAAAGAAGCCAGCCAGAGGCTTAAAGAGATTTTAAAGCTACGGGATAAAAGACAAAGCATACCCGACATTATAAACGGGCTTATTAAAAAATAACTTATGTTTTGGCGTATTATTTTAGCAATTTTGTTTATATGGCTGGCGGTTATATTCCCGTTTTTATGGATTATTTACGCCATAATTATTGTTTTATGGATAATAAACTTTAATAATTAAAAATGATTATGGACAAAATAAACAAGCTAACATTACCAGCCACAATTATAATAGCCAGCTTTATTTTAGGGGGCTTTTATTTTGCAAGCCAAGTAAGCAAACAAAAGTCTATTGAGCGACAGCAAGAGATTAAATTACAAGAGGATAGGAGAGTAGAGGAAACAAGAGCGGAAAGAGAAAGGATAGAAAACGAAGCAAGTGCAGAAGCAGACCAAGTGAGGGCAGAAAAAAACAAGGCGGACGAGGTATTTAGCAATAGCTTAAAATGCCAGACTTTATTAAAGGATTTAAGGCAAAGGTGGAATAATGTAGTGGGTATTTATTATGATAAATGGCAAAACACTTGTATTGTAAAATATACAGAAAAAGGTGAGACCCAAGAAGCACCAATTGAGCGTATGCAAGACAAAGAATAATTAAACAAACCAAAACTATGGACGACTTTAACATTACGCTATTTGAGGCTTGCGAGCTTTTAAACAGAAGCAAGAAAAGTATTAGCCGTTATATTAGGCGGGGCTTATTGCACCCCGAAAAAGTTAAAAGCCAGCAGGGGACGCTTGAGTATAGATTTAGCAAAGCCGACATAGAAGCCTTTAAAGCACAAGAGGCACAAAGAGCAGACGAGACCAGACAGGACACGGCAGACAGGACAGATGAGACAGGGCAGACAGGACATATTAAAACGGGTTTTATTGAAAACAAAGAGATTTTAAGCGAGAGCAGACAAGACACCCCAGAGCAGACAGGACACGGCAGACAGGACACGGCAGGGCAAGAGAGCGAAGTTATAACGCTGTTAAAAGAAACTACGGGGCTTTTGCGAGACCAGCTTAAAACCAAAGACGAGCAGATTAAAGATTTAGGCGGAAAAATAGACCAGCTTATAGAGCGAGACCGAGAGACAAACATTTTAATAGGGCAATTACAAAGCAAAGTTTTAATGCTTGAGCAACCAAAAGAGGCAATTATTAGCGAGCTTATAGAGGAAATAAGACAAGACACAACAAACAAGACGGGGCAGGACGAGCCAAAGCCAAAAAAGAATACGGGCAAGGCAAGTAAGGAAGCAAGAAAGCAAGAAAAAAAAGGAATAGTTAAATGGCTTTTTGGATAAGCTATCAATCTAACCAAACATTGTGAAGCTTTGATTATTCAGTTTTTTTCAATGAACTACCTCGCAGCAAGCTGACGAGGTATCCTAAGAATGAAAGGAGGAAAATAGGCTGTTTTACGGGCATTGTAGGCGATTGTGGCGTATTGTTTTTTGGGTTTTTTGGGTTTTTTGGGTTTTAGTATTACTTTTTGATTAAAAATCAAAAAAATCAAATGTAGTTGTTTAGACAATTTTTTATCAAACGTATGATTTCAATGATTTTACACAAAAATTTCGGAGTCTATAAAAACACTATGGTATGAAATTAAAAGCACTAAAGGAAACAACCTTGCCAAGCGGGGAAATAATCGCCGAAGGGCAAATTGTTGACATTTCAACAAAAGGGATAATGGAATACTTTCCGTTTTTACGCCAGCAAACGTTGATGGTTTTGGAAATAGGGGCGGAAGAATGGGAAGAGGTGGCTTGCCTCTTATGGGGTGGCTTTTCGCACGATAATGTCTCAGCAAACCCAGAAATTATATTCGCGCAGGAGAACTTTGTTAAAACCAAAGCAGAAATAGAGAAGCTGAAAAAGGAGATAAAGCGATTGAGGGCGGAAATTAAAAAGCAACCATTACACCGACAGCCGAGAGGGTATTTAAAGACGACCGCCAGCCTTGTAGGAAAAGACACCAGCGCGCAAAAGAGCCTTTTTGAGATACCGCATTTTGACACAGCCATAAACCCCTATAAAAAAGTTTTAACAAAAATGACGGCTATAACAGGCAACCTTTTATTCGCTTTATGGCAAGCCAATAAAGACGACAACAACATTTTTAAGATTACCAATCTAAGCGAGATAGCAAGGCAGTTAAGAGTAGAGCCAAAAGAATTAAAACTATACTTGATTTATTTAGGCGGATACCAAAGACCAATAACGAAACTAAATATAATTAAAGAGCAGGGCAAAAAAGACAAGCGTATTTTATCTATTTATCACGATAAGCTATTTTATATTAAGTTTAATATACGACTAAAAGACGGGGAGAAGGGAAGCGACTTTAACAACGACGCAAGAGTAGGCACAAACTATTTAAACTTTATCAAAGACCGAGATATAGAGAGCGTAGAAGTTATGCCGTCTTTAACATTGCAAGAGGAGTTAGCGGGTAGCGGATTAGGCAATGTTTTAGTAGATGACAGTTTTGTAGCTTTTAGTTTAGGCTTGAGCGATTTAGCCTATAAGCTGTTTTGTTTTAGTGGAAGCAATAAGCCGACATTTAAAATAACCTTTAGCAAGCTGATAGATAAAAAATATCTTAACCTTGAGCAACAAGTTAAAGGCACATATAACAAGGCGGGCAAACGCATTAAAAAGGGGAAAGGACAAGCAAAGATTTTAGAGAGGATAAAAGACGCATTAGCCGAGCTAAAAGATAAAGGACATTTAAAAGAGTGGGATTATAACGAGCAGACAGACTTATTTAGCTGGACTTTTAGCAACGCTGTTTTTAAACATAAATTATTATTAAAAAAGCCAGATGAGACAGGGCAGACAGACCAGACAGGACAGGACAAAATAGGGTAGCCAGCTATGGACACAAAGCGGCAAACTATGGACACAAAGCGGCAAACTATGGACACAAAGCGGCAAGGGCAAAAAATAATGGCTTAAATAAGCCACAAAATGACCCTATTTTTTGAATAAATAGTTATAAATAGTTATAAGGGGGTTTGCGGGGACGCTAACGCGCCCCGCACCCCCCTAACTAACCTGTAAGGATTTTAACTTTTAAAGGATTGAGTAAGATGACAAAACCTCACATTTTTATGTATAAAAACATAAAATACATAAAAACTTTTGTTTAGACAATTTTTAACAAAATGACAAACGCCAGCCAAAATATAGACCTTAACCGACTTAAAGTGGCTTTACCGATTATGGATTTAGCCAAGTCTTTAAGGCTGGAGATAAGGGGACGGCAGGCACGCTGTTATAACGGGCAGGCACACAAGCATAATGACCAGCATTTAAGTTTAGGGCTGGACACGCAACGCAACCGCTATAAATGCTTTGCTTGCGGGGAGCAGGGCAGTGTCATTGACCTTTACAAGGCAGTTAAGGGCGTAGAATTAAGCCAAGCTATTAAAGAGCTTGCGGATATGGTAGGATTAACGCCACAAAGCCGCCAGACGAGTTATAAGGGACAAAATAAACCATCATACGCCCACAAAGAGACTAAAAACCCCGCCAGAGCCACGCAGGGGGCTAAAAACGAGCTTGCAGGGGCATATAGCAACATATACGAGGAGCTATTGTTTGTTTGCGGGGAATTAGACCAAGAGAGCAAGGCGTATTTGACAGGAGCGACAAGGAGGCTAACAGATGATACGCTAAACCGCTTTTTATTGTTTAGCGTAAAGGATTACCCAGCCACCGACAAACACCTTAAAGGCAAGTTTAGCAAGGACGAATTACAACGGGCGGGAGTGATAGGCGAAAAGGGCAATTTGATTTTTTACAAGCACAAAATAATAATACCTTTTTTGCAGGACGGCAGGATTATATTTTTACAGGGCAGGAGATTAGACCAAGAGCAACCGAAGTATTTACACCTTAAAAGACCCGTCCCGCTTTTTAACATAGACATATTGAGCGAATTAAAAAAGGGAGACAAGGTTTATATTTGCGAGGGAGTTTTTGACGCTATGATGTTAGAGCAAAACGGCTATAAGGCAGTGGGGATTTTGGGAGTAAATAATTTTAAGCCAGACTATACCGATTTATTTAAGGGGCTTGATGTAGTGTTAGCATTAGACAACGACGAGGCGGGAGAGCGAGGGACAAAAGAGTTAGCTAAAATGTTTAAAGGGCAAGGAGTAAGCAACAAACAATTACCAGACGGCATTAAAGACATAACAGATTATTTTTTAAGCCTATGAAAAAATACAAAGTTAAAATTAGAAACACCGACCGAGAGGAGATAATAAGAGCCGATAGCGAGCTTGCGGCAAGAGTTAAGTTTTGCGAAAAAAATAACTTAAACTACCGACACCTTGCGGGCAAGTTAGAGATTACGCAAGAGACAAAAATTGAGGAATCTATAAAAAAAGAGAATTAACCTTACTTTTATGAGCAATAAAGATTTTGACAATTTACCAGAGCGACCCGTAGAAGTGGCGGGCATGGAAAAGCCGAAGCCAGCCAGCGATTTTTTAGAAGCGTATTATAAAACATTAGGCGACGGGACTTTAGAATTGTTAGGAATTAAAACAGGGCTTGCCGAGCTGGATAAAAAGACATTAGGATTAGACGGCTTGATAGTGTTAGGCGGGATAGCGGGGCAAGGCAAAACGAGTTTAGCTTTACAGCTTGCTTTTGATGTTTGCGAGTTAGGCGCGCCGACGATATTTTACAGCCTTGAAATGCCGAGACGGGCTATTTTCACCAAGATATTAAACCGATTAGCACAAGTTAAATATAGCGACATTTTACTTAAAGGCAGGCAGTATTTAGACGAGACAATAGACGAGACAATACAGGATAAAAACCTTTTAGAAGAGAGCATAGATTTTTTTAAACTGCTAACAAAAGACCAAGCGGACAAGTTAAAACAAGCCAAAGAAAAGCTAACCAAAACAAGCGATAGGTTTTATTTAAGAAGCCGAGAGAGCAAAGAGGCGGACATAACTTTTGAAAGCGTAGAGCGGGAAATTAACCTTATAAAAGCAGAGCATAAAGCCGACAAAGTTTTAGTAGTGATAGACCACTTGCAGGTATTTAACGCAGGGGATTATAAAGACCAGATAGACAAAGAGGGTAAGCTGATAACAGGTTTTAAAGACATAAGCGAGAGGACTGGGGCGACTATAATTTTAGTAAGCCAAAAGAATAAAGCTGGCTTTACCAGCAGGGGATTACAGACCATTAAAGGAAGTGTAGATATAGTTTATTTAGCAGATGTAGTTATGTTTTTAGAGAGTGAAAACGAAAAGGACAACGGCAAGGATTCAGACAATATCATAGAGACTTTTGGCGGACAGGCGTTAAAGAGGATTGATTTAGTGATAGCCAAAAACCGTTACAACGCACCTTGCAAAATAGAGCTGGACTTTAACGGAGAGTATAGCAGTTTTACCGAGCGGGCGGATTAAGTAGGGGCTGTTAAAGTTATTAGACTTGACAGCCTTTTACTATTGCTATATACTGGAAGTAGTAAGTGAGATATGCTATAATAACAATATGGAGAAAACAGACACAACACAACGAGGCACGCTTAATCAAAAGGAGACGATTTTGTTTTCTTTTGATAAGACTTTAAAAGAGCAAGTTAGAGTTAGCGAGACGACTTATTTAGACAAGCCATACATAGACTTTAGGATTTTTGCGAGAAAAGCGGACGGGGAATACATACCGACTAAAAAAGGCATAACGATAAGCAAAGATTTAGCCAAGTTTTTAAAAGAGGCATTTAATAAAATTAACTAAAACTTTTATGGCAAAACAAAAACAGCTAACCATAGTAAGCGACGGGCAGGCTTTAACCATTAGCAACCCGCAGGAAAAAGCCGAGAAAGTTTTTGACTTGTTAGATGTTAGCGAAGCGACGAGGCAGGATTATAAATACCGCATAGGCTTATTTTTAGATTTTACGGGAGAGCGGGGATTTAACCGCAACAGCTTTTTAGATTTTAAGCGGGCATTAGCCGAGCGGACAGATTTAGCCGTAGCGACAAAGAATAAGTATTTAGCAACGGCGAAGATATTTTTGAAAGAGTTAAACAGAATAGGGAAACTACCCGCAGACATAACGCAAAACATTAAAACTTTTAGCCAAAGTAAAAAGCACAAAAGAGACGGGCTTAACGACGAGGAAATGAGCAAGCTAACAGAAGCCGTTAAAGAATTGCCAGACACCCCGCAAAACGCACGGCTTAAAGCTATTTTAAGTCTTTTAGTCTGCCGCATAAACCACCAGACTCCGTCTGGTGATGTAGCGGCTATCCAGACGAGGTGAAATTCGGTATGATGTGGCTATATGCGATTTCGTAAAAGTGCGCATAGCATCTACAGAACCGAATACCACCTCGTCTG
>JACPXJ010000012.1 GCA_016196605.1 Candidatus Nomurabacteria bacterium | reverse complement strand
CAACGAGGAGCGGAGACAACTTCCATTCTAGCTTCAGTGATTCTTTCCTTAAAGTGGAATGATCCGCAGAACTGGTTCAAAATATACTTGTCGTTAAATCATTGAAATATATGGGTATTTTGGGAGGTGTGGAGAGTTACCAAGCACTAGTCTTTACAAGGGACTTTATATCTGGTATTATATTGTTGATGAAAGCAAAAACTGTTCTCCGCACAGGGTGGATTATTCTGTTCGGCTCCGTTGGAGCCGCAATTGGGTTGAGGTTCCTTACTCTGCAAAGCCATGAGTGGCTCTGGCTAAACTGGGTTCTCGTAGGGGGCGTCCTTTCCGGTTTCGTGGTCACATGTGTTGGTCTCAATCTCGATGATCGAGAAAGAGAAAAAAAATTAAATCCCCATTGAAAGGATGGGGAAAATCGAAAAAGTTCGCAACCGCCTTCGGCGATGAGACCGACGAAAGGCGGTTTCTCATTTTTATACGCTTTGAAATTCTTCACTAACTTACACAGAAATTCCGCATATGCTAGAATTCTATGTATATGAGCAGTTATGAAGAAGATGGATATGTAAATAGATTAAAGAATTTCCTAAATTCGGATACACCTAAAGCAAAGATAGCTACTGTTGCTCTTTGTGTCTTGGCGATTGCATCAATGCCTGTGCTCGTAATGGGGGCTGCGGCTATGGGTAATGCGGTACAAGTATTTGGTAAATTTCAAAGTTCAAAGAGATATTCCAAGAAGCAAATTCGAAGCGCTATCGATAGCTTGAAATATCAAAAGCTTATTGAATATGTCCGTGAAATAGATGGAAAAACAATAGTAAGAATCACAAAGAAAGGTACAGCGAGGTTGAGAGCTTTTGATATTGAACTTATTGAAATCAAGAAACCAAAAAAGTGGGACGGAAAGTGGAGATTGGTGATGTTTGATATTCCTATGAGATTTACTAAGGGTAGGGAAGCGCTAAGGTATCACTTAAAAGATCTGCATTTCTACCCATTCCAAAAATCTGCTTGGATGTATCCATACCCCTGCGAAGATGAGATTATATTTATTGCTGATTTCTTTGGAGTGAGAAAATGCGTAGAGATTTTAACAGTAGATAACATTTTTGATGATGGTAAATTGAAGAAACATTTTAATCTGTAATTTCCCAGAATTCTAGCATATGCGGAAAAGTCAGATATGGAATTTTAATGAGCGAGAAAGTAAAAATTACAACTGGTTTCCATGATCTCTAGCATTAATTGGATAAAAAATGCCTGATATGATATAAATCATGTTGAATGAGCACCAAAACTAGATTGAGCTTAGATTTGCCGTCTGGTCACCATGATATGATGGAGCAGACTTTGGAAATTTGCGGGTTTAGTTCAAAAACTGAAGCCATGAAAGTAATGATTGAGACTTACCTGGAATTGGCTCTTATGGCTCAAGAAGGTAAGATGCCCGCTGGCTTGCATCATGAAACCAAAGAGGTTACACCTCTTTATGGAAGTTTGTTGTGCAGCATAGCACGGGGAAACAACAAAAAACCTTAACTCCCCAACAAAGGAGGGGAAATCAAAAAATTACCGCTCGGTTCCATCCGGCGGCTTTTTTGTTTTGTATTGTTTTAAATCCAAATAATGCTACTATAAAGCCATGAAAAATGTTGGCAATGTTGGCATCCTCATGGGTTCTGACTCGGATCTGGAGGTCATGTCCGAAGCGGGAAAAGCGCTTGAAGAATTTGGAATTTCTTACGAAATTACCGTCGCTTCCGCGCACCGCTCACCGGAAAGAGTGCATGAATATGTAACCGGCGCAAAAGACCGCGGAATAAAGGTATTTATAGCAGGCGCCGGCGGCGCGGCGCACTTGGCTGGCGTAATAGCATCCCTGTCGACTCTGCCGGTCGTAGGCGTGCCAATCAAAGCAAAAACTTTGGATGGATTGGATTCGCTTCTCTCAACTGTCGGCATGCCTCCCGGAGTGCCCGTCGCAACTGTCGGCATAAACGCGGCTAAAAATGCCGGACTCTTGGCTGTGCAAATATTGGCGACTTCCGATAAAAGTTTAGAAAAAAAATTAGTCGCTTACAAAAAGAAAATGGGTGAGGAGATTGAAGCCAAGGGAGAAAAACTTTCAAAAGTCGGATACAAAAAATATTTGGAAAATAAATAAAAATGAGTGATCTCTATAAAAAAGCTGGCGTAGACTACACCCAACTTGAACCATTCAAAATGGCAATGATAGAGACAGGGAAGAAAACCATGACTTTCCCTAACAAAAGAGAAGTTTACATAAATAAAGATGTCATGCACTCCCACGGTGCTGTTTTTGAGTATAGAGGTAAAAAAGATTTTATGTGGTGCCAAACCCAAGAGGGCTTAGGGAATAAAAACTGGGTCGCTGAATGGATGTATCAAAAAACTGGTAAATCTTATTACGATCAAATTGCTATTGATCTAGCATTGATGAGCGTAAATGACTGCATAGCCCAAGGAGCAATGCCTGTAGTTATTACTGATCACATTGAGGCAAGTAGCAGTGCTTGGTTTGCAGACAAAAAACGCTCAAAAGATTTTGCAAACGGATTTTTGAAAATTTGCGAAGAAGTCGGTATGGCTCTTCCTGCAGGAGAATCAGCTCCACTAAAATACTTGATAAAACCAGCAGAACCAGTAAAGGAAGGCTCCTCCCTAAGCACTGCAGTTACCGGAATAATAGCTCCAAAAAACAGGCTTATAACTGGCCAAAAACTTGGGCCAGGTGACCATATTATTGCTGTAACCTCCTCAGGTATACACAGTAATGGGGTTTCTCTTGTAATACAAAAAACTCTAGAATTACCAGACCAATTTTTAACTAAACTTCCTAACGGAAATACTTTAGGTGAAGAAACATTAATTCCAACTAAGTCATATGTAGCTCTTATAGAAAAATTGTTGGAGAATGATGTAAAAATTCACTCACTTCTACCAGGTACTGGAGATGGAGTAGGAAAAATTGCCTTTGACAAACGTGAATATCAATATCGAATACACTCCTGGGTTGATATCCCTCCTCTCATGCAATATTTTTATAAAAAACTTAAAATGCCTTTACAAGATTGCTTGAAGACGTTCAATTGGGGAGCGGGTTATTATATTTTTGCACCTAGTGGAGAAATAGAAAAAATATTGCAATTAGGAAAAGAGGTGGGCTATGAGTTAAAAGATGTAGGGATAGTTGAAAAAGGAAAAAGACAAGTTATATTTGAACCGGAGAATATTACATTAACACCTCCTGGTGAATGATTGTATGAATATTCTAGAAAAAACAGATTTCAAAAATTTAGGTGAAAAATATGTCGGCAAGGTCAGGGATGTCTATATACAAAAAGATAAAGTAATTTTAATTTCAACAGACAGATACTCGGCTTTTGACCGCAATCTGGCTTTGATACCCAATAAAGGCCAAGTTCTGACAGGAGTAAGTAAATTTTGGTTTGAACAGACAAAGGATATAGTGCCGAATCATATCATAGATTTTCCTGATCCGAATGTGGTTGTAGGCAAGAAATGTGAAGTTTTACCCGTGGAAGTAGTGCCTAGAGCTTATATTACAGGGGTTACCGGAACTTCTTTGTGGACTTTATATCAAAAAGGACAGCGAGATTTTAGTGATTTCATCCTGCCCGATGGTATGCATAAAAATCAAAAACTGGGTAAAATTGTGCTGACACCAACAACTAAACGCGAAGAACACGACCGACCGCTTTCAAGCAAGGAAATAATCGATGGCGGATTTATGACAAAGGAGCAGTGGAAAAAAATCTCGGATATTTCTTTAAAATTGTTTGCCATAGGACAAGAAATTGCCCTTAAGCATGGACTTATTTTGGTAGATACGAAATATGAATTTGGCATAAATGAGAAAGGGGAACTTGTTTTGGTGGATGAGATTCACACTCCAGACTCGTCAAGATACTGGCAGGCAAAAACTTATGAAGAGCGGATCAAAAATGGCCTAGAGCCAGAAAATTTCGATAAAGAGTTCTTGCGCTTATGGTTTAAAGAAAATTGCGACCCATACAATGACAAGATTTTGCCAGAAGCACCTCTTGAATTAATTACTGAATTATCAAAAAGGTATATACAAATTTATGAGCAAATTACCGGGAACACCTTTAAAATTGAATCTGGAGATGTTTTAAAAAGAATCGAGAGTAATCTAAAAAAATACGCAATATAATTTATGTCGCTTAATTCAATTTCACCCATAGACGGGCGTTATAAAAAATACACTGAAAAACTTTCAGTCTTTTTTAGTGAGAAAGCTGGAATGAAATACAAAATTATCACAGAAGGGGAATATCTTATCGCTCTGTCAGAAGTTAAAGGTATAAATATAAAAAAATTTTCAACCAAAGAAAAGACACTCGTAAGAAGCTTGTATAATTTAAACGATAAAAACGCAAAAATAATTAACCAAATTGAATTTAAGGGATACAAAAATATTAAAGCTACAGAGCATGATTTCAAAGCGATAGAATACTACATCAAAGAAAAATTGAGCAAAACTAGTTTGAAAGATGTTTTAGAATTCGTCCATTTTGGTTTGACTTCCGAAGATGCTGGTAATATTGCCTATACGCTCATGATAAGTGAGTGCTTAAAAGAAATTTATTTACCAACTTTGAAAGATGTTGTAAATAAAATAAATAAACTAGTAAAAGAAAACAAAAGCGCGGCAATGCTGGCGAGAACTCATGGACAACCCGCTTCACCCACGACTTTTGGAAAAGAAATGAAAGTTTTTGAGAAAAGACTCAAGCGACAATTAAAACATTTAAAAGACCACAAGATACTGGCGAAACTAAACGGCGCTACGGGAAATTATAATGCACTTGCTGCCACATATCCTAAAATAGACTGGATAAAGTTTTCTCAAAAATTTATTACTAACATTGGAAAACTTAGAAAAGTGAATCTTGAAATAAATTTATATACCACTCAGATAGAACCGCATGACAGCTATGTTGAGCTCTTTGATATCATGAAGCGTATAAATTATATTTTTATAGGTATGAACCAGGACTTATGGCGTTATATCAGCGATGGCTGGATAGCGCAAAAAGCAGTAGAAGGAGAAATAGGTTCCTCAACGATGCCTCATAAAATCAATCCTTTGTTTTTAGAAAATAGCGAGGGGAATTTTGGTATGGCAAATGCTTTGTTTGAATTTTTTGGACGAAAGTTGCCAATATCACGTCTGCAAAGAGACTTGTCCGATTCCACAGTCCTTCGAAATGTTGGCACGGCTTTTGCGCACTGTGTGATAGGTTTGGAATATTTGAGAAGGCAATTGGGAAGAATAAAGGTTAATAAAGAAAATATGGAAAAAGATTTAAACAATCATCCGGAAATAATAACTGAAGCCATCCAAACTATCCTGCGCCGCGAAGGTGAAAAAATGCCTTATGAAAAATTAAAAGAATTGACTCGCGGAAAAAATATCACTTTGAATGATATACATGTATTCATAAAAAATCTGGAAGTGAGCGATAAAATAAAAAAAGAATTATTAAAAATTACTCCGCAGAATTATACAGGACTGGCTGAAAAACTTGCAGAAAATGAATAAAAAAATATTAATGCGAATTTTTGCCATTATTGTACTCCTTGTTTCTATACTATTTTTCCCATTTTGGGTTTCGGCTATCCTCGGAATAGCGCTCATGTCTTACTTTTCTTATTTTGTAGAGGCAATTTTTATTTTTTTAATTTCCGATCTTATTTTTGGAACGAGTGAGCCAAAATTTTTTTATTTTCAGGGAGTTTCATTTTTAAGCGCGCTAATAATTTTTATACTAATTGAGATTATTAAAAATAAATTAAGATTTCGTGTGTAAAAAATTCCACTTATCCACACGGTAAAAATTTTTCAGCATGATATATTCAAAAATGTATCATGACGTTTCGAAAATTTAGAAAAAAAATAACAAAAAACACCTTTGTTGAACCCGATGAAATTTTTCTTGACTCAGAAAATTTGCAAAATTTCGACCGCCAGCAATTTGAAGGCAGAATTGAAAAGCCCATCTCTAAAAAAAATGTAAGCTTTCTTGGTATTTCCTTCCTAATCATTGTGATTTTATTCACGGCCCGGCTTTCTTACCTGCAGGCGATGAACGGCGAGGCCTATCGGAAAAGGAGCGAGAATAACACCCTCCAAAAGGCAAACATATTTACCGAAAGAGGAATAATCTATGACCGAAATAAAAAGGAGCTCGCCTGGAACAAGAAAAGCGGCGATAATTCATCTTTTTCTTATACGCGGAGCTACATAGCGCCCGGCTTTTCGCATATTCTTGGCTATGTAAGATATCCTGCCAAGGATTCCAAAGGCATCTACTGGCAGAGCGAATTCGAAGGCATGGACGGACTAGAGAAGCAGTACCAGGATAAAATAAAAGGGGAGAACGGACTCAAGATAATAGAGACAGATGCAAAAGGGTTAATTCATTCAGAAAATGTCATCAACTCTCCAGAGAGAGGGGAAGACCTCGTAACCAGCATCGATTCCAGAATTCAAGCGGAACTTTTCCAGCTTATCAAGCATTTTGGAGAAGGATACAATTTTACCGGCGGCGCGGGAGTGATGATGAACGCCCACAACGGAGAGATAATCGCTTCCACCAGCTTCCCTGAATATGATTCGGAAATTTTGTCGCTCGGCAAGGACGCAAAGAAAATTAATGATTACATAAACGACAAAAGAAAATTCTTTCTTGATAGGACCATCTCCGGCCTTTATACTCCGGGTTCAATTGTAAAGCCCTTTTTTGCTCTTGGCGCCCTTAAAGAAGGGATAATTGACCAATATAAGGAAATCCTCTCGACCGGATCTATTTCTATCCCAAATCCTTATTTCCCGGGAGAAAATTCCGTTTTTAAGGACTGGAAAGCCCATGGGTGGACAAACATGAGAGAGGCGCTGGCTGTTTCTTCAGACGTTTATTTCTATGAAATCGGCGGAGGATTCGAGAATCAAAAAGGGCTCGGTATCGTAAACATTGAAAGATATGCGAGACTTTTTGGGATCGGCGCGGAAACCGGAGTTGACCTGCCGGATGAAAAGGGCGGCACTATTCCGAGTCCAGAATGGAAAATAAAAAACTTCCGAGGCGACCCGTGGCGCATAGGTGATACGTATAATACCGCTATCGGCCAGTACGGATTCCAGGTGACTCCTATGGAAATGACACGCGCCGTGTCGGCTATTGCCAACAGAGGCAAATTGGTTACTCCGCATTTCCTATTAGGTGATATTGAAAATGAAAACAAATTTTCCCAGCTTGATCTGGAGCAAAAATATTTTGACGTCATACATGAAGGAATGCGGCAGGCGGTAACTTATGGCACAGCCGTAGCGCTCAATATTCCGGAAGTAAAAGTCGCCGCTAAAACCGGTACGGCCCAGCTGGGTGTAAGTAAAAACAAAATTAATTCATGGGTCATCGGCTTTTTCCCTTATGAGAATCCAAAATATGCCTTTGCGATCATGATGGAGGCTGGCCCCTCAAATTCCAGCGTTAACGCATCTTCGGTTATGCGGGAACTTTTGAATTGGATGGCTGTTTATGCTCCGGAATATTTTAAATAAAATGAGAACATTTTTAATTTTTACTTTTATAATCGGATTACTGTTTCCTTTCAAAATATTTGCCTCAGAAGCAAATCCTTTGGTAAGCGTAACGCCTTCCGCTCTTGTCATACTCACAAATGAGGAAAGGGCAAAAAACAACCTTACTCCGCTTTTATACAGCGATCTTCTCCAAAAAGCCGCCCAGATGAAAGCAGATGATATGGCGGCGCGAGGATATTTTTCCCACACTACTCCGGACGGCGAAGCGCCCTGGTATTTTTTCAACAGGGCCGGATATCAGTATCGCCACGCTGGAGAAAATCTTGCAGTAAACTTTTTTGACTCCAAGGAAGTGGCCGAGGCCTGGATGAATTCTCCGACTCACCGCGCTAATGTCCTGAAAAAAAACTTCACCCAAATAGGCATCGGCGTGGCGAGCGGGGTTTTTGAGGGCAAAAACACCGTCTTCGTAGCTGAATTTTTCGGTACGCCGCTTTTACAGGCAAAGATCGATTCTACCGAAAAAACTAAACAGCCAAAAGCTGGGGTGACAGCTAAGATTGCGACTGAGCCCGCGAAGGTCCTCGGAGAAGCTATCACAGCTACAACAGAAACCGTTGCCGATCCTCTGCTATTGCAAATTAAAGCATTCTTGATGTACAATGGGTTCATGCAAAAAGCGCGCATACTTTTGTTTTTAGGCATTTGGATAGTTGTTTTACCATACTTAGGTTTTCCTAATTCCTGGAAAGATATCCTGACAATTCTTTCGGGTGTCGGGCTTATATTTATGAGCACTATGCTTTACAGAGAACATAAATCGAATGGAAAAACTGAAGAAAAAACATTCGATAACTTTCGGGAAAACAATTTCATTGCCGGAGGCGAAACTCAGGCTGAAAATCCGAGTGAAATTAAATAATATTTAAATATGCAAAAATTTTTGAATATAAGGCACATATCTACCGCCCTTGCCCTTACTGTTCTCTTTTTTCTTGCCTTCTTTGGCGGCATCTACATCGGATACAATAATCGTCCGGAAGTAGAGAAAGTTCTGACGCTTGCCGGAAAGGAAACTGCGGTTGAAACTAAGGCCGATTTTTCCCCGTTCTGGAAAGTCTGGAACACAATCAATGAAAAGTATCCGAGAGCAGCTGAAGTAACCGACCAAAATAGGGTTTATGGAGCCATTTCCGGCTTGGTGGATTCTTTAGATGATCCGTACAGCGTGTTTTTCAATCCCGAGGACGCTAAAGCGTTTGAGGAGGAAATCGCTGGTAATTTTACCGGCATAGGAATGGAGGTCGGCATAAAAGATAAAGTGCTCACGGTTATCGCGCCGCTCAAGGACACGCCGGCATATCGGGCAAACATCAAGCCGGGCGACAAGATTCTAAAAATTGACGACACAGTTACATCAGGACTTAGCATTGATAAAGCAATCAAGCTCATCCGCGGAGAGAAAGGCACGCCCGTGGTGCTCACCATTTTCCGAGAGGGGGTGAGCGAGCCGATAGAAGTAAAGATCATCAGAGATACAATAAATATACCGACACTCGATACTGAACTTCTCCCTAATGGAATTTTTGTAATAAAACTTTACAGCTTTTCAGCCAACTCGCCATCTCTTTTCCGAGACGCAGTCAAGAAATTCGCCGAGTCCGGCTCGGACAAGCTCATCCTCGACCTCCGGGGCAATCCGGGCGGATATTTGGAAGCCGCTGTGGATATAACGAGCTGGTTCTTGCCAAGAGGGAAGGTCGTGGTAACAGAAGATTATGGCGACAAGAGAAAACAGGAAATATTCAGAAGCCGCGGTTATGACATATTTACGGACAAGCTGAAGTTTGCGATTTTGATTGACGGCGGTTCGGCTTCAGCTTCGGAAATCGTAGCCGGTGCCTTGCAGGATCACGGCATTGCCAAGCTCGTGGGCGCAAAGAGTTACGGCAAGGGCTCGGTACAGGAAGCAGTAAAAATAACAGGGGATACGCTGCTCAAGATCACAGTGGCCAAATGGCTCACTCCAAACGGCAATTCTATTTCTGAAAAAGGACTGGATCCGGATTTTATTGTTGAGATAACTAAAAAAGATATAGATAACAGAAAGGACCCACAGATGGACAAAGCGATTGAAATTTTGTTAAAATAAACTACATGAAGGTTATATTCTTACAGGACGTACCTAGAGTCGGAAAAAGATACGATGTAAAAGAAATCAGCGACGGCTACGCGATGAATTTTCTGCTGCCGAGAAAATTGGCGGAGCCAGCGACCGCTCAAGCTTTGGCTAATCTCGAAAAAAGAAAACAAAATATAGAAATTGAGAGAGAAGTGCAGGAAAATCTTCTCCTGAAAAACTTGGAGGCTATAAAAGATAAAATTATAACCATTAAGGTTAAAGCTGACGAAAAAGGACATCTTTTCTCAAAGATTCATACGAAAGAGATCGTGGAAGCAATGAAAGCTCAAAATCATGCGGACGTGGGCGAAGAATTTATCGTTCTCGAAAAACCGATCAAGGAAGTAGGGGAATTCGTAATCCCGATAGAGATCAAAGGCAAAAAGTCTTCCTTCAAACTTGTTGTGGAGAAAATTTAAACTCTTATGAGAGAAGGAATAAAAATAGGAGAAATAAAGGAGGCCATTGACCATAATAATGAGACGACAGGAAGTGATTTCTTCAAAGGGGTAGAAGGAGCCTGGCTTACTTACGATGCACCTATTTCAGGAGTCAGTGAAAAATTTGATACTAGTTTTGGCTCTACCTTTTTTGTATGCTTACCGAAAGAATATAAAAAATACACAAAAGAAAATGAAGAAGACGATAAGAAATTCAAGGAATACATAGAAAAAACCTTATTAAAAGGAGGAACAGCTGTAGAATTCGGAGGTCCGGGATCTAAACTTTTTAGAGGTTTTAGCGATAATTTTTTTAGAAAAACTGTAGGAGTTTGCTTAAATGATATTCGTGATACGGATACAGAAAAAAAAGACAAGATAAATAATCATTCCGTACTAACAGGAAATATACTTGATGTACAAAATAATAAATTATTAGAAAAAGTCACCAAGACACTGGATACAAATAAAGTTGATTTAATAATTTCTAGAATGATGGGTCCTCTTGATTTTATCAATAAAAACTTAGCTATCTTAGATCGTATTATTAGAAATTGGTATAATTTGCTTAATGTAAACGGACTTATGTTTATTCAATTTAATCTCCATCAAGACTTACGCATACAAGATTTAATAGAAAAATGGTCAACTGCAATAAAGGCGAAATTCCCCGAAATTGATATTCAAGTAGGGAACAATGTACTTCGTTTACACAAGAAGAAAGATTCACCAGGAGAATTGCCTCCAGCAACCCAATTATTCAAATAACTTAACCTGCGGAAGTCCGACTTCCGCAGAAGCAAAATCCGCCACACGAGGGGATTTTTAGTTTACACTGACTAGTTTCTTGACTGAAGATTTGCCGTTAAAGGAAGTCTTTCGCTTATTGCTGTATTTTACAGTGCCGTCCTTGAGAGCGAAAAGAGTATGATCGCGACCCAAAGCAACATTTTCTCCTGCGAGAAAGTTGGTACCGCGCTGTCGGACGATAATTGATCCTGGCTGAGCCTTTTGCCCATCGGAAAGCTTAATACCTAAGTACTTTGGCTGTGAGTCTCTTAAATTTTTGGCTGTACCGCCGGCTTTTCTATGTGCCATATAATTAGGTTATAGCTTCTAGGGGCTAGTTACTATATAATTTAATAACTAAATTAAGTATAGCAATTATATGGAGAAAATCAAGCAATTCATAGAGAGTGACAAGGGAAAGGATGTTTTGACTGTCTTAGTAGTCATTTTAGTTGGTTTAGGAGCTTTTTTATTAGGCAGATTGTCAAAAGAAAATGATACTTCGGGCATAAAAATAGAATATCAGGGAACGCAAAGCGATCTGGACGCAAATGCTATTTCATCATTAATTTCAGTAAAAGAAATCTCCACATCGCAAAACTCTGTCGATAAAAATTTTTTCGCTTCAAACAGGGGAACTAAATACTATTCGATCGGTTGTTCCGGCGGCAAAACCATCAAGCAAGAAAATAGGGTTTACTTTGACACAAGAGAAGAGGCCGAAAAGGCGGGGTATGAGCTTTCAAGCTCTTGCCGGTAAATGTTGTTCTAAAACATAATTTTTTTATTTCAATGGATGGAATTTTTTATGAGTAGATTCCGCAAATTTATCAGAGGCGTGGACATATCTAGTAGTGGTATCCAGCGATTCGTGGCCCAAAAGGATTTGAATAGCGGCAGGATTTGCCCCCTGTTCGGCCAAATAAGTCGCAAATCCATGTCTTAATGAGTGAGCGCTGGTGGGAATATTTATACCCAGGAGTTCGCGATATTTTTTAATTTTCATCTGTAAATAATTAGTGGAAATATGCTTGTTTTTATCCGAAACATTGCGTCCTCGATTGGGAATAAATAGAAAGGGGAAGTCGTCTGATCTTTCTTTTAAGTAATTTTCAATGTGGCGCTTGGCTCTTTCTGTTAGATAAATAAAACGCTGCTTCCGGCCCTTGCCTTGAATAAATATCCTGCCCGATTTATCTAATTGGACTATTTTTAAATTAACTAGTTCCGAAATACGCATGCCGGATGCAAAGAGAGTTTCTAGAGCTGCGCGGTTTCTTAACGCAACTATTTTATCCTTTTCAAATTCCATCGGAGATTCAATTAGCTTTTTTAATTCTTCAAGTTCTGAAACCTGTGGATGTTTTCTCTCCATTCGTAATAATTTAATAGACCCAGGAGGAATAGGTGCAGAATAGTCCATATCGATAAGATAAGCCAGGAAACGCCTCAAAGATGTTAAGGTTCGATTTATGGAACCACTGCTTAAATCCTGTTTGGCCATTTTACCAGCTGCGGTTCTACGATCATTAGAATTGAGATAGGCTTTGTATTGTTCAATTGTTTGTTTATTAATATCTTCAAAAGATAAATTACTCATCTCATAAGTCAGAAAGAGGGCAAATGTATCCAAGTCGCGCTCATAATTATATAAAGTTTCTTTTGAATAATTATTAGCGCCAATTGAAAGGAGAAAGTCATCATAGTGGGGAAGCTTGTTTTTGTGATTATTATTTGGCATACGTAACTGAGTATAATATCTCTAATACTCATTGTATACTAATATATTCATTAAAGTCAATAATGAATGGTAAGGGCACAAAGCCCCCTACTTTACGCTAATAAACAGATCCTTGAGCCAGTCGAGTGCGGCTTTAAACCAGCCGATTATTTCCGCCCAGGTCAAACCCAAATAAGCCAAGATGCCGGAGAAAGTGAGACCAAAATATTTCATTATGAGAAGAGCAATAATAATTATGATTATTAATTGGAGAAAGCCTGACTGCGCAGGCAGACTATTCTTCTTGTCCTTTATTTTTTTTATCATAATACTTAAGATTTTACCACGTGCAATTACAATAGTAAAGATTTCTTTTTATAATTTATAAGGAGGTAAGTAATATAAAGCGTCCAAATAAGCGTTCACTGCCGACACTGGCAGAGTATAAGTGCGCCCTCCACAAGCCACTGAAGGCTTGGTGGTCATTTTAACGGCATCCGCCGCATAAAGAGATACATGCAGATGCGGACCGGTCGTATGCCCCGTATTGCCGCTATATCCGACAACTTCTCCCCTTTTTACCACATCGCCGGCTTTTGCTTTAACCAGAGAAAGATGCCCGTAGGTGCTCGAGAGTCCATTGGTGTATCTGATGAATACAAATTTTCCAAAAGAAGCTCCGGGACACGTCTGGTCCGTGTCGCCCGTACCCATGACAGTGCCGTTTGACATCGCCATTATGGGTGTGCCGACCGCAGCGCGAAAATCCACTCCATTGTGCGTGCCAGAGGCATATAAGCGCTTGGAATCGACGGTCTTGCCGAAAAGCTGGGTCACATAAATCCTTTCCAAGGGCCAGCTCAAAACGCCTTTAGACGGGAGCTTGGACGGATCAAGGATAAACTGCAGCTGCGCTTCATAATCTAGGAGTTCTTTTTCAAAAGCGTCTCTTTGCGCGATTCTTTCCCTCAATAATTTCTGATAATTAGCCTCGCTGTTCTTTGTGAGCTTTAAAAGGCGATTTTTTTCATTGGTATTCTGTATAATGATCTTTTCCTGATCGCTCAATTTGGAACGGAGCGCGGTAAGTTCCCGCTTTGCATCTACCGTTTCTTGCCTGGTATCTTCCAGGACGCTTTTTACTTGTTTCAGTTGATGCACACTCTCTAAAATTTTTTCGCGCACAGTCGCCACATTGTCTATGTAGTTCCAGACCGATGTAAAATCATCCTTACCGAGCATAGCCTCTACCAGGCTTTCTCCCTCTAATTCATTTACATTCCTTATAGACAAAGAAATAAAATCAATTCCATTGGCTATTGAATTCTCCTTATTGCCTATATCCGAGCTTAAGCTCTCTATCGTGAGGCTGGTTTTGTCGATTTTCTTTTGAGTTAAATTTATGTCTGCTACCAGCTTCTTTCTGGTCACATCCAGCTGCTTGATGGATCTGCTAAGTGAATTCTTTTGATCGTCAATGTTGTCGAGTTCCGATTGATATTGCCTTATTTCCTCCTCCAGCTTGGCTATATCGGCATCTTTTTCGTTAATTTTACTTTTCAGTTCTTGCGCAGTTTCAGCAAAAGAAGTATTGGGCAATACTCCCGCAAAAAGCGAAAAAAAATAAAAACCTAGGCTAAGCGCTAAAAAGAGCGCGCTAAATTGCTTTTTTAAGTCTGGATAAAGTTTCATTTTTGCCTATGGTCGCCGCTATTAAAAAAGGATCGGGGGATTTGTCAGCTCCAGAAAGCGCGTAACGGACAGGGTGCAGCAGCTCTCCCCTATTCTCCAAGCTGTCTGCTATGGTCATAAGGGAATTTTTGATATCTTCGGCGGTAAAATTATTTTCAGAAATATTTTCAAGCGCTTGTATTGCGAGATGCAAATTTTTAGTTATTTTTTCCGGAGCAGTTTTTTTGTAGATAAGTTTTGCCTTATCAATCGCGGGGGGCTTGAAAAAGAAGTCTAGCTCCTCTTTTTCGGCCATTTCCTTGACGTCTGCCCATTTAGAAATTCGGTCAAAAATAATTGGCACGAGCCGGCGGGCAATTGTTTTATCCTGCATGCCTTCCGGCAAATGTGCCAGAATACTTTTCTCGATTTCCTCCTGCGGCATTCTTTTCATGTGCTCTTTGTTGAGCCAATCAAGTTTTTCAATATTTAGTATACCGCCCCCTTTTTGGACTTTGCTAAAATCAAATTCTTTTATTAATTCATCTAAAGTAAAAATTTCTTGTTCTCCACCCGGATTCCACCCGATCAGAGCAAGAAAGTTTATGATGGCTTCAGACAAATAGCCTTTATCAATATAGTATTTAAGCGACGCAGTCTCTCCATGTTTGCGTTTGGAAAGCTTAGATTTATCTTGGGCAAGTATGAGCGGTATATGGGCATAGATTGGGCGAACGCCACCAAGCGCTTCTATAATAAGTATTTGTCTTGGAGTATTAGATATGTGGTCTTCGCCGCGAATGACGTGAGTAATGCCACTTGCCAAATCATCCACGCAAACTGCAAGGTGATAAATGGGATCATTAATATTTCTGGCAATAATAAAATCCTTTAGATCGCTTACATCCATGGTAACTTCGCCCCGAATTAGATCCTGAAATTTTATTTCCCCGCCCGGATTTTTGAATCTTACTACTTCCCTATTTTCTCCCTCGGTTTCTTGTGAGATATAAGCGAAACCTTTTTCTATAAGCTCATGCAGTTTTTTCTTATAAATTTCAGTCCTGTCAGAAGATTTTAAAACTTCTCCATCATATTCTAGTCCTAGCCATTTCAAATCGCTAAAAATTGCCTTTTCGTATTCTTTTTTTGACCTTTCCTTATCAGTATCCTCGATTCTAACTATAAATTTCCCGCTATTTTGCCTGCTAAATAAGTAATTATATAAAGCAGTACGAATATTGCCCATCTGTAAAAGGCCTGTCGGCGAAGGCGGAAATCTGGTTACAACTTTATTGTCCATGAGGACATTTTAGCATCTATTTCTCGTGGCTCAAAGCGATATCTACTAGAGCCCGGGCGATTTTCGCCCCGGCATTGGTTTTATTGAAGTTCTTTGCGCTCTCTGACATGTTGTCATAAATTTCTTTATCCCCCACTATTCTGTCGATCTCGCCGCATAAAATATTAGCGGTCATGTTCGCCTCTTCGATCACGCTGCAGGCGCCGGACCGGGCATAATTAAAAGCATTTTTCTTTTGGTGATTCAAATTAGTGTTAGTGATCGGCACAAGAATCGACGGCAGGCCCCAGGAAGAAATTTCGAATAGCATTGATCCCGCCCGCGAAATTATGATTGTCGCCGCTCCGGCTGCCATTTTGAGAGGCAAAGTGGAAAGAAAAGCGACAGGCAGATAGCGCAGTTTGTGCCTATTATCATTCAGTACGACATCCGCTCTTTCCTTGACCGCTTCAAAATTCTTGATGCCAGTCTGATGCACGATCTGATAATCCTTTACCAGTCTCGGCAGCGCGTCAATAATCGTGTTATTTATCAGTTCCGCTCCGAGAGAGCCTCCAAGAACCAAAATGACCGGAATACTCGATTCAAGTTTGAAATACTCCAGAGCCTCCTCTTTGTCCGCCGGATGCTCTATTTCAGTCCTTATCGGCTGGCCCGTCCAAGCGACATGATCCTTTGGAAAAAAATCGCCCGCTTCCGCAAAAGAAACCGCGATTTTTTTAGCAAAACGCCCTGCCCATCTATTTACGCGCCCCGGGGCAGAATCGGATTCGTGGATCACCACCGGAATCCGCAGGATTCTGGCGGCAAAAAGTGTCGGGAATGAGGCGTACCCGCCTTTGCCGAAGACAGCATCCGGATAAATCGAGAAAATTTTAAAAATAGCATTTAGGACGCCGAAAAAAATTTTGAAGAGATCGAAAAAATTGAGGATTGCGCCTTTTATTCCCGTGTGAGTGCGTCTTTTGCCGGTCTTAATTTCTTCATAAATAAGACCATTTTCGAACAAGAGCTCCCTATCAAACGGATTGTCGGAAATAAAATAAAGTTCGGATTTTAGAATATTTTCCTCGTCTATTATTTGATTCACCATCTCCGCCACTGCGATAATAGGATAAAAATGTCCGCCTGTTCCTCCTCCTGTAAAAACTATTTTCATCTTTAAATATTTTTATTTTTAAATTTTGAAATTTGTAATATTATCCCGATCGCCATAAGATATATCATGAGGGAGGTCCCTCCATGACTCATAAAAGGCAGCGGCACTCCGGTTAGCGGAAACACTCCGGTTATTGAAGCCATATGCATAAAAGACTGTACAATGATGAGTATAACAATTCCGGAGACTAAAAGTCTACTGAATATATCGGGCGAATTGTTGGCAATACGAAAACCCCGCAAGGTAAAAAGAAGGTAGAGGACGACAGCAGCAGTGGCTCCCACAAAACCGAGCTCTTCACCCAAAACAGCAAAGATGGAGTCCCCCTGCGGCTCTGGCAGATAGTTGAATTTTTGGATACTCTGGCCAAATCCTCGTCCAAATATTTGGCCGGAGCCGATGCCGATAAGGGATTGCTGGATTTGATACGATGACCCGCGAGGATCTCCCGCTGGATCGAGGAAAGTTTTCACCCGCTCTTGGAGGTACGGCGTAAAAAAAACTAGGGTTCCGAGAGCGAGCGCCAGCACCGCCGCGATGCCAAAAATATACCTCATAGACACTCCGGAGACAAAAAGCATGCCTAAGCCAGTAGTTACTATTAAAATAAAGCTTTTGGTATCAGGTTGTTTGAGCAGAACCAGAGCGATGATTCCAAGCATTATGATTAATGGTAAAGCTCCGAATCGAAAATCCTGTACTCTATTCTTAGCCCAGGAGAGCCATGCGGCAAAATAAATTATAAATCCAAATTTCAGAAATTCCACCGGCTGCAAAGAAAATCCGCCAAACTCTATCCACCTGCGGGCTCCCCCGTGGCTCCATCCCACATCGGGAATGAAAACGCTCCCCGTCAAGAGAATTGATATCAAAAAGATCCAGAAGGAGTATTTGCGCCAGAACTTGTAATCTACCTTCAGGCAAAAATACATGCCGAGGATACCCATGCCGAGGCCCAGAAAGAGCTGGCTACGGAGCACTCCGTAGAAAGTTGATTCGTCTTTCGCCAATATTCCGAGCGATGCGGAAACAAACATTGCTATTCCGAGGACAAGCAGCAAGAAGACTATTATCAGAAAAAATCTGTCTATCTTTTTCTTATGCATGATATCTATCTGCTCACGATTGCTAAAATTATTCCGATGATGGAGCGGCGCGAGGCGAAACAATCGCTTCCCTCCCCTTAGCTTTTTTGAAATTATCTGCAAAATAACCGAGAGAGAGGTAGCCACCAAGGGGAGCGCGACAATCGGAAGAATAAAAACCGAATCCGTCAGAAACGCAAGCGTAGCGAGCGTTATTGTGAGTCCCATGATTCCGGTCTCTCCCATATAGAATCTGGCAGGTGGAATATTGAACCACAGAAAAGCCAAGATTGCTCCGGTTATCACTCCGGAAAAAGCTGCAATGTCGATCTGATTGTTAGCATAAGCTATTGCGGAGTAAGCCGCAAAAATAGAAGCCAGAACTCCTCCGGAGAGTCCGTCGATTCCGTCGATCACTCCACCGGAAAAAGTAGCCAGCGCGACTAGTATAAAAAAAGGGATTATTAAAGCGCCCAAAAATAATTCTCCGCCGAAAGGAATATGGACGGAGGTCATACCCAGCTTATAGAAGAACCACGCTCCGATGAAGAGGGACATGAGGCCTATTAGGAGGGCCTTCCACTTGCGCCAGGATTTATCATCCCGGGCAAATCTTCCGTTCCCGTAAATCTGGACCAGATCGTCCCATAGCCCAATGAGTGAACCTAATAAGAGAGTGAAAAAAGGGATCAGAGTCTGGCCGCGCGACAAAAAATTCATTTTAATATTGCTCCCGGATGGGATAAAAATTGAGGTCAGATAAAAAATAAGAACAGTCGCAATGACCGAAACCCAGATTATTGTTCCCCCTATCCGCGGAGTGTTCAGTTCTTCTTTTTCGTTGTGTATCTTTGTAAAATCCGCAGCTACGGCGTCAGCTGATCTCGAATACTTTTTCCACATTTTATATTTGTAAAAAAAATGCGTGCCGATCGGCGCGAAAATAAGTCCCAGAAAAAAAGCCACAGTTGTCGGCAGGAAAATTTTAATTAAATCCAAATACATTGAGTAAATGTTATCACTTTTTTGATTAAAATGCATCTATATGGTATGGTTCAAAAATGATTT
>JACPXJ010000011.1 GCA_016196605.1 Candidatus Nomurabacteria bacterium | reverse complement strand
GTAGATGGTTCTCCAAACTTTTGGCAATATTTGGTATGATATGGGCAGGCATGGTATCACCTCCTATCCTTTAACAAGAGTTTAGATTGATACTATGCCTCTTTTTTACATTCTAGTCAAGAAAAGTTGCGGGATTAGAGGAGAGTTGCTGATTGGCGTTTTCCCTTGATGTTTGCTTGAAATCCATATGAAAAACATATATAATTATTGTGTTCCTAATTTTAAAATATATTTCCAATTATTAATCGCAAGGCGTAGGTTAAAATCTAGTAAAGCCAGATAATGCTTTCTAAGTAAAGCGTTGGTAAAGATGCGCCGCAGCGATACAATATAGGGAAAAGAGTTGGAGAGAAACCGTTAGGTGTCTCTCCAAAAGTATCGCGGGGTAGTGTAAAGCCGCACAGGAGGCTCATAATCTCCTAGACTAGGCGCGATTCCTAGCCCCGCAACACTTTCAGCTTCGAGCCACCCGCAAGGGTGGCTCTTCGTTCAGTGCAGGCACATTTCTCTCTTCTCGAAGTTGAAGTACTCTGAGCGAGTGCCAGCGAGTCGAAGAGCCAGATTCTTCTCAGTGCGAGCATATTTTGTCGAAGCATGCTGAGCTTAGCGAATCCTAAGTATTATCGAAGGATGAGTGAGGCCGAAGTACTTTCCTTGATATACTTATTTCATGTGGTTCGTCTATGTTCTTCTCTGTGAAGATGGAACTCTCTATACTGGATCCTCGAATAATCCTTATCTCCTCAAACTTCTTCCCCGTTTTTGCTGAGGTATTATAGTTTTTGGCGTCATATCCTGGTACTACCTAATTATCCTAAGGAGTCGAAATTTAATCTCTCCTTTTTTAATTCCTTCCTCCATAATGTTCTCACCTTTGCTTGACAAAAGGTAGTCTATACTATATTATAGTATATATGAAAACAATTAATGCTTTAAGCGCTAGAAGCCGATTAGGAACCATTCTTGACGAAGTATCACAGGAAGGTGTTCATTATATTATTAAGCGACTAAGTGAACCTCTTGTCGTTGTAGTGCCTTTTAAAGAATATGAGGAAGTATTTAAACAAAATTTTTCAAAAAAACATCAAGAAGAATTGCTACAGGAATTAAGTTCTTTCCGAAAAAAATATGGTAAACAATTATCTGGTAAAAAGGGAACTACTCAGCTGTTGCATAATATGAGAGATAAACGAGCCCGATCATTGGTTCATTTAGTAAAATGAAAATAATTCTTGATACATCAGTAGTTCTTAAATGGTTTGTTGATGAGGCAGGAAGTGATACTGCCCGTGAATATCTAGAAAATTTCATTAAAGGAAACCACCAGTTGCTGATTCCGACGCTTCTTTTTTATGAATTAGGCAACGCTTGTTTACAGAGTTCTATCCCCCCTCAAGAGATTAGCAAAATCATGGAATTGCTACAAAAGTTGCCTTTTGAAATAGAAGATATAGGGTATATAGCATTTCGTAAAGTTTATCAAAATGCCTTTGAGTACCATTTAACCTACTATGATGCTTCGTATGTAACATTAATGCAAAAACATAACTGTGAACTTATAACTGCTGATCAAAGATTATTTAGAAAACTCAAGGAAATTTTTGAGAAAATACGCTTACTAAAGGGTATAAGCTCCTTTAATCGCTTTTATGGGCGTGGGTGACGGTTTGGTAAAAAAGTTTTCTTGATTTAGGGATAACGTTGGCAGGGATATTTTCAAGAAAGAGTTTGATATCTTGCGTGTTAGCGAGTAATATCTTACAATACCTTTGCTCGCCCAAATTAGGCGAGTTTTTTCTGCCTGTTATTTATGCCTCGATACTTAAGCAAAAAACGGCAAAACCACAAAATGCGGGAAAGGGGGACTTTTCTGACCTGTATGATCGGGCTTTCGCTTATCATCAATCTTTACAGTCTATATCAAGCTACCCATACCAGTACCACGATCAATATTTATAGCCACATGCCAGTCTGGTTTTCAGTCTATTCATTTTTGGCTTCTCTTCTGGGTGTGGTTACTAATATCGGCCTGTGGCTGTGGAAAAAATGGGCGGTTTTTGTTCTTCTTGTCTCAATTACTCTGGCTCTCGGCCTGCATATCTTTGTCCTGGACCTAGGCAAAATTCAGGAAACAGCCTTTTTTGCAACAATACTTTCCGGCTGTCTCTGGTATTGGGCTATCTCGCGCAAGTGGAGTTTTTTCCTTAAGTAAATTTTGATAAAATGGTAACCATGCCAACGTAGCTCAGGGGTAGAGCAATCGTTTCATAAGCGATGGGCCGCTGGTTCGAATCCAGCCGTTGGCACCAAAATCTGACTTTTTGGAATTTTTCCAACTGATTGTAGGGCGGCACGCAGTGCCGCCCATTGGTTTTGTGGCGAGTTTTCAGGGTTTTTTGAACTTTCGGGCGCGCCGACGCACGCCACTTTTTCGGCGAGCTGGAGGTTCGAGCCAAAGATTTCTTTGGCAAGCGCTTTTTTGGGAAAAAGTGCTTCATCCCTTGCGATTTTCGGCGCATTCTGCGCCGTATTTATCCATTTCCTAAACGGTTCGAGCCAATCATTTTGCTCTTGTTCAAGGGTGATGATTTTCTCTTCCAGCGTCTTCTTTTCGCTCATAAATTTTGCCTTACGGTCTCGGTATTCTTCACGCTCAATGTCTTGTTCAAGGTATACATCCATAAGACGCTGGATTTGTACATTGATGCTTTTCGTTTTTTCTTGCGCCTCTTGAACAAAAGCAGTGCAGGATTGGGCGGCTTCTTTCCCATCTTCTTCTGCCATTTGCACAAGTTCCATCGCCCAATCCTGCGGCAAAGAAACTTTTTGAATGAGAGCCGAAAGCTGTTTATCCAATTCCTCCTCGCGTATGTACGGCTGAGTGCATTTTGTTTTGCCTTTCTTTGTGCAGCGATAATACGTGTGTCCTTTCTGCACTTCGGCCGTTATCATCTTGCCGCACTCTCCACACGAGAAGAGGCCGCAAAACACTTTCGGCTCATTCTTTGCTTTCTTGCCTTTGTGGATTCTCTTTCCGCCACGGGATAGTATCCCGCGTTGCGCCAAAAAGTCGGAAACATCTCCAAGCGTTGCGTTTCCTTTTGCGTATAATTCGAATGCTTGTTTGAGTATCTTTGATTTCTTCCTATCTTGCACGACTGTTTTTGTTCGCACGTCATTGATATAACCAGTGGGCGCAACGCTTGGATATTCGCCCCTCCTTACTTTTTGGCGCAATCCTCTTTTTGTATTTTCGGAAAGAGAATCCACATAATATTTGCTTTGCCCAAATACAATGTTCAACATAAATTTTCCTTGCGGCGTATTTTCAAACCATAGCGTTGGAAACTTCAAGCTCGCAAGTTTTCCGGTATCCAAGAGATAGATGATACGCCCGCCGTCCACGGAATTGCGCGCCAATCTATCCGCGTGCCAAGCCAAAATTCCGTCTGCCTCGCCTCGTTCTATCTTATCCAGCATTTCGTTAAATATCGGCCTACCCGGAATTTTGGCGCTCTGTTTCTCAATCAAGACATCACCGATATTCAGATTTTCCCGCTTGGCAAATTCCGCCAACTCCGCGAGCTGGGCTTCGATGCTCATCACTTGGCGTTCCTCGTCCTCGGTGCTCTTGCGAGCGTATAAAAAGTATTTAGTGTTCATATTGTTAGTCGCCTTTGGCCATAAAGCGCGGGATTAAAAACTGGCTTCGTATTCCGCCGAAGGCGGAAAGGAAAAAATTGGATATCCCGCATTTGCGGGATGAATTACTTCGCAATTCCGAACCGCCGCCTGCTTTCCAAACAAGTCCTCGTCGGGCTTTGCCCGCCGTTTGATTTAATCGCCAAACAAAAGGGTTTTTGCGAAGCGAGACCCGCCGAAGGCGGGGCGAGCGAGCAATCATCTCGTCCTGAAAAATCGTTAAGTTTTGCTTGGTCGCAATTACTGAACGCAGTGCGAACCTACTTTGAACAAAATCCCTAATTGCCGCGCTACGCGCGGCAGGAATGAAACCTGACGCTCGGGCGGGCAAAAAGGAAGGGGGTTGGGGGGAAGGAATTTTTGCCCGCCCTCGCTTTTTTCGCCGCCGCCGAATTTCGTGCCAGTGAAACTGGCGCGCCGCCTCGATTTTAAGTTTTTCTTTGGCGGCAAATTATTTTATTTTTAAAAAACAAAATTTTAAATAATCTAAACAATACCTAATATAATGGCTTTTTTTAAGCCTTTCGCAATAACTGAATCGTTTTTTATTACTTCATCAATACTCACCCAACAAAAATCCGAAACCTCATTCGTATCTAATGTAATATCTCCCCCCTTTGTTATAAAAATAAACATAAAATCATGGTGGTAATGCTCACTTTCATTTTTTTGTTTATTTTCTGGTATTCTATGAGTATCAATCATTATCGGAGAATTATTGTCTTGACACCAACTACATAGTTCTACATTATTTAGATTTGTTTCTTCTCTTACTTCTCTCATCGCTGAAAAAATAATATTTTTATCATCTTTTTCAATGTGTCCGCCTGGTTGTAAAAACTTTTGTAATTTATTATGGAAAACAACTAAGACCTTTTTATCAGGAGAAATAACCAGTCCACTAGCAGTAACATGGCCTTCAAAGTTTCTTCTACTAAAAATATTCTGATTTTCTAAAACCTGTTTTTTTAGTAAAGAAAACCAATTCTCCTCATCGGGAAATATTCGCAAGTAATTCGTTAGTTGTTCTTTCATGTTCCTTATACTTTAACTTTTAAGAAATACTTTAGCCATAAATCAGCTACCCTTTCCCTTACTGAATCAAAACTATCCTGAACTCTATTTTCTAATTTATGATTATCCATATAAATAATGGTGTCTATCATTTCTTTTTGGACCAATAGAATAAAATCTCCAACAACTGCTCCATGTATAAAGTTTATCGCATTACCTCGATTTAATAGATAAAAATAGTGTCCGTTTCTATCATATTTATCTATGTATTTAGAAATAATTTCTTTTGTATAGTTTTCTCTTAACCAAGTCAAATCAAATTCATCATCGGAAGATGTCACCGAAGCCACAAATGTACCATTTTTAAGATATTTAAAGTCATCATTTGTTAAAGATAAACTACCGGTTGAACAAAAAACAACATCCGATTCCTCTAAGATTTTTAATCTATCAGAAATACTGTAACCCCTTGAAAGAGCCAAAATTATAGTTACCGGATTTTTATCATAAACCGAAACTCCGCATCCTTTATCTCTCAAAGAAGATAGAACTCCACCTCCTATTTTACCAAATCCGAGAATCCCAACTTTTTTATTATTTAAAAGTATTCCCTGCTCTCTTAAGATCGAATCAGTTGAAAATACAACTGCCTGTCCAACCAAATGATCCTCGTTATTTTTCAAAGGACTTCTTGCCACAGATACAACTGGAGCTTTTAAATTTTCTATCGATAAATATTTTTGATGGCCGTTTTCAGTATCTTCAATAACTCCAATAAATCTATCATCAAATCTTTCTTTTAAATCATTAATTGAATGTACAAAGTATCCACCGATGTCTAACAACAATAATTTATTGTCTTTTGGGATATTTACAAGATATTTAATAAAATTTTTAGAATTTTTAAGTTCATCTCTAGTAATATTTAATATTTTATGTTTTGGATAAAAATCCACTAATTTTTTGTCAATAGAACCTGGTTTTGGAATAATATATTGGAGAGAAAAATATTCTTCTAAGAAGTTAACATAAGGAATTCCAGTATCTATTAGATGGACAACAGCGACAATGCTTATTTTCTTTGCATCAGTATAATTTTTTATATAGTTATCTGCAAAAAATTCTTCTCGCTCCTTTATTTTTTGGTTTATTATGAAATTCATACAATTATTTTCATTCCTTTACGGCTCCAAAACAATTTTTGAATTCCAACTTATGCACAATAGCAAAGGCACTAGACTAGAATAGCATATGCTACACTAGTCATAATGCTTATCACATCAAGTAAATTAAGCGATTTTAAAGTTAAAAAATTAGTTTGGTACTTTTGTGTTGATATCGATGCGACTAAGGTTAGTCTCATAGTAAGA
>JACPXJ010000010.1 GCA_016196605.1 Candidatus Nomurabacteria bacterium | reverse complement strand
TTCGTAATTCTTGCTTTGTAATACTCATCGGCATATCTCCCAAATACCTCTCTTTTTGTTTCCATGTTCATATGGAAACACGGTACCTTAATTGGTAAATATCCAGTAGTGGTTGGGTATCATTTATTTTTAGCTGGAACGACTGCGTGCTGTCTCTTTTTAATTTGTTATATACTTATTTAATGCTCTTAAACGAACCTCACAAATTGGATCAGAAACAAAGCATATGCTCTTATTGTGGGGATGCTCCTTTGGTGCACAGCATTTCTTTTTTGGAAAGCATCGTTACTGTGGCCTTGGACAATCACGCAAAAATTTTTCTAAAGTATGTGCCTCGTTTTGTAAAAGATTTTGCCGATGCTGTTCCGGAATATTTATATAGGACTTTAGCATCTTTAGGCACGGTGAAATTCTCCAAAGATGTAAACAAAGCACACACATTTCGTTCAAAAATTATTTGGGAAGAAGCTGTACGGCGGGGGATAGCCATGGAGCAGGTAGTTTTTATGGGAAGGCCTCTGGATTATTACCGCGCCCTTCTTCCGCAAGAAGGAAGAATAAAATACTATTACTTCGAGAGTATTCCCCTACGGCCGGAATTTTTGGATATGAGTAAAAATTGGGATGATAAAGTCGTCATGAAAGAGGAGTTTAGGAAGCGCGATATTCCTGTCCCGGCTTATGCTGAATTCTCCTTTTTATCTTTATTCGGAGGAAGCAGGAAAAGAATATTTTCTGAACTTCCAAAGCCGATGATTGTCAAACCCCGGGTGGGTTCGAGGGGCCGGCATACGATTACCAATATAAATACTTTTAAGCAATTCAAAGAAGGTGTCGGCGTGGCAGGAGAGATATGCGCTCATCTGATTGCGGAAGAACATTTAAAAGGAAATGTCTGCCGGGCAACCATTGTGGATGGCAAACTCGCCGGATTTTACATGGGACGACCTCCGACTTTGCTGGGTGACGGTAAAAAAACAATTATAGAGCTTATCGCGGATATGGATAAAAAACGTTCGAGCCGAGTCGAGCCAATAAGAACCTGGGAGGAATTGCATGCCCAGATAGGGCGATCGGGATTTGTGGTAGATGATATTTTGCCGAGCGGCGCGACTTTGCCTCTATCGCATCGGATAGGCAGATTGTTTGGAGGGACGACCGAAGAAATGATTGACGACCTTCATCCGAGCTTTTTGCCTATTTTTAAAAAAGCGGCAAAAATAACTGGACTGTCCGTCGTCGGTTTTGACTGCATTATTCCTGATCCGACCAAAGATGCGAACAGTCAGAAATGGGGGATCATCGAATGCAATACTCTGCCTTTTATTGATCTCCATTATTTTGCTCTGAAAGGCAAGCCCCGGAATATTGCCGGTATGATTTGGGATATGTGGAAATAAATTACGCCAGAGAAGCTTTCTTTCCGGGGTCGCCATTTTCCTGCTGGAAAATTTGGCTCCGTCCTCGACCCGTCGGTCTGCGGAGACCCCGTAAAGAAACTTCTTTGGCTACATTTCTAGTGCGCAACCGTAAAAGCAATTATTTTTCTGGCACCGGCTTGCCGTAGAACTTTTCTCGCTTCGCTCAATGTTGCGCCGGTGGTGGTAATGTCGTCGATCAGTATTATGTTTCTATTTTTTACCAATTCGGCGTTTTGGACGGCGAAAGAGCCGACAATGTTTTTCAGACGTTCGCGCCGATTTTCTATCCGCGCCTGATGCTCTGTTTCTTTTGGCTTTATTAAAATATTATTTATTAGAGTAAATACCTCACCCCCGACCCCTCTCCTTGTTAAGGAGAGGGGTGCCGAAGGCGGGGAGAGGTGATTTATTTTTGATAAGCGAAGGATCTCTCGGCAAATTAACTCCGCTTGATTGTATCCGCGCTCTTTATGTCTTTTCCTGGAAAGGGGTATGGGTATCAAAATAGGGTCCAAAAAATTTTCCATTACTGCCATGTCGGCTAATTCTTCCTGGATTTTTCCGGAGAGAGCTTCCGCAAAACTGGCGGCTAGCCCGGTTTTGTTTTTGTATTTTAGGAGCCACAACGCTTTCTTTATGGCCGGATGGCGGTAGTCAAAAAGAGAGAAAACCCATCTTTCTGTCTCACGTTCCGCTATAGGAGAATTTGAAAGGCAAACAGCGCATAAGTACGACCCTCCTCTGCCGCATCCGGCGCATCTCGCGGGAAAAATCAAATCGAGCATTCTGCTTAATATAGTATTTAAAACTGGCATCATATGGTATACTTAGGGCGTATTTTAACACAAAAAATGCGGAGACCCATGGACAATCCATTAAAAAAAATATTTTCTAAAATGGGAAATCTTGCGGGCGGAGACAGCTCCGCTATTGGCATTGATATCGGTTCTTCCGCTATCAAGGTGGTTGAGATCAAAAAAAAAGGAGGCAAGGCGGTGCTGGAGACTTATGGATCCATCGCTCTTGGCCCTTATGATAATCAGGATGTCGGCCGTGTTACCAATCTTTCCGTAGAAAAAATATCCGATGCCCTCCGGCAGGTTTTGAAACAGTCCGGTTCGACTGCTGATTCGGCGGCATTGGCCATTCCAGTACAATCAAGCCTGATTTTTACCATCGAACTTCCGATCGAAGTGAGCGGCGGCGAAATGGCTTCTATAATTCCGACGGAAGCCCGCAAATATATACCGGTTCCTATTACGGAAGTTTCTCTCGACTATTTTGTTCTTCCTAAGAAAGAATCCTCTTTTGAGGAAATGAATGTGTCCGGAGAGACAACGGACGTTACGCAAAAAAAAAGGGAGCAGACTAACGTGCTGGTTGTCGCGACGCAAAAAGACGCCATATCCAAATATCGGTCAATCGTTTCGCAGTGCCAATTGTCTGCATCTTTTTTTGAGATTGAGATTTTTTCTTCTATTCGATCTAATTTTGAACACGAGCTTTCGCCGGTTCTCTTGATAGACTTTGGGGCTTCCCGGACCAAGATTTCAGTTGTTGAATTCGGCATGGTTAAAATTTATCACACCATAGAAAGAGGAGGATCGGACATATCTCAATCTGTTTCCACATCGCTCAATATTCCTTTTTCGGAAGCGGAAAAGATGAAGAAGGAATTTGGCCTTTTTGAAAATCCGGCCGAAAAAAGTCTGGCCGACATAATTCGAATCCATGTCGACTATATCTTTTCTGAAACGAACAATGTGCTTCTGGGTTACGAGAAAAGGTACAATCGGACCATAAACAAGGTTATTTTTACCGGCGGCGGATCGCTTATGAAAGGCCTCAAGGAAGTGGCGGCCAACAATTTCAAGGCAGAGATATCTGTCGGTCGTCCGTTTTCCAAAGTAAATGCGCCGGCGCTCTTGGATAAGGTTTTGGAAACCATGGGTCCGGAATTTGCCGTCGCGCTTGGACTGGCACTTAGGAAGTTGCAATAACAAGGTTAATTACTCTATTTTGTATAAAGTTATACACATTATATTTCACTAAACTTCCATTTTGTAATATAATTAAGTACGATGGAACAAAATTTCCAAACATCCTTCATACCCAAAAAACCTGTCATTGAACAACGCGTTACTCCGGTGCGATCCGTCAGCGCGTTAACCATTATTTCCCTATTTATCTTATTTGCTGTCCTTCTTGGGACAGGCGGACTTTATTTTTATAAAGTGTCTCTGGAGAAAAGTATTGTACAGATGGAGAATGATCTCAATCTTGCCCGAGACCGCTTTGAACCTTCAAAAATAACCGAGTTGCAGACTCTGGACAAGCGCCTGCGGGACTCAACCGAAATTCTTTCCAAGCATACGGCCGCTACGCCTATTTTTCAAGCGCTTTCAGATATAACTATGCAAACTGTCCGCTATACCAAATTTGCTTATGAAACGGCAGAGGGAAAAAGTGGAGAAGGATCCAAGGTGGGTATTAAAATGAGCGGCATTGCAGTGGGCTATCGTTCCGTCGCCCTGCAGTCTGATCTTTTTGCCAAAAATAAAAATTTCATCAGCCCTATTTTTTCTAATCTTACCCTTGATCCCTCCGGCAACGTCCAATTTGATTTAGAATTTTCAGTTGATCCGGCTTTTGTCAATTACAAGAAGGCGTTTTTAGCGGAAAATTAATTTTATGATGAGATTTGCAATGCCATTAGTTTTTATAGGAATCGCTATCGCCGTATTTTTCGCGTTTACTAATTCAATATACGGCGAGATTTCAATGCTGCGCGATCTGTCTCTCTCTTATAACGAGGCGCTGGGAAATTCTAAGGCTTTGGAAAATGCCCGAGATGAGCTGACTGCCAAAAAGAATTCTATCGATCCGGACAAGCTGGCGAAATTGGAGAAACTCCTGCCGGAGAATGTCGACAATATACGGCTCATCCTCGAAATAGAGAAGATAGCTCTGCCTTACGGCATGGCGCTGAAAGATGTCAAATACAATACGGAGGCTGACGCTTCAAAAAGCGGGGCAGCGGTAGTAGGCGGAGCGGCTCAGAATCGAGGCAAAGATTATGGAGTTTGGGATCTAGAATTTTCCACCGCAGGTTCTTATAGCAACTTCCTTAATTTTACCAAAGATCTGGAGAGGAATCTGCGGATTGTAGACATATCTTCAATCACATTTTCTTCATCCGAGAGCGGGGGAATAAATCCGGCTTCTTCGGAAAGTTATAAATACAATTTTAAAATTAAAACTTACTGGCTAAAAAAGCAATAAGGACAAAATGAATAAGATTAAAAACATCATAATATTTCTTGGAATCGGAGCAGTCATTTTCCTGGCTTACTACTTTTTTATTAAAGAAGACCCTGAGACCGAGAATTTAGTTTCTGTGACAGTTCCTTTATCCACTACACCCGCAAATGGCGGGGGAGCGGGAGAAAACGATTTTCTGACGCTGCTTCTTTCCGTTAAAAGCATACAATTGAACGATGCTATATTTTCTGACGATGCCTTTCTCGGTTTGGATGATTCTAATGGCATTATCCTTATAGGAGATGGAAGCGAAGGCCGACCAAATCCGTTTGCTCCGTTTGGAGCCGAAGTTTCCGGATTATAACCCCTATGAGTTTTTTAGAAGAGCTAGCTAAAGAAGGCATAATCAAGAAAAGTCAGATAGGCGATATAAAAGCGCGCGCGAGCGAGAAGTGGAACGGAGATATCGATGAAGCTTTGCTCGAAGGAGGCGTGCCGGAAGACAAGATCCTGGAAGTAAAAGGGAAGTACCTGAAAATGCCGGTCAAGACAGTGGACAAAGACAAAATAACTTTCGACGTTCTGAAATATATTTCTGAAGATTCGGCTGTCCACTACCATTTTGCTCCGATTGAGCTTAAGGACGGAGTTTTGGAGGTTGGCGTTACCAACGGGGAAGATGTTGAGGCGCAGGATGCCCTCCAGTTCATTTCCGCCAAGCTGGGCATTCCTTTTAAGATATATCTGATTTCTAAGACTGACTATGAAAGTATTCTGCAGTCCTACAAAGGCCTTGGCAGCCAGGTGGAAGAGGCGCTCAATGAGCTCAATGAGGATGAGACTGAAAATTTGAGCGAGGAAAATTTAAGCAAGGAGATCAAGGATGTAAAAGGAAGCGAGGGGAAAATAGTCGAGGACGCCCCGGTCATAAAGATTGTGGCGGTTATCTTGCGCAATGCCTTGGAGGGAGGCGCATCGGACATCCATATTGAGTTTACCGGCGAGAAGGTCAAAGTGCGTTTTCGGGTAGATGGGATATTGCATACAACGATAATTTTGCCGCCCAATATTTATGGCGGAATCGTGGCGCGCATAAAGATTTTGGCCAAGCTCCGGCTGGATGAAAAAAGAAAGCCCCAGGACGGCAGCTTCAGC
>JACPXJ010000002.1 GCA_016196605.1 Candidatus Nomurabacteria bacterium | reverse complement strand
CTGGGAAATTTTAGGGCAATATAAAATTATTCCCGAAATGTCTCTAGTTGTAGAAGAATTCTTCCACCATCTTCTGCCCTTGATGGCTACCTACGTTCTTTTTATTGTGGGGAAGCCTTATCTGCTTGGTTTTTATCGTTTTCTGCGTTATGGCAAAGCAAATATGGATACGCTTATTGGGATAGGCACCCTGACGGCATATCTTTACAGTTTTGCGGTGACTGCGTTTGAAGAACCACTTAAGCAGTTTATAGATGTTGATGCGACGTATTATGACGTTACGATTATTGTGATCACTTTTATCGCGCTTGGTAAATATTTAGAAGCCAAATCAAAATTAAAAACCGGCGATGCAATTGAGAAACTTCTTAATCTTCAAGCGAAAACTGCTCTTGTCGTTCGTGATGGCAGGGAAGTAGAAATTTCAGTCAATGAAGTAGAGCATGGAGATTTAATTATAGTGAAGCCCGGAGCAAAGATTCCTGTTGATGGAATAATAACCGAAGGATCATCATTCGTTGATGAGTCAATGGTGACTGGGGAACCCATGCCAGTTCAAAAAAAGTTGGGAGATGGTGTGGTGGCCGCTACAATGAATACAAGTGGTTCATTTGTATTCAAAGCGACAAAAGTTGGGTCAGAAACCCTGCTGGCCCACATTATAAAGATGGTGGAAGAGGCGCAAGGAAGCAAGGCGCCAATCCAAGCTCTGGCTGATAAAATCTCAAGTGTGTTTGTGCCGATCGTGCTTGTGATTGCTTTTGCAACTCTCGGAATATGGCTTTTGTTTTCCAGTTTACTCGGATTTTCACAAGCCCTATCGTTTGGCTTGGTTTCTTTTGTTGGAATTTTGGTCATTGCCTGTCCGTGTGCACTTGGCCTCGCCACTCCTACCGCCATTATCGTAGGTGTCGGCAAAGGGGCAAGAGAAGGAATTTTGATCAAAGATGCGGCCACACTGGAGAAATTACATAAAGTAGATACAGTTATCGTTGACAAGACAGGCACTATCACCGCAGGCAAGCCGACACTCGTCAATATTCAAAACGTGTCAACCTGGCAGGTTGACACGTTTATATCCGTGCTGGCTTCTCTTGAAAAAAAATCAGAACATCCCATCGCGCATGCAATTGTAAGTTATGCAGATGAGAGAAAAATTAAATTAGAAAATATTTCAAATTTTGAAAGCATAAAAGGCAAAGGGCTGAAAGGATTGATCAACAATACAGAATATTTTGTCGGCAATATTAAATTGATAAATGATCTCGGACTACCTTTTGATGTTTCACAAATAGAGCGGTTTACCAGCGAAGGCAAGACGCCAGTCTTACTCGCAACCAAAGAAAAGGTGCTGGGTTTTGTCATGGTGGCAGATGAAATAAAGGCAGAGTCAAAGCAAGCGGTGCAAGATCTTCACAAACTCGGCATTAAAGTAATAATGTTGACCGGAGATGATGAGAAGGCCGCAAAATATATGGCATCACTTGTTGGCATTGATGATGTAGTCGCTCATGTAATGCCGCAAGATAAATTAGAAAAGATAAAAGAACTTCAATCGCAAGGCAGAATTGTGGCAATGGCTGGAGACGGAGTTAATGACGCTCCGGCGCTGGCGCAAGCTGATGTAGGCATCGCCATGGGCACTGGCACAGACGTGGCTATAGAGTCAGCTGGAATTACCCTTTTGGGCGGAGATATTTCAAAGCTTACCAAAGCTATCAAACTTTCTAAAATAACCATGCGAGGGATCAAACAGAATCTTTTCTGGGCTTTCATATACAATATTGTCGGTATTCCACTTGCAACTGGAATCCTCTATCCGATATTCGGCTGGCTTCTTTCGCCGGTATTCGCGGGTTTTGCGATGGCGATGTCTTCGGTGTCGGTGGTATCTAATTCATTACGAATTAAAGCAAAGAAATTATAAAGGTCGAGAACAGCTTTACTTTTTATAAAATAAGAGGATAATTAATTAATATGATGGGATATGGGTACAGCGGAATGATGGGCGGAGGATTTGGTTCTATTGTTGCCATAATGGTGACGATTGACCTGATTCTGCTTGGCATTTGGCTGTTCAAACAAATCAATAAATAATATGAAGTTGCATAATCTAAAATTATTTATTGGCTTTTTCGTTTTATTTGCTTATATGGCTATAGGCGTTTTCGGTCTGTTCAAATTCAGTCACGCGGTCGAAACACCTATGGTCAACTGCCCCTATACTCAAAACAGCTTTTCAGTGTGTAAAAACAGTCTTGATCATATAAACGAATGGCAACAGTTTTCAAATTCGACATTTTCTACATTATATGTTTTTTCCCTGCTTATTCTAGGAATAGTCCTGTATTTTTTAAACAAACAAAGTTTTTTAAAATGGAAACAATATTTTTATCAATGGCAATATTATTTATACAATAAGAAATTATACACGTACCCGAATAAACTAACCAAATGGCTCTCGCTTTTGGAAAATAGCCCATCTTTTTCATATATAAGGCACAGCTAAGTATTTTGTCGTAAAATTTTAGCTGTGTCTTTCAAATCCTCATAAAAGGATTTTTTACTATGTTAATAATTAAAATCTATGAACGAAAAGACTATTATATCGTTGATTGTGATTGTTATAGGGATAGCCAGCCTGGTATGGTGGAGCAAATATACAGAAAAAGAAGAATTAAGCGCAAAATCGCATCCGGCAAGAATCGAAGGAATTTTTGCTCCCACGGAGACTTTCTATGATTTTGGAACTATCTCGATGAAGAATGGGAATGTGAGCAAAGTATTCAGCGTGAATAATTCTTCCAATGAGAATATAAAAATATCCAGCTTAAGCACTTCATGTATGTGTACGAATGCGTACATCGTCAGAGCGGATGGAACAAAGAAGGGTCCCTTTGGGATGCCGGGGCATGGTGGAGGTGCCACCCGAGCGAATGAAATTGTAAAAGCTGGGGGGTCCTTAAGCATCGAAGTTGTTTACGATCCGAACGCCCATGGCCCGGCCGGTGTCGGGATGATTAATAGGTTTATTTATCTCGAAGATGAGAGCGGGAACAGGCTTCAATTCGAGGTTAAAGCAAATGTAACTCCTTAAAACTGCATGAAAAAAATTATTATTACGATTGGTATTTTGCTTGTCGCTTTAATCGCTATTATTATTCTGAAAAATAGCCCATGGACGGCCTCATTTATCTGGGACTTGAGCAGGGAAGGTACCTGGCTTTTGCCGCTTCTTTTAGTATCGGCAGTTTTAGACAGCGTGCACCCGTGCTCGTTCTCCATTCTTCTCATCACTATCGCTTTTCTCTTTGGGATACAGATGAGCCGGACAAAAATTCTTCAATTAGGCGGAACGTATATCGCCGGAATATTCACAGCATATTTTCTGATAGGTTTGGGAATTCTGAAAGTTCTGCACATCTTCAACACTCCGCATTTCATGGGGAAATTGGGAGCAACAATTCTCATAGTATTCGGAGTTGTTAACCTTATAAACCGGTTCTTTCCGGCATTTCCGGTTAAGCTAAAAATTCCCACTTTTCTCAAGGGACCAATGGGCAAGCTGATGGATCAGGCATCCTGTCCGGCAGTATTCGGACTTGGGATTCTAGTTGGATTGTGCCAGTTCCCATGCATGGGCGGCCCGTACCTCATGATTATCGGACTGCTGAAAGACCAAGTGACTTACATGAGCGGTTTTGGCTATCTGTTGCTCTACAATCTGATCCTGATTATCCCGCTTGCGGCAGTCTTATTTATTGCCGCCAAAAAAGAAATGGTTGAAAAAGTGGAAACATGGAAACGGGAGAATATAAGCGGACTTCATCTATGGACCGGAATTGCCATGATTATTATCGGTGTATTAATCTTCTTCATATAATTATGATTTATATAACAATATCGATTGTTAAAAAAATACTCTCAAGAATTAGAAGAATTAAAAACAAAGGCAAAGCGGAAAACAAAGAAGCAGAAACATTAGAAAATAAGCTAAAAGACTGTTGCTAATATGAAAAAAATAATAAAAGAATCGCTTTATGGAGGGCTGATAGTTTTGATAATCACCGCTCTCGGTTTGGCGCCGGTGGATCGGGTATTTGCGCTCAAGTGGGGACGGCTGGGCGCAAAGATGGTGGAAGCGGGAGTAATTGATGGAGAAAAATTCGAAAATCTTTATAAAAACCGGGGAGGGCTCAGTGAAGCGGATAAAGAATTGTTCTATAATGACGGGGGTAATATTACGATTACGGAAGAAAATGCGGGAATGATGCTCAACATGCTTTGGGCATTCGGGTTAAGCAATGACAACCCTGTTCTAAAAGAAGGCCCGATGATGGACCCTAGATATGGCGGAGCGGAGAGATTCGCTTCGACCGGTGGCTGGACTTTAGCCAAAGGAAACGTAATGGATCATTACAGTATGCATAGATGGATAACTCTCACCGATAGAGAGCAGGCGCTGGTGGAAAAAGTATCCAAAAAAATTTTCCGGCCCTGCTGCAAGAATTCAACTTACTTTCCCGATTGCAACCACGGGATGGCAATGCTAGGGTTGATGGAACTGATGGCTTCACAGGGAGCAATAGAAGAAGATATGTATAAGCAAGCAGAGAAAGTAAATGGCTATTGGTTTCCAAAAACAGAAGGGACTGGTTGCGGAGCGTAAGTAATCAAGAATTATTAATTACGAATTACGAATAAAAATTATGAAAACCGAACACAAAATTATTATAGGAGTTGTGTTGCTAACATTAGTTATTATAGTTGCTGGAACATGGCTGTCTAGCAAGAATGTGGCGGACAACAGCGTAAGACTTAGCAAACCGATGCTGGGTGAAAAGATTCCTGATGAGGGCGCAGGACATGTGGGCCGCAATCAGACACATCCCCCCTATAAATCGAATCCTCCAACTTCTGGACCTCATTGGGTAGGTGTGGCCGGGCCTGGGATGAAAACTGAATTTATCCCTGACGAGTTGATATTACACAGCATGGAACATGGCGCGGCGGTCGTGTGGTACAGGGAAGGCTTGGAACAAAGCGAAATAGACAAAATCAGAGAAGCTTTTACAAGTTCTGACGGCAAGAAAATAATGCTGGCGCGGAAAGATCTTGATGTGCCGGTCGCTTTGACGTCCTGGGGTTATCTTCTGAAGCTGGAAACAATCGATGAAGCAAAGATTAAGGAATTTATCGAAACAAATAATGACAGAGCTCCAGAGAAAGCGGCTATTTAGATTATTGACAGCGTAAAAAAATTGTACATTATCACGCTATAGCGTAAGTCATTACAATTAAAAGAGCGGATTGCGTAAAACAATTTTTCATGATAAGTTGTAGGTTCAATGTTAAAAACATACATATTTCATGTCTCTGGAACCCACTGCGCCTCATGCAAAATATTGATTGAAGATGTTCTGAGAGAAGAGAATCTGACAAAAAGCGTCCGGGTGGATTTAAAAAAAGAAACTGTCGAAGTGGAAACTGAAAGCGGAAAAAGTCCTGAAGAAATTGCGGACATTCTGAATGAAAAAATTAAGTCAAACGGCTACACTCTTTCAGTAGATAAAATAGCTAGGCAAGACCTAGCTAAGGCAGATAACGTGATTTGGAAAGCCATACCGATCGGTCTTGTGTTTTTGATTCTGTTCTTTATGCTGCAAAAGTCAGGTATTCTCAATTTTGGCCTTGGCGGCAAAACAACCTCGGCGACCGGTTTTATTATTGGCCTTATTGCCTCAGTTTCAAGTTGCTTGGCAATAGTTGGCGGATTAGTATTATCGCTTTCAGCTAAAATATCACAAGATAACAAAGATGAAAATAAGAGCGATACCAAAACTTTCATGCTATTTCACGCGGGAAGACTGGCAAGTTTTGCTATCTTGGGCGGAATTCTCGGGTTGGTCGGCAACGCTATCGGCATTAATTTTACTTTTACAGCCATACTTGGGATTGCGGCATCGATTGTGATGTTAATGCTTGGTTTGAATTTAGTTGGAGTATTTATGAAAAATAAAATCGCATTGCCTGCCGGAATCTTTCAGAAGGTTTCTTCTGTTTTTAGGAAGATTGAGCACAAAACCCTCACTCCGCTTGTTGTGGGGTTCGGGACTTTCTTCTTACCTTGCGGATTTACTCAATCAATGCAGATAGCGGCCATCGGGAGCGGGTCTTTCATTACTGGAATGCTCATTATGTTCGCTTTTGCCCTCGGAACTCTGCCGGTGCTTGCATTGCTCTCCTTTGGGTCAGCATCTTTCGCTCATGGGAAACATGCGCCTCTTTTCTTTAAATCAGCCGGAGTGGTAGTAATAGGACTTGGCATATTTGCGTTACTGGCAGGGTTGGCTGGTATAGGTATCATTAGTCCATTATTTAGCATTTAATTTCTAATATAATCTTTATATGAACAAAACCGTATTAGTCATAATCACTCTCGCGCTTGTCGCTACTGCTGTTATCATTTTTACAGGTGGCTCAAGAAAAGATAGTACTGGCGCGGGGGAGCCACAAAGCATAGTAATAAAAGACGGTGTCCAATATATTACCATTAACACCCAAGGCGGCTATTTTCCACAAATATCTGATGCTCAAGCAGGCATACCAACTAAACTTATCATGAAAACAAGCGGCACTTATAATTGTTCTCTGTCGCTTGTCATTCGTTCTATAGGATTCCAAAAGATTTTACCTCAAACTGGAGAAACAGAAATCGATCTTGGCATACCGAAGGTAGGCGTTCCGATACAGGGAGTATGCTCTATGGGAATGTATAATTTTGTAATTAATTTCAGCTAACTTTTTTCCGTATTTGCGCTGATGCAATAGGCATTAATAAATGTTAAAATGCGTCCATGACAAAAAGTATTTTTATAACTGGAAAAATTCCTGAAATAGGAATAAAAATGCTCAAAGATAAAGGGTATTTAATAGATAGCAACCCAAAAGAATCCATACTCACGCAGAGAAAACTAATAAAATTTCTTAAAAATAAGGACTATGATGCGGTACTTTGTTTTTTAACCGATAAAATAGATAGGCATGTCTTCGATGCTGTTCCGAGTATAAAATTGTATGCCAACTATGCTACTGGTTATGACAATATCGATGTTATGGAAGCGAAAAAGAGAAACATACACATTGCCAATGCGCCTGCTGATATGTCTTCTGAAGCTGTAGCAGAACATACGATTGCTCTTATGCTTGCTCTCGCAGCCAGGATTGTCGAAGCTGACGAATTTGTGCGTCAAGGCAAGTATAAAGGCTGGAGAGCTATGAATTTTATCGGCACAGACATTCTGGGTAAAACTCTTGGCCTCATCGGCGCCGGAAGGATTGGCGAGCGGGTGGCATATTATTCCAAAGGTTTGGGTATGAAGATTCTCTATACTGATCTTGTAAGAAATGAGCGGATCGAAAAGGAGCATGGGGCCGTCTACCTGAAATCAGTTGAAGAAATATTAAAAATATCGGATGTGGTCAGCTTGCATGTTCCTTTGCTTGATTCAACTAAACATCTCATAAACAAAAGCAATCTTTCACTCATGAAGCCGGCTAGCTTCCTGATTAATACTTCTCGCGGAGCGGTGGTAGATGAAAAAGATCTCTTAGAAGCCTTACAAAAAAAAGTTATTAGCGCCGCCGCTCTTGATGTATTTGAATTTGAGCCGGACATCGCACCGGGACTGCTCCGACTAGATAATGTCATTCTCACTCCGCATATTGCTTCGGCGAGCATTGAGGCACGCAATCAAATGGCTGAAATAGCTGCTCAAAACATTATTGATTTCCTCGAAGGAAAGACACCAAAAAATATAGTGAACAAATAATTATGAAAGGCAAACTCATCATCGCCAGGCATCACGAATCAGAATGGAACAAATTAGGCCTTTGGACCGGCCAATATGATGCGCATTTGACTGAATATGGCTTCAAGAAATCTGAGGACATGGGTTTGATTATCAAAGATATTAAAATAGACCAAGCTTTTGCTTCTATGGAAGTGCGTTCGATTGAGACTTTATCCTGCATCCTCAATGTCTGCAATTTAGAAAAAGTGCCAACCGTTCACTCTGCGGCTTTAAATGAACGCGATTATGGAGAATACACCGGTATGAATAAATGGGATTTAGAGAAATCTCTCGGCGAAGAAAAATTTAATAAGTTGCGCCGAGCTTGGGATTATCCCGTGCCAAATGGCGAGACTCTTAAAATGGTATATGAAAGAGTCGTTCCTTTTTTTCTTAAAAAAGTATTGCCAGCCCTAAAGGAAGAAAAAAATGTCCTTGTTGTGGCGCATGGGAATTCACTTCGAGCGCTCGTTAAATATATAGAAAATATATCTGAGGACGGCATAGCGGATTTTCAGATGCCGTTTGGCGCGCTTTTCATTTACGATTTGGACCTCGAGGGGCACATTCTAAACAAAGAAGTTAGAGAAACTAAATCACAAGTGCCAGCATGAAAAATTCAAAGGCGCAAATTATCGCTACCATAGGCCCGGCTTCGTCTCATCCGGAGATTCTTAAATCCATGATTGAAAATAATCTGGATGCGGTAAGGATGAATTTTTCATGGAGTGATCTCGATAAAAGAAAAGAAGAAATAAAACTTATTCGAGAACTGTCGAAGGGGTTTAATCGGAGAATTCCGATAATCGCCGATTTGCCCGGACCAAGAATCCAAGAAGGAAGAGATCATACATATGAAAAAAAGAATATTTCTGCTATTACTCTCAAAGATATTGAGTTTTTAAAGTTTGCGGCGGAACACGGCATAGAATACGTTGCTGTATCGTTTGTCACGGGAGCTTCTGACATAGAAAAATGCCGCAGTTTCGTAAAACAATTTTCTGGAAAGCAAAAAATAATCGCAAAAATAGAAAGAAAGATGGCTCTAGAATTTCTAGGAGAGATTATTGATGCGTCAGATGCAGTCATGGTCGCGAGAGGCGACCTGGGGAACGAAGTGCCTCTTGAGAGGATGCCTTTTATTCAGGATAAGATAATTAAAATGTGTAAAAAATCCGGAAAGCCGGTAATAGTGGCGACCCAGATGCTTCTTTCAATGGTTGAAAAGAAATTGCCAACTAGAGCAGAAGTGACTGATGTGGCGTATGCTATCTTAGAAGGGTCCGACGCCGTCATGCTTTCTGAAGAAACCGCTTCTGGCAAGTATCCCGTAGAAGCCATAATTGTTATGAAGAAAATCGTACTTGAAGCTGAGCGGCACATTGACAGCCATGCCATAATTAATCCTTTATAAGATATGTCAAAAATAATATCTATTAAAGCCGCGGAAATTATCGATTCGCGTGGCGAGCCAACGATAGAAGTTTCTTGTGAACTAGAGAATGCTATTTCTGGCAGAGCGTCCGTACCTTCCGGCAGAAGCGCTGGCGTCCATGAAGCTTGCGAGTTGCGCGATCATGATGAGGGCAGATATAACGGACTTGGGGTGCTTAAGGCAATCGATAACGTGAATACTGAAATTTATGGCCACATAAAAGGTAAAGAATTTAATCAGTCAGCGCTTGATCAAAGTCTTATAAAACTAGACGGGACAGAAAATAAATCACGGCTCGGCGCGAATGCCATTCTTGGAGTTTCCTTAGCTTTTGCCAGAGCTTGCGCGGCAGAAAAGAAAATTGAGCTTTACGAATATCTGGGAAATCTTGCAGGCAATAAAATTTTCAATCTGCCGCAACCCATGCTGAACATAATAAACGGGGGCGAGCATGCCGACAGCGGACTTGACCTGCAGGAATTCATGCTCGCGCCGGTCGGCCTTGATTCTTTTGCCAGAAAAATAGAAGCTGCGGCAGAAATCATTTATTCCTTAAAAAAAATATTGCAAACTAAAGGTTATGCGGTAAGTGTCGGAGATGAGGGTGGATTTGCTCCAAAATTAACCTCCAACGAAGAAGCCTTTGAACTTATTAGGCAGGCGATTGCAGATTCTGGCTATTCTTTTGACCAAGTCAAAATCGGAATAGATGCCGCTGCCTCTAGTTTTTACAAAAATGGCATATATGAGCTAAAGATATCCGGAGTAGAAGAAAAAAATACAAATAAAAAAATGATTGATTGGTATGAAAAATTAGTTGATATATATCCCATTGTTTTTATTGAAGACCCTCTAGCGGAGGATGATTGGCAGGGTTTTACTGAAATGACTGAAAGAATGGGTAAAAAGATAAAAATTGTCGGTGACGACTTGACTGTTACAAATATAGAAAGGATAAAGACTGCCGTGGAAAAGAAATCTGTAAATTCGATACTGATAAAATTAAATCAAATTGGCACTCTTTCAGAAACTATAGAAGCGATACAATTGACAAAAAAGCAGGGTTGGCTGCCGTTCATATCTCACCGGTCGGGTGAGACGACAGATACGTTTATCGCCGATCTCGCTGTGGGACTTGGGTGCGATTGGATCAAAGCCGGTTCGCTTGCGCGAGGGGAGAGAGTTTGTAAATACGATAGGTTGATGGAGATTGGAAATATTATTAGCCGCAACAGCTTATGAAAATCAAAGTTTTATACGAGGACAAGGATATTTTGGCTATTGATAAGCCCTCGGGTGTTTTGGCTCATCCGGACAAGATTGCAGAGGGCAGGACAATTTTAGACTGGGCTAGAAAAAAATATCCCAAAGCAGAACTAGCGCACCGTTTGGATAGAGAAACCTCAGGAGTGATGCTCATAGCCAAAAATGAAAAAGCTCATGGGGCCCTCAAAAAGCAATTTCAAGAGAGAGTTGTGAAGAAAATTTATAACGCTATAGTAAGCGGTTCGTTTCGAAATGATCGGGGAATGATCAACAAGCCGATTGGACGAAGTCCAAGAGATTTCCGCCGGTATCTTGCTGGCCGCGGCGCGCGCGGAGAAATGCGGGAGGCGATTACGGAATACAGGGTGCTAAAGCACCTACGGATAAAAACTGATCAAAAACAGATCGACCCTGATATCAGTGTTAATCAGAAGGGTATCAGTATTATCGGTAGCTTCACTTTTTTGGAAGTGAAGCCAAAAACTGGCCGGACACATCAGATCCGCGTCCATATGAAATATATCAATCATCCAGTCGCCTGCGATTCGCTTTATAATCCAGCGGGTATGTGTCCTCCTGGTTTTAAGCGTCTTGCACTTCACGCTAAATCTATCGAGTTTAAGAACCTAAAAGGAGAAACTATCAAAGTGGAGTCATCGTTGCCGAAAGAATTTAAAGAATTAACAAGATAATATAATAGCAACGGCCGTGTCTATTATGATATTTGGTCTATTTTAAATTTGCCCCAAAAAATATTTTATGCTAAAGTGTACGAACTAATATGACAGTCATAACAAGCAATATAAAATGGAGTCCGGTAGATATGGAGGCTCGCAAGCGGCTTGATTTTAAGGCAGGCGACACTATAATCGTGTGGTCCAAGATTTTAGAGGAAAAAGCGGCTGACAAAAAAGATGCCAAGAAGGGCGAAGCCAAGAAGCCATCAGCCCCAAAGTACCGACTGCAGGCTTTTGAGGGCATTGTCCTTGCAAGGAAGCACGGTACAGAACTCGGCGCCACTTTCACTGTGAGAAAAATCGCGTCCGGGGTGGGAGTGGAAAGAATTTTTCCGCTGTACTCTCCGATGGTGGATAAAATTGAAGTGACCAAGAAAGCTAGGGCCCGCAGATCCAAGCTGTACTATATCCGTGATAAAGCTATCAAAGATGTCCGCAAAAAAATGCGTTCGGTAATTAATCTAGAGACTGAAGAAGCATCAGAAGGTCCAGCCGAAGAGGTTAAAGCTGCTTAGTGAATCTGATATACTACTAAATATGCGCGGGTGTCGTAACAGTAGCCGAGCTGCCTTGAGGTGGCAGTGCCCGCAAGGGCGTGGAGGTGCGATTCCTCTCCCGCGCACCAATAAGGAACTCAATGATTTTTTCGGTGGATAAGTTGTTGAAATAGTCCACTTTTTTCTTGCAGGGGGCGTAAGTGATATAATTAAAACAGTTGTGGAAAATCAAAACTGCAACAATATTTTTAGAAAGTTATGGACCAAAACAACGAACCGGGGAAAATAGTGTTTGAGGGCGAAGAGTTTCAACACTCTGCCCGATCTTTTCAAACGGCAACGCCAAAAATCACAGAGTGGGTGATTAAATATTCTGGTGGAGCAATTAAAGATGAAAAACAGGCGAATTATGTTTTGATCGGGTTTGCGGCGGCGGCGATTATTATTTCGCTGTTTTTGTTTTTTTTGGGAGGTGGTCAGGACTTACCTCCTGAAAGAGTAATGAGCGAGTTTCCAATATGATAAAATCATATAACAAAAAAAAGAACCAGGGATTTACGCTGATAGAGCTCCTTGTTGTTATTGCAATTATTGGTATTTTATCGTCAGTTGTTCTTGCCAGTTTAAATACTGCGCGTGTAAAAGCACGAGACGCGCGTCGCCTTTCTGAACTAAAATCTATAGGAACGGCTCTTGAATTTTATTATTATAAATACGGCAGATACCCGGAATGGAGTACTGCTACATGGGGAAGGGATTGCGGTGGTTTCCGCGGAGACAATGATCCAACTAATACATTCTTAAAACCACTAATTGATGAAGGATTCTTAACTACTTATATTGACGATCCGATAACGGGAGAATGTAAAATACAATATAGAAGTGAAAAGTCCGGTCAGGGGTATAGAATCGTTCAGCACATGGAAAATATTCCTAACACTAATCTATCTTGCTACAACGACGCATATTGGTATTGCGTAGCTGTTAATTTTCCATAAATCACACATTGATTTTACTTTTTGAAATTTTTCTTTAAGGGAGCCACACATTGTATGCTATAATTTTCTCATGCTATTTTCAAATGATATTTTGACGCAGATAATAATTCTTGTCTTAGGAATAGCCGGTTTTATGGTGGCCAAACATATCCGTAACCATAAAGTAAAAAACATGCCTCTTATTTGTCCGATTGGGTTTGATTGCCATGCTGTGGTCCACAGCGATTATTCCCGATTTTTCGGCGTGCCAGTAGAGATTTTTGGCATGATTTATTATGCTTTTATATCAGTTTTTTATCTCGGTTCTATTTTTTTAGGACAAATTTTGCCCAATATTTTTCTCGGCTTAACAGCCCTCGTCTCTCTGCTTGCTCTTCTTTTTTCCGCGTATCTTATAGGCGTGCAGATTTTTATTTTGAAAAAAGGATGCTCTTGGTGTATTGTTTCCGCGATTATTTGTTTTCTTATTTTCATTTTAATAATATGGAGATAATTAAACAACCTTGGGCAAAAAAAGGAGAAGAGGTTATTGCCGAATTGAGTTCGACCTTGGCCGGAATAACCGATAAGGAAGCTTCTGCCCGCCTGGCCCAATACGGTAATAATACTTTTCATGGAAAAGAAAAGATAAGTTTCATAGCTTTATTTCTAAAACAGTTTTTAAGTCCGCTTATCTTCCTGCTTGTGGGCGCCGGCACCCTTACTTTTATTCTTGGCGAAACGGCCGAGACCATTATTATTGTTCTGGCTGTGCTTCTAAATGTGTTTCTGGGCTTTTATCATGAGTATCATGCTGAAAACACGCTGGATAAACTCACGACTTATATAAAAGATCGGGCGAGAGTAATCAGAAATGGCGTTGAGCAAGAGATAGATTCTTTGCTTTTAGTTCCCGGAGACATAATAAAATTATCGTACGGCGCTCGGGTGCCGGCTGATGCCCGCATAATTTCCGTAAACGATTTCAGCGTGGATGAGGCGATACTTACCGGAGAGTCTACGCCTGTAGAAAAGGGTATCGAGACAGCGGCTTTTACCGCGCCTGTGGCAGAGCGCAAGAATATCGCGCACGCGGGGAGCTTGGTGGTGCAGGGTTATGCCGCGGGAATCGTATACGGTACAGGCAACGAAACTGAAATTGGAAAAATTGCAAGCGTAGTTTCTAAAACTAAGAGGACAAAAACTCCTCTGCAAAGGGGCGTAGGGCGATTAGCATGGCTGATTTTCTTTGTGGTGTGCTTCATTGTTTTTCTCATTTTAATCTTAGGGGTAACTAGAGGCGTTTCGCTTATTCCTATGCTCATTCTTTCGGCGGCAGTCGCTGTCGGAGCGGTGCCGGAGGCGCTGCCGATAGTTCTTACTGTGATTCTCGCAATGGGATCCGAGCGAATTGCCGGCAAAAAGGGAATTGTCAGGAAACTCACTGCGTCCGAGACTCTCGGATCAACGACTCTCATTATGACGGATAAGACAGGAACGCTTACGCTTGCGGATATGCGGCTGGTGAGCATAAGTGAAGTAAAAAAAATCCTAGGGGGGCATGATGCGAATGGAGAAAAGGCATCGCTTAAGGCATTTTCTCCGGAGCAAAAACAATTGCTTGAACTGTCCCTCTCTAATGTCGACGTTTCGATTGAAAATCCGGAGGAAAATGCAAGTAAATGGGTTTTCCGGGGCCGGCCCTTCGAAGTGAACATTGCGAAAGCCTGCCGACAGCACGGTATTCCGCTCAACGTTATTTCTTCTCTCACTTCTCACATAGTTCTCCCATTTAATTCTACCAATAAATTTTCCGTTAGCGATAAAGACGGGCAGTATATATTTATGGGCGCGCCCGATATCCTGCTTTCTAGATCAAAAATTAGCAAAGAAGAATATTTGCGGATAGAATCCTGGATTGAAGAGACCAGCCGCGAAGGCAAACGGCTGATCGGCCTTGCCACCATCCCCAAAAAACACAAGAGAAATTTCAAAGTGGAAGATGCGGCCGAGCTTGACTTTCTCGGAATTTTTGTCTTTTACGATCCTATTCGGCCAGGAGTTCCTCTTGCGATAAAGAATATAGAATCGCATGGAATGAAAATGGTTCTGGTGACCGGAGATCTGCTTGGAACAGCTGTTTCAGTGGCAAAAAGTTTGGATTGGGAGGTTAAAGAAGAGGAAGTGCTCTCCGGAGCGAATCTACAGAGCTTGTCCGATGCAGAGCTCCTCGGCATCATTCCAAAAATAAAAATATTCGCTCGGGTTACGCCTGAAGACAAGCTCCATATCGGCCGGCTGTATCAGCGGCTGGGAGAGATAGTGGCTATGACGGGAGACGGAGTAAACGATGCGCCGTCCCTCAAGGCAATGGATATCGGCATAGCGCTGGGGTCCGGCAGTGATGTGGCCAAATCCGCATCCGACATGGTTCTCCTGGATGATAATTTTGAAACTATCAGCATGGCGATCGATGAAGGCAGGAGAATTCTCGCCAATATCCGGAAGGCCTTCACGTATCTTATGTCGAATTCCTTTGATGAGGTATTTGTTATCGGCGGAGCTTTACTTTTTGCCCTGCCGCTTCCCATTACCGCGCTCCAGATAATCTGGGTGAATCTCTTTACCGGAAGTTTGCCGGCGCTGGCATTCGCTTTTGACGAGAATATGGATAAGGAAAAGAAAAAAATAACTGGGTCTAATCTCATATTTACTAAAAGTGTAAAAATATTTATTTTTGGCGTCGGGATCTTGAGCTCGCTTCTTTTGTTTATTCTCTACTATTTCCTATTGGAGATCGGTCTTGACCTTCCTGTTGCCCGCTCTGTCTTTTTCGCCTGCTTCTCTTCCTACATTCTGGCGATTTCTTTTTCTTTCCGGAGCCTGCATCGCCCGCTTTTCTCTTATAAAATTTTTTCTAATAAAAAACTCAACTGGAGTATTCTTGTTGCAGTAACGATTCTGGTTCTGACAATGACTTTGCCAGCGCTTAGAAATATTTTTGAGCTCGCCCCACTTCCTTTCTCGTGGCTGCCTTTTATTCTTTTTTGGATCGTTCTGAATATTATTCTTGTTGAGAGCGCAAAGTACATATTGCGCAGCAAGAGCCATTTTTTTGATAAAGAGTACTATATTAAATTGTTTAAAGCGAGATAAGGTAGTATAAAAGCTTGTGGATTTTTCTACAGGATTTTGTGTTTACAGTTTTAGACTGTAGATGATATAATATAGGTGTGCAAACTATTTTTTGCGATTTTTGCCAGAAAAGTTTCGAACGCAAAAAATTCCAAATAGAAAGAGCGGAGAAGCATTATTGCTCAAGTAAGTGTGGGTATTTAAGCAGAAAAAATGGAAAAATTTTCGACTGTTTTGTTTGCGGAAAAAAAACTTACAAATCCCTTAAAAATATTAAGATCTCAAAGAGTCAGAAATTTTTCTGCAGTCGCCAATGCTCCACGCGATATCTAAATTTAGCACAGCGAGAAGAAAAAAATCCCAATTGGAAAGGGGGCAAGAGTTCCTATAAAACAATATTACAAAGATATATTAAAAAATCGGAGTGTTTTATCTGCCATACCCATGATAAAAGGATTCTAATAGTTCATCACGCTGATAAAAATAGAAACAATAATTTACTTAATAATCTGATATGGCTTTGCCAAAATTGTCATTTTTTAGTTCATCATGATGAAGAAATAACCAACATTTTCCAAAGGAAATTTGAAAAATATGTTAAAAGCAAATACAAAATGTAAAATTTGCAATAAGAAATTTTATGCAAGACCATCTTTCTTAAAACGTGGATGGGGTCTGTACTGCTCCCGTATTTGTCATCATTGGGGCATGATAAAACCTCGAAGGAGGTTTAGTTGTTTTACGTGTGGTAAGGATGTGTTTATTGTGCATTCAAAAATACAAAAATCAAAAAGCGGTAAATTTTTTTGTGATAAATCATGCCAAACAAGATGGCGCAATAAAGTATTTTCAGGGGTTAGGAACAAGAATTGGAAAGATGGATCCCAAATTTATCGGAGAAAATTATTGAACAGTCAAAAAATAAAACGCTGTGTATTATGCAGACAACATAATCTTCGGGTTCTTGCCGTACATCATGTTGATCAAAATAGGAAAAACCAAAAACTTGAAAACCTAGAATGGTTATGCCACAATTGCCATTATCTTGTCCATCATGACGAAAAAGAGCGGAAAAAATTATTTCGCTTGATTGGTAGATGAGGATATATGGTATCCGTGGTGTATTGGTTTGCACGCACCCCTGTGGAGGGTGAAGAAAGGGTTCAAATCCCTTCGGATACCCAAAAAATTTGCTATACTTATGGGGATGAAAAAAACACTTTTTGTATTTTCCATCGCCTTTATTTTGAATTTGATCTGGGAGAATCTGCATTCTCTGCTCTATGACAATTATATGGGCGGGGAAATTACGCAATTTATTCTCCTCCGGGCTACTTTGGCGGATGCGATTATGATAACTTTGGTTGCTTTGCCATTTTTATTTTTCTCTTCACTTAAAAAACAAAGTTGGGTAATGATTCCCGCATTATTTCTTATTTCCATTTTTATTGAATATTACGCGCTCAAAACTGGAAGATGGGCATACAATAGCTTAATGCCGCTCGTACCATTCCTTTCTGTAGGGCTCTCACCAGCGATTCAGCTCGGCTTGCTCGGATATATTTCCTTTAAAACGGAAGAACGCGTGTTACAATAACAGTATGAGAGACCATTTGCTTCCCAATTCTTTCTTTTGGAAAAAAGAAGACCAAAAGAGAAAAATATACAAGACCATCAAAGCCAAGGCCGATTCGAGGAGAACTGGCTCCGAGCGCATAGCCGACTGGATGACAACGCGCTTCGGAAGCATGGCTTTTCTGGCGGCAAACTCGATATTTTTTTTGGTTTGGATTCTCATTAACACTGGCAAGATAGGAGGCATTCCTGCCTTCGACCCTTTTCCGTTTAATCTTCTGACCATGGTTGTCTCCTTGGAAGCTATTATTCTGGCTATTTTTGTGCTTATCTCCCAAAATCGCACTGCTAAAATAGATGATTTGCGGGAGGAAACTCATTTGCAGATTAACCTTATTTCCGAAAAGGAAATAACGAAAATCATGAAAATGATGGAGATTCTGTTGGAAAAACAAGGAGTCAATCTCTCCGCCGATCCGGAATTGCATAAATTGCTTAAGCCGGTCAGCGAGGAAGAGATCGAAAGAAAGCTGGAGAGGGAAATAGGCAATCTTTAAAATGGACTGGAGTGACGAAAAAACTATTCTGAAGCTAAAAAATGGCGGGGTCGCAGTCATGCCGACTGACACCTTGTATGGGATAGTGGGGAGCGCGCTTGGCAAGGACACAGTCGAGCGGATTTATAAAATAAGAAAAAGAAGTCCGGAAAAACCCTGTATCATATTGATCGCGAATTTAGATGAGCTCGAAAAATTTGGAATAATCCCAACATTTGAGCAACAAAAAACACTAGCTAGGACCGTCCTAGCTAGTGTGGAGCCTATTAGCTTTGTTTTAGACTGTGCAGATGAAAGCTTTGAGTACTTGCATAGAGGCGCAAAGACATTAGCGTTTCGCATACCCGGAAACAAAAGTTTGCAAGAACTATTGAAAAAAACCGGACCGCTTATTGCGCCCTCAGCTAACACAGAAGCATCTGCTCCAGCTAAAAATATCAAAGAAGCAAGAAAATATTTTGGCAATCTTGTTGATATATATGTGGACGTTGGAGAAATTACAGGCAAAGCGTCAAAAGTCATTAGATTGCATAAAAACGGTTCTATTGACATAATAAGGTATTAGGTGTACAATATACAGATAAGCTCTTTAAATAAAGACGGATTCGCCACAGGTTTTAGGAAATAAAAGTGTCAAACATCGAGTGTTTGACAAGTGTTTCTTTAAACTTGTGACGACATTCCGTCGTTGCATAAACAAAAGGAAAACGATGAACACCATCGAAGCGGATACGGCCACTAAGTTGGCTGGTCTGCAAATTGACACACTGCAAAAGTATCGTGATCGCCAGATCACACTCGATCAATGGGAGCGGTTCAACAATCTCTCTCCAGAAGATCGGGAAGAGCAATTCGGCGATTGGAAACGTCCGAAAGCCGAGCCGGTCGTTTACCTTCGCCGTTTGTTCGATAGGACGACCTTCCACGTTCCCGCCACCCATGGCACCAAAAAATTCAAGGGGAGTGGTGTTTTCGGCGACAGGGTCTACGGAGAAGAGGCTGTGCCGGAGGAAAAATCCTCTAGGGCAACAGATGCCATCGTTTACGAGCAGATCGTGAACGGCAGCTGGGCCAAGGTCTTCGGCAGTCTGGGCGCAGGACGCGGCCGCTGGCAGAACCGGGAACAAGTTCTGATCTTCTGTGACGACCATCCGGATGCTCTCCGTACCGACGGTTATGCCACATTCTTCGAGCTTGAAGGGGGTTTCGTTGCCAGCGTGTTTTTCGGCGGCGGTGGTCGGCTCGGGGTCCGCGTGTTTCCGTTCTCTCGCGGCTGCGTCTGGCATGCCTGGTGTCGGCGTCGCTTCGTCGCCCCGCAGTAGCTTTGCTACTTTCCAATCACAAAGCCGCCACGCTTTTTTCTAACCAGAGAAAGTGTGCGCGGCTTTTTCTATTTATACACTTTGAAACTTTTACTCTTTGGTTCTTTATTTTTTTAATTTTGCTATACTAAATCTGTAATCGGGTAATGCTTATGGGTCAAGACTCTAAGCCATGATTATTTAAAAATTGATTTGAGAATTTTGTCGGGTAATTATATCTTGCGAAAGAGTGAATTAGTTTTTAACAAATAAAAAACATATAAAGTTGGTGCAGTGAGTTTGCGGGCTTTTAAGCCCCAAATAATATACAGCACGACTCCCGATTTTCTTAGACTATCATATATAATATATTAAGAATTGCTTGAGTCGGCAGTGGAATGGATGGCTTTCTGCACAATTCTTCGTTGCCAACGTGAATTTCGACGACAATGGTCAGCTCAAGGTCAACGTGAATCCGTTCTCAAACGACAACGTCTGGAATGCCAAGTATCGGCATCGCTTCGTAACCCCGAAACTCGCTGTTTCTCCTTCATTTGTTTGGAGGAGTTTTCTTTTGCAAATTGTTTTCTATGCCTTTTTTCCAGCCGCCGAGCATTCTGCCTATTTCATCCAAGTTTTCTGAAAGAAGGGAATATTTCTCATTGGGAACGCATTTGTTTTCCCAGGCAATTTGCAGGAAGAATTTGACTCCATCAAGTTTGGAAATTGCCAAGATGAGGCGGGGGATTTTAGTTTCCGGCGGCAGATATATAGAAATAAAAATATTTTCCAAGAGGCCAAGAAAGTAATCCTCAATCTTTCCGCCCAGAGTATAGCGATGGGCTTTAGGAAAATCGTTGTATATATTAAACCAAATAAAGTAGGCGGTTTTTGTTTTTAGAAGCGCTGAAGGCGCTGCGGGGGGGGGTCCGGGAATCATGAAAAGATTTGTTCATACATATGATAATATCATAACCATAGAAAATCTGCTTAAAGCTTGGCAGGAATTTTTACGCGACAAAAGAAATAGAAAAGACGTTCAAGAATTTCAGCTGCACCTGATGGATAATATTCTGTCTCTACAAAATGATTTGAAAAATAAAACTTACACGCATGGCGGTTATCATGCTTTTAATATTTCCGATCCGAAACCGAGGCAGATACATAAGGCACTAGTCAGAGATAGATTGCTTCACCATTTAATTTACCAAGAGCTTTATCCGTATTTCGATTCCAAATTCATTCACGACTCATATTCCTGCCGGATAAACAAAGGAACGCATAAAGCCATAAGTAGATTTCGCGATTTCTCTAGAAAAGTCTCAAAAAACAACACCAAAACCTGCTGGGTGCTCAAATGCGATATTCGGAAATTCTTTGCGAGCATTGACCACAGTATTTTGAAATCGATATTGTCAAAGTGTCTCTTTGACAAAGATGTTCTCTGGCTGCTTTCACAGGTGATAGATAGTTTCAATTCAAAGCATACCTACGCCATGCCTGCCCGCCAAAGCTTTAGCGTCGGCGGGGCTGATATATGCAAGGGGTTGCCGTTAGGGAATTTAACTTCCCAGCTTCTGGTAAATATTTACATGAACGAATTTGATCAGTTTATGAAAAGAGAATTGAAAGTAAAATATTATATCAGGTATGCGGATGATTTTGCGATACTAAGCGATAGTAAAAATTATCTTGAAAATTTGCTCCCTAAAATTTCTGATTTTTTTGAACACAAACTTAAGCTACAACTTCATCCCGACAAAGTTTTTATTAAAACTTTTGCTTCCGGCCTTGATTTCCTCGGCTGGGTGCATTTTCCAAAGCATCGAGTTTTACGGACGACTACCAAGAACCGAATGTTGAAAAATTTAAGGAATAATCCAAAGCAGGAAACAGTCCAATCTTATCTAGGGTTGATTTCACATGGGAATAGTTACAAATTAGCTGGAAAAATTAGGAGAGAATTATATGATAGGATATAAATGTAATGAAAATTAAATATGATTACAATCTGTCTAAACTAAATACTTTTAGCATATCTGCAAAGGCGAAATTTTTTGTTGAAATAGAGAACGAGCATGATTTAAAAGAGCTTTTTGGCATGGAAGAATTCTCCGCCCGAGGCGGATCCGCCTATGGCGGAAAAAATATCCCAAAGTTATTTTTAGGCGGAGGGAGCAATGTTTTGTTTACCAAAGACTTTGACGGTCTGGTTATTTTGAATAAGTTAAAGGGTATAAAGATTCTTGATGAGGATCCCGAAAGTATTTTAATAAGGTGCATGGGAGGGGAGATCTGGCACGACCTGGTTAATTTTGCCGTAGAGCGCGGACTCTGGGGCATCGAAAATCTTTCGCTCATTCCGGGAACAGTCGGCGCCGCGCCGATGCAGAATATCGGGGCGTATGGAGCGGAACTCAAAGATGTGCTCGAAAACGTGGAAGCATACAACATAGAGAATGGAGAGAAAAGAATTTTCAGGAGTGAAGAATGCAATTTTGGCTATCGCGACAGTATTTTCAAAAATGAACTAAAGGATAAGTATTTTATTTCCGCCATAACTTTAAAATTGAGCAAAATTGAGCGGAAGAACCTTAGTTATAAAGTTCTGCGGGAGTATTTAGAAAAGAATGAGATTGCAATTAAGAGTTCGAAAGATGTAAGTTCTGCAGTCTCACATATTCGCCGTACCAAGCTTCCCGATCCGGCGATAATTCCCAATGCTGGCAGTTTTTTTAAAAATGTTTTTGTAGATCAGGAAAAATTGAGGGAATTATTAAAAAATTATCCCGATATGCCTTATTTCAAGGATGATGAAGAAAACGGAAGCAAGGCTTCCGTTTTTGTGAAAATTCCTGTTGCCTGGCTTATCGAGCAAACTGGATGGAAAGGGAAGAAAACAGGCAATGTGGGTGTGCATGACAAGCAGGCGCTTGTTCTGATAAATTATGGCGGAGCGACTGGCGAAGAAATACTCTCTTTGGCCAATAAAATTATTGCAGATGTAAAAGAAAAGTTTAACATTGAGCTTATTCTGGAAGTAAACTTGATTTAGCAAAATCTTGAAGTATAATGAAAAGATGGAAATACCGAGCCAATATTTAAAGAATTTGTGCAAGGCCTTGTTCGCCTTTTTAGTGGTGCTTTCTTTGTTTTTTGCCGTAAAATTGTTGGCCGAATTCCGGTCTTATGGCATGATGGGCAGTTCGAACGCGAATACCATCACTTTGTCCGGACATGGAGAAGTTACCGCCATTCCTGATATCGCAAGCGTATATTTTACTATAAGCAAAGATGCAAAAACGGTCAAAGATGCTCAGGAAGCAGTGGCTGTTATTGAAAAAAAGGCGCTGGATTTGTTAAAAGCCAAGGGCGTGGCTGACAAAGACATCAAGACGTCCGATGCTTCCTTTTATCCAAAATATGAATACAGAGAGGCCATATGTCCGCCGATCCCGCTAGGATCGTCCGGGTCCGGAGTCGAGTCAAGCATGCCGTCTCCGTATTATTGCCCTCCCGGCAAGCAGACAATTACTGGCTATACCGCAAGCGAAAGCATTACAGTGAAAATCCGCAATACGGATGATGCAAGCGCGATCATGCAGGGGCTCGGCGCGACTGGCGTTTCCAATTTAAGCGGCCCCAATTTTGCAATAGATGACGAAGACGCTCTCAAAGCAGAGGCCAGAAAGAAGGCAATTGAAGATGCAAGAGAAAAGGCGGAAACACTGGCAAAGGACTTGGGGGTAAAATTGGGCAGGATAGCAAACTTCAGCGAAGACGGCGGTTATGGGGGACCTATTTATTACGCCAAGGATTCCATGATGGGCGCAGGTTCTGCTCCCGCTCCGGCCGAGCTTCCAAAGGGCGAGAACACTATCAGCTCGGATGTGACCATAACTTATGAGATAAGGTAATTCTGTTGACTTTTTTTAGAAAAAGAGTAGTCTCAAAAGAGCCCTGCGAGGGGCTTTCTTATAAAAAATAAGGAGCGTAAGCGACTATATTTTTATAACCATGTCAAAAATCACTGAATATTTAAAAGAAACCAGGACGGAATTAAAGCATGTGATTTGGCCGAACAAAAGCCAGACTTTTTACTATACTTTAATTGTTATCATTTTGTCTGTAATAGTGGCATATTACTTAGGTATTTTCGATTTTATTTTCTCGAGAGGTCTGGAACGAATTATCAATTAAAAATTACGAATTAACAATTTGAAATTCGTAATCCGTAATTAATAATTTACATACAATGTCTAAACAGGAGAGTCAGGGAGCTAGAAATTGGTATGCTATCCATACATATGCCGGATACGAAAATGTCGTTCTGCGCAATTTGAAACAGCGTATTGATTCGCTCGGCATGAACGATAAAATTTTCAACGTCATTGTGCCGATCGAGAAGAAAATCAAAATTAAAGGAGGAAAAAGAGTAGAGGTGGAAGAGAAGATTTACCCCGGCTACGTCTTGGTAGATATGATCGTGACCGATGATTCTTGGTACGTAGTGCGCAACACTCCCAGAGTGACCGGCTTCGTCGGCGCCGGGGTCAATCCTGTACCTTTAAAGTCTGACGAGGTTGAATTCCTTTTCAAGAAAATGGACGCTGGTACAGCTAAACATAATATCGACATGGTGGTAGGAGAAAGTATCTTGATCACTGATGGTCCATTTAAGGATCTCGAGGGAAAAGTTAACTCTATTGATCAGGAACGCGGCAAGATCAAAGTGCTTGTTTCCATGTTCGGTCGCGAGACACCGGTCGAGCTGGATTTCTTGCAAGTCCGCAAAATTTAAGCTAATCTACACAAATGGCTAAAAAAATTACTAAAAAAATAAAGCTACAAATTCAAGCCGCAAAGGCCACTCCCGCGCCGCCACTAGGACCAGCGCTTGGTCAAGCCGGAATTAACATCGGAGACTTCGTGACTAAATTCAATGCTGCCACAGCAAAGATGGCAGGGGAAAAAGTCGGAGTTTCCATCACTGTCTATGACGACCGCACTTATGATTTTATCATTAAAACGCCTCCGGTTTCAGGCCTTATTCTCAAAGCGGCCGGAGTAGAAAAGGGTTCCGGAAAAAATGTCGCTACAAAAGCTGGGAAAATTACTCGCGCGCAAGCTCTTGAAATCGCCAAGAAAAAGATGCCGGATTTGAATTCTAAAGACGACGAAGGCGCTATCAATATCATTGCCGGCTCTGCTCGTTCGATGGGCATTGAGGTAAAATAGTATGCAGACACTTACAGAGAGAGATTATAAAAAAATTCTGATTTGTCTCACTCTGTATATCACTTCTCTTTTTGCAGCGAACACTCTCGGGATAAAGCTGATGCCTTTTCTCTTTGAGACGAATCTTTCGGTTGCCGTCTTTTCTTTTCCGATAGTTTTCATCATGACGGATGTTATCGGAGAAGTGTACGGAAAAAAAATGGCGAAGAATTTCGTGCTGGCCGGAATCATCTCTATTGCTTTATTTCTTCTTTACTCCCTTATTTCTGCGGTGTTGCCGTGGGCGGAAAAAAGTCTTTGGGCAAAAGAGGGGTATGAACAAGTTTTTGGATTATCTGCTCGTTTTTCTATTGCTTCGCTGGTAGCTTTTGTTATCGCTGAATATCAGGATGTCATTTCATTTTTCTTTTTCAAGAAAAGAATCGGAGAAAAGAAATTCTGGCTTAGATCCAATCTATCCAATATCTGGTCCCAGTTCTTGGACACGGTGATTTTCATGTCGATTGCTTTTGTGGGGGTTTATTCAATCCCAACCATAATTTCTATCATCATTCCGTGGTGGCTTTTTAAAGTAGCGATGGGTTTTGCCTATACTCCGCTTTCATATCTTGGAATTTATCTCCTTAAAGGCAAAGGTAATGCATCCCGTTAGAAATTTTCTTACTTCTCTTCGCAATTATCAAAATTATCAAAAAATGTATCTGATGTGATTTCTAACGGGATGCAAGTCAAATCAATCAAAACTAAAATATTCCGCGAACATGAGGATTTATTTTCTTTTGTTTTAAAATACGTCAAAATAATAAGAGAAAATTCTATCTTGGTTGTAACTTCTAAAATAGTCTCCCTTTCTGAAGGGAGGGTAGCAGGATATAAAGGAGAGAAAACTAGAGCAAATCTTATAAAGACAGAAAGCGATTTTATTCTTGAAAACAACATCTTATTTACCATAAAAAATAACATAGTTATGGCGTTTGCAGGTGTGGACGAATCAAACGGAAACGGCAAATTAACATGCCTCCCTAAAGATAGTTACAAAAGCGCGGAAACTTTAAGGAAAAAGCTCATGAGAAAATTCCGTTTAAGAAATTTAGGAGTTTTAATAACTGACTCAGGATTTATGCCTCTCCGAAACGGTGCCGTAGGCATGGCTGTTGGTTATGCTGGTTTTCGAGGCGTCCGAAACTACATAGGCAAGAAAGATATTTTCGGCAGGATTCTAAAAATGTCCAAGACTAATGTGGCTGATAGTTTGGCAGCTACGGCAGTGCTTACTATGGGTGAAGGAAAAGAACAAACACCTCTTGCTATAATTTATGATGCGCCGGTTGTTTTTACTGATAAGACAAAACGAGGTGAAATATCTGTTGATCAAAAAAAAGACATGTATGGACCGCTTTTTGCAAATATAAAAAAATATGCAAAGAAAAATAAGAGATAAAATCGCCTCAACGGCGATCCGCCGAAGAGGCGGAAATAAATTTCCATATTTGACGAAACTAGTTAAAAAGCTTGCCCCAAAAATTGGCGCGAAGGTCATCATCGAGCCGGAATGGGGGATTGCGGCGCAAATAATTTATAAAAATGGGGTAGTGAGATCACTGCGCTATTATACTTTAGACTTAAATCATGTTGGTTCAGCTGACATTGCCAAAGACAAAGACTATGCGAAATTTTTCATGCGGCATCGCGGATACCCCGTGGCCGAAGGTAAGACTTTTTTCAGAAATTCGTGGGCCAAGGCAATAGGAAGTGATCGAAAAATTGGCGCTGGTATAAAATATGCAAAAAAATTAGGTTACCCCTTGATTGTAAAGCCAAATAGCCAAAGCCAGGGTGTGGAAGTTTCTCTGGCGCAGAACCAAAGTGAGTTAATTTCTGCCGCCCGATCAGTTTTTGAAATAGATAAAATTGCCATCATTGAAAGATATTTGCCGGGGCACGATTATCGGATCGTTGTTTTGGATAGAAAAATAATTTCCGCTTATGAGCGCATTCCTCTTTCGGTGACCGGAGATGGGAAGCATTCCATTTTTACACTTTTAAAACAGAAGCAAGAAAAATTCGAGAAGGAAAGACGGGATACCAAAATTGACTTTGATGACAGGAGAACCAAATTAAAATTAAAGAGAACAGGGCTTACTTTTAAGAGTATTTTAGAGAAGGGCGAGCAAATTTTTTTGCTTGATAATGCCAATCTTTCTACTGGTGGCGACGCTAAAGACGTTACGAATATTATTCATCCGAGCTTCAGAAAGATTGCTATAAATTTAACCAAGGATATGGGATTGCGAATAGCCGGAGTCGATATCATGGTGACAGAAGGGGATATCACGAAAAATGTTAAAGACTGTAGTTATTACATTATCGAAATAAACGCCGCTCCCGGGCTGGATCATTATGTGACTACCGGTAAAGCTCAAAGAAAGATTGTGGAGGATATGTATCTAAAAATTATCAAAGCTCTTGGAAAGAAAGATTAATTAAGTTATATTAATAGAGATGCATAAGCCTGTTTCAAAACTGGGAAAACACAAGAAGCCTTCGTGGGACGAATACTTCCTGCAGATGATTGAACTTATCGGGTCAAGGGGGACCTGTGACAGGGGACGGTCTGGATCAGTTATTGTTAAGGACAAAAGAATTCTTGCGACAGGATATGTGGGCGCCCCGGTTGGACTGCCGGACTGCGATGAGGCCGGTCACGAGATGCAGACTGTGACTAATGAGGATGGGACAATCTCGCAACATTGTGTTCGGACTGCGCATGCGGAACAGAATGCAATCAATAATGCTGCCAGAGTCGGTGTTCCTGTTTTGGGTGCCACTATATATTGTAAAATGGTTACATGTTATAAATGCAGCCAGAGCATAATCAATGCTGGTATTGTGAGAGTAGTTGCACTCAAGGATTATCACTCATCCAAGCGAAGCAAGGAAATTTTTAAACAAGCCGGAATGAAGCTGGAAATTATAAATAAGCAAGTCGAGAAATACGACAGACAATAATTTATGCTTGATTTTAAGCAACTTCAGAAGTCCATAATGGACAATAGAAAGGAAAAGGGTTTTGGCAATGACGTAACGAGGGATTTTTGCCGCGCTTTTGAAGAGCTGTCCGAAGCATTTTCAAAATACGACAGAGGACAAGATGGTATTGCGGAAGAATTTGCTGATGTGATGATTTTTTTGCTCGGCATGTCTCACAATCTTGGATTTGATCTAGAAAAGGAACTTATGTCAAAAGTAGAAAAAAACAGGAAAAGAAAATATAAAAAAGAAAAATCTCCGGATGGCAAGGATATTTTTATCCGCATCAAAACATCGGAAGATCCTTAAAAGGATTGTTTACTAAACTGACGACCGTCAGTATAGTAAACTATATTCTTTCGTATACAGAGAAAGTATAATTAAAAGGATTTTTCTCGTCTTTTTGATGTTCTTCATGTGATATCTCGTTCCAGACTATTGGAATAATTTCGGGGAAGAAAGTGTCAGCATTTCTATCTTCTCCATCGATATGAGTAATGTCTAATCTGTCTGCTGTATCCATCGCTTGATTGAATATTTCTGCCCCGCCAATGATAAATATTTCCTCATCTTGAGCAAGGGGAGTCCTTGCTCGTTTTACAGCTTCTTCTAGAGAATGTGCTACATCTACGCCACGGGTGGAATAATTTTTATCTCTTGTTATTACAATATGTCTTCTGTTGGGAAGAATCTGACCCAGCGACTCAAAAGTTTTTCTACCCATGATCATTGTGTGTCCCGTCGTCCTTTCTCGAAAATGTTTCTGGTCCGCCGGCAGTTTCCAAACAAGATCATTGCTTTTCCCTAATTCATTATTTTTTCCAATGGCTGCGATTAAGGTAATCATGTTGTTAAACTGCTATGGATGCTTTTATAGAAGGATGCGGAGCGTAGTTTTCTAATATAAAATCTTCAAATTTAAAATCGAATATATTTTTTACGTCCGCATTTATTTTCATTTTCGGTGAATTTTTAGGCTCGCGTGATATCTGTTCTTTGGCTTGTTCCAAATGATTTAAGTATAAGTGGATATCTCCTCCTGTCCATACAAAATGACCCAGTTTGTATCCTGTTACTTGCGCTATCATCATCGTGAGTAGAGCATAGGAAGCTATATTGAATGGAACACCCAAGAAAAAATCTGCGCTTCTCTGATAGAGCTGGCATGACAATTTCCCATCAAGAACATGAAATTGAAAAAGTGAATGACATGGGGGCGGAGCATGGTTGTGATCATGGATAAGATCGAAAATCTCCCCCACATTCCATCCGCTTACTATAATCCGACGAGAAGATGGGTCATTTTTTAGCATATCAATTACATTTTGGATTTGATCGATGGTCTTTCCTTTCGGGGTCTCCCATTTTCTCCATTGCTTGCCGTAAATGGGTCCAAGTTCTCCCCAGTCATCTGCAAACTTATCATCAGTTTTGATTTGTTCAACAAACCAGTTCAATTTTTCTTCCCATTCTTTGGAGTAACGCGCTAATTTTTTATCCAGCTTATTTTTTTCTAAATAAACTTGAAAGGCCCACTCATTCCATATTTTTACGTCATTTCTTACCAGGTATTTGATATTAGTGTCGCCAGTCAAAAACCACAAAAGCTCATGGATTATAGCCTTGATGAAAACTTTCTTAGTAGTTAAGAGAGGGAAGCCAAGAGAAAGATCGAAACGCATCTGATGTCCAAAGACACTTTTTGTGCCTATGCCAGTTCTCTCTTTTCTTTCAACTCCATTATCTATAATGTGCTGCATCAAGGACAGATATTCTTTATCTGGGTTTTTGTGGAACTCATAAGATTTCATATTCTTAGTATACTTTTCTTCACCAGTTTACGTAACATTGACAATTAAGTTGCAAAGTGCTATACTCATCGCATCATTCTCAACTAATTAATAAACGAGAGTGACCAATTATGTACAAACGTCACTCTAAACCTCCAAAGAAATTTGGAGGAGTAAGGAAATTTAATAATTCTCGGCCTAGCTTTCGCGGTAAACCAAAAAGCGGAGGCAAAAAAAGATTTGGCGGCGAGCGCATAGATTTTTCTCGTTTCGTAAAAAAAGCCGTTTATGCCGAAGAAAAGCCTTATGTATCTACGCACATTTTTGCTGATTTTCCTTTTGACCCCCAGCTTAATACAAATATTTTGAAAGCCGGATATATTCATCCGCGGCCTATCCAGGATCAATCCATACCGGTGGTTCTTTCCGGCAAGGATGTTTTCGGCATGGCCAACACCGGCACAGGCAAGACTGCAGCATTCCTTTTGCCGCTTATTGATAAAATTTTTAAAACTAAAGGACAAAGTAAGAAAGAAAAAGTTCTTATCATGGCGCCAACCCGCGAGCTTGCGCTCCAGATCGAGAGTGATTTCAGGAATCTTGCTTTTGGCTTCGGAATGTATTCTGTCGCCTGCGTCGGAGGATTGCCGATTGGGAGACAGATCCGGGAGATAAAACTCGGAGTCTCATTCGTGATCGGCACGCCGGGGCGCTTGCGGGACCTGATCGACCAGAAAGTTTTAGATTTGTCTACTTGCCGCAGCGTCGTCCTAGACGAAGCGGATCGAATGCTCGACATGGGATTCCGGGACGATATGGTCTATATCATAGGCAAAACTGCAAAAGAGCGCCAGACCCTTTTCTTTTCAGCGACTCTTTCTCCAGAAATCAGAAAGCTCACTAAACAATATTTAAAAGACCCGGTTTTTATTTCTGTAATTTCAGGAGAAACAGCAAAAAACATTGATCAGGATGTTATACGTGTGCGAAGCAAAGAAGAAAAATTGGAAAAACTGCATGAAGTTTTGAAGAAAGATGGGTCCGATAAAGTTCTCATTTTCCGCGAGATGAAACACAGTGTGGACACCCTAGCTAAAGAACTTCATGCATTTGGATTCAAAGTAGGCGGCATCCATGGCGACAAAAGAAGCCGCGAACGTATCCGTATTCTTGATTCTTTCAAAAAAGATCAGATAAATATCTTGATAGCAACGGACGTGGCTGCAAGAGGACTAGATATTCCGGATGTAACCCACGTCATCAATTACGACGTGCCCCAGACGTATGACACCTACGTACATCGCATCGGCCGAACTGGCCGCTCGGGCAAGAAGGGAACAGCGCTGACTTTTGTGCCAGCATAAAAACAAAAAAACCCCGTTTCTCGCGGGGTTTTTTTGTTTGAGTTATCTAGCTTGTACTAATCCGGCTTTTAGGAGAGTGGCGTAAGCGCCGTTTTTTTTCATTGTGCGCATGCCTTTAGTGGAGACTTTGATGCTGATGGATTTATTTAGTTCAGGAATAAAAACTCTCTTCTTTTGAAGATTGAGGTATTTGCGGACTTTGCCGGTCGGGTTGAATTTGGTGGCGCGGGTTCTGTTGGAGTAACCGCCTCCCATGATCGAACCTTTTTTAGTTATGGCGCATATTTTCATTGCGGATTTATGGTATCATAAAGTTTGCATGGATGCAACGAATGCCATTTTTTATATAGCTGTATTAGTTATGTCGATCGTTATTCACGAAGTGGCGCATGGTTTTATGGCCGAATATTTTGGCGACAATACCGCGCGGAACGAGGGGAGGCTCACTTTAAATCCTATCAAGCATCTAGATTTTTTCGGATCCGTGCTTCTGCCGGTACTTTTAGTTTTGTCTCATTCCCCATTTTTATTCGGCTGGGCCAAGCCAGTGCCTTATAATCCGGACAATTTGAGCAATAGAAAATGGGGGAGTCTGGCTGTCGCTTCGGCGGGGGTTCTTTCGAATTTTGCCATCGCGATTATATTCGGGCTAATCATTCGCTTTACTTCCGATGCGTCTTTGCCCGCCGGTTTTTATTTCATAACTTCTATTATCGTTGTGGTAAATCTGGCTTTGGCGACATTCAACCTTGTTCCGATTCCGCCGCTCGACGGCTCGAAGATACTTTTCTCTTTCTTGCCTGAATCCGCCTTTAATTTCATCATCAATTACGAGCGATATTCGCTGATATTGCTTCTTGTCTTTATCGTCCTCTTTTCTAAGTATCTAATACCGGTACTGGCGTTCCTCTTCAGTCTTTTTACCGGTCTTGCATTTTAGCTTGCCAAATAGTATATTATCCACATAGTCCTAACGGGCTATTTTGTTTCCATATGCCGACAATCAATCAATTAATCAAGAAACCGAGAGTTAAATCGCATCCGAAAGACAAGACGGTGGCTTTGACGCGCGGTTTTAATGTTTTAAAGAACCGACCGATATTTTTCTCTTCACCTTTCAAGCGGGGAGTTTGCACTAAAGTTACGACTACAACTCCGAAGAAACCAAACTCGGCTCTACGAAAGATTGCTCGTGTGCGTCTCACCAACGGTATGGAAGTTACTGCGTATATTCCAGGGGAAGGACACAATCTGCAGGAGCACTCTGTGGTTATGATTCGCGGAGGACGCGTGAAGGACTTGATTGGAGTCCGATACCATATCGTTCGCGGAGTTCTAGATACGCAGGGAGTCGAAAAGAGACGACAGGGCAGATCGATGTACGGTAATAAGAAACCAAAGGAAGTCAAGAAATAGGCATTAGGCTTTAGGCGCTAGGCACTAGCAAATAAATTTAAACAAAACTATGCGAAGAAAAGTTAAAAATAAAAATATTGTTGCCGCGGATTTTATATATAATTCTCAAAAATTAGAGAAATTCATCAACTACATTATGTGGTCTGGCAAAAAGGAGACCGCTCGCAAGGTGATGTATGCCGCTTTTGATGTAATCAAGGAAAAAACCGGCAATCCAAATCCGCTGGAGATTTTTGATTTGGCGATGAAAAATGCCGGCCCTTCGACCGAAGTGCGTTCCAAGCGTATTGGCGGCGCCAACTATCAGATACCTATCGAAGTCCGGGCAGAAAGAAAGACGGCTCTCGCTATGCGCTGGATTCGCGACGCTGCTAGGGGTGGAAAGGGAAAGCCTATGCACATCAAGCTCGCCGATGAATTGATTGCAGCTTCAAAGAATGAGGGTTCGGCAATCAAAAAGAAAGAAGACACCCACAAGATGGCCGAAGCCAACAAGGCTTTTGCGCATTTTGCGTGGTAATCTCCTAAGGAGTATAATGAACAGATGTTGGAAAGAATTTCTACATCAGTAGAAACAGATAAATTAAAGACAAGAGATGGTGTGATTGCCTTGATAGAATCAAGCCAAAGCAGGAGAGAACTGTCTCAAGGTATCGAGAAAGTGATAGAAGCAAATGGCGGCACCTTTCCACCTTTTTGGAAAGAAGCTAGTTTTAAAGAATATTTAGATGAGAAGTTCAAGTCTTTTCGCACAAATGTACAATAATAAAAAACAATCTAATTTCGGAGCCCTCCTCCTCAGCCTCACTATTTCTAGAAGGCTGATATTTGTGCTGTAAAAATCTCAAAAACAAACTTACAACTCGAACACCAGCCCTCTAGGCGGTGTTTTTGTTTAGAGGGAGTGGACTTGTTCTTAACTATCAAAAAAGGAAGGAGGTAAAAATGAAACATCCGAGCAAGGAGAAAATTCTTCGCAGACAACGGCTTGTAGCTGTGTCGAAGAAAGTTCAACGTGCACAGATCCGGAGGGCAGCCAAGTTGGTGATCTCTGTGGCAGATGCGCGAGATGGATTGTGAGTCATCAAGAGAGGGCTAGTGCGACCGAGGTCGCGCTAGCCCTGCTTTTTGTCTATAACTTATTCTTCAGTATGCACATTTACGCTATAGCGTATATATGCGCTCGGTGTATAATTAACTGATGGCTTATTACAAAGGGATGCGGGTAAATGCTTTTGGTCTGCCAGTTTTTGGAGACAGTCATCGAAGGCGCGTAAAGAAGAAGAACAGGAAGCGAAATTTTTACCATACAGCTTTTTGCTCACCGTTTATAAAAGATTCTCCGAAAAATCTGATTTTGATGTATGACGTAGTTGAAGAAAAGAAAAAAGAAAGAGATTGGTTTCGTCGCCAGTTAAAAAACTTTGATTATATAATGATCCAAAGAAGCGTCTGGGTTGGTCCATCTCCTCTCCCGAAAGAATTTCTTGATTATGTCAAAGAAATTGGCTTACAGGACCATTTAAAGACATTCAAACTAGCAAAAGCTTATACAGGGAAGGAAAGTGTATTTAAGTAAAATTTCCTTTTACATATTTACGCTATCGCGCATATATGTTCTATTTTACCATTTGACGTGTTTTGCACCTTCTAGTTTGACATGGTACGTCGGGGGGGGTATAATTTGAGTATTATTCGTAAATAACTAATAAAATTATGTTTGAGAAAATCTTTCCACCTTCATCTAAAAAACAAGAAGGCGGATCTCTCTTAACAAGAGAAGAAGGCGTAGTTGCTTTAATGGAATCAAGTAAAAGCCAGAAAGAGTGGGAGCTTAATAAAGAAAAAGTATATAAGGCAAACGGAAACGTTTTCCCGCTTTTTTATGAGAAGTCTATTCGGGCGGTGTATAACCGTGTGAAGACTTCTTGGCCCAAAGAACGTTCACCAGAAACACAAGAAGATGGGGCGGGGGTTGATTCGCAGATTGAAAAAGATGTTACAGAAAGATCAAAGGGAAATCCAGGAGCGATGTTTGTTTTAAGTGAATTAACAAACAAAGGTAGTGAAATTTATAATTCAGTTGCCCCTAATCTTGGTACTGGTCCTGAGGTTTTTGAAAAATTTGAAGAATGCGGAAAAAATTTCGATGCTCTAATAGAAAAATTTGGGAAATAAACACGAAACTAAAAAATCTAACGAACCGCGAGGTTTTTTAGTTTCCTTCAGTCTTCCCTCTACCTGTAAACTTGATCCTTGCTTATTTCACTGAAGGGATCGGGGTGCGACGCAAGTCGCCCCGGCCCTACTTTTTTGCCCGCTATCCTTTTGTTGCAAAAAGCGGGGTAATAATATATATTACTTTTAGCGCGAAAAGCGCATTTTTTAATAGTAATAAATAATTATGGAACGAGACTATCCCTTAGAAAAAGTTAGAAATTTTGGAATCATAGCGCACATCGATGCGGGCAAGACGACTACGACCGAGCGCGTGCTTTTTTATACCGGGGTCAAACATAAAATAGGCGAAGTTCACGAGGGGGAGACGACGACCGACTGGATGGAACAGGAGCGAGAGCGAGGTATCACTATTACCGCCGCCGCCGTGACTTGTTTTTGGACGCCGACCTACGCACCAGCCGACAAAACTAAGAAGCATCGTTTTAATATTATTGACACTCCCGGACATATTGATTTTACTGTGGAAGTAAAGCGTTCCCTACGCGTGCTCGACGGCGCGGTCGTCGTATTTGACGGTGTGGCTGGCGTAGAGCCGCAATCAGAAACCAATTGGCGTTACGCCGATGAAGCGAAAGTGCCCCGAGTTTGTTTCATAAACAAGCTCGACCGAACAGGCGCCTCTTTTGAACATTCTTATGCGACTATATTGGATAGACTTTCCAAGCGAGCCGTGCGCGTGCAAATTCCTATCGGGCTGGAAGATAAATTTGAAGGCGTGATCGACCTCCTCTGCATGAAAGCGTACTACTTTGAAGGGGACATGGGCAATAAAATTATTGAAAAGGAAATTCCGGAAGAGCTCAAAGCCGAAGCAGATAAATATCATTCGGAACTTATAGAAAAAATAGTGGAGACGGACGATGCCATGATGACAGAATATTTGGAAGGCATGATTCCGAGTTTTGACGTATTAAAAAAGACTCTTCGCAAAGCCGTAATTGCAAACCAGATTTTTCCAGTATTCGCAGGAAGCGCTCTCAAGAATAAAGGAGTGCAGCTGATTCTCGACGCTGTCATAGACTATCTGCCTTCACCTATCGACATCAAGGCAGTTTTGCCACGGATCCATTCGTCGGTCAGCTTATTTTCTTCCGGGTATATTCTGGAACCTTAACGGCTGGCAGTTATATTTATAATCCGCGCACCCGCAATAAAGAGCGCATCGGCCGAATACTCCGAATGCATGCGAATGACCGCGAAGAAGTGAAAAAAGTTTTTGCCGGAGAAATTGCGGCGGCGGTCGGACTCAAAGATACTATCACTTCCGATACTATTTGTGATGAGGAAAATCCCATTATTTTGGATAGAATAGTGTTTCCGGAACCGGTCATATCTCTTCGCATCGAACCAAAGACTAAAGCGGATCAGGAAAAAATGGGCATGGCTTTGAACAGGCTGGCTCAAGAGGATCCGACTTTTAAAGTAAGCACTGACCAGGAAACCGGCGAGACCATTATTGCCGGCATGGGTGAACTGCACCTTGAAATTATCGTGGATCGCATGAAACGCGAGTTTACCGTGGAAGCAAACGTCGGCAAGCCACAGGTGGCATATCGTGAGACGATCAACGGCCGTTCTGAAGCCGAAGGCAAGTACATCAAGCAGTCCGGCGGACGCGGAAACTATGGCCACGTGAAGATCAAAGTGAAGCCGATGGAAGTGCTTACCAAAGAAGAACTGGAATATTTGCCTAAGAATACCAAGAGATCTCCTGGTTTTGAGTTCGTCAACTCTATTAAGGGAGGTGTCATCCCGCAGGAATATATCGCGCCTTGTGAAAAAGGATTCAAGGAGGGCCTGGATCGGGGAGTTTTGGCTGGATTCAAAATAGTTAACGTGTCGGTAGACCTTTGGGACGGAAGTTATCACGAAGTGGACTCGAATGAAATGGCGTTCAAGATCGCGGCCTCGATGGCCGTGCAGGATGCGTGCAAAAGAGCGAACCCAGTCATTCTCGAGCCGATGATGAAGGTGGAGGTCGTTACTCCCGAGAAATTCATGGGAGACGTAACAGGCAACCTTTCTTCCAAGCGCGCGCTGATCGAAGGCATGGAAGACCGCGGTATGAACAAAGTCATCAAAGCGATCGTGCCTCTTTCCGAAATGTTCGGCTACATGACCGGACTTCGCTCCATGACCGAAGGCCGCGCTTCATTTACCATGGAATTTTTTAGATACGATATGGTGCCTCAGAACGTTGCTGAGACTATCATTGCGGGGAGGAAATAAAACGTCTAGCAAGACCTAGACAGAACCCAGCTTGACAACAGTATAGCAAATTTGCTATACTCGATTTTGTCGAGCGATTGTAATATAATTAAGTAATGGATGCCAAGTTTAGTGTTGTCATCATGGATGATGTTCTCGAATTTGTTGAAGCTCTTTCAGTGAAAGAACAGAACAAAATTCTCGGGGCGATAAATCTTTTAGGTAATAAGAAATTTAAAGAAGTTTATGTAAAACAGCTGACTAATATCTTAAAAGAATTAAAAGTCAAAAAATATAGATTAATTTTCTTCATCCATCGATCCGAAATATACTTTATAAGAATATTTATCAAGAAAAGTAACAAGACTCCTAAATTAGAAATAGAATCAGCATCAAAATTTTATAAATCTTTTATTCAATTTAATCAAAATATATGAAAATAATAGCTGGACACAAATTTTATACATTTGAAGAAGTGTTAAAAAAGCAAATGAAGCAAAAGGGCTTCAAGGAAGGCTATGAAAAAGAGGTAGCCAGACTAAGCATGGTTCATCAGATAAAACAAGCTCGGCTGGCTAAAAAAATGACCCAGAAGAATCTTGCTAAAAAAGCAGATATGCCGCAATCAGTCATAGCGCGGCTTGAAAGTGGGAGACAAGGGTTATCTTTTACCACTATTAGTAAAATAGCCACTGCTCTAGATAAAAAAATCGAACTCGTTTAATTCCTTAATCCTTAAGGAAAC
>JACPXJ010000017.1 GCA_016196605.1 Candidatus Nomurabacteria bacterium | reverse complement strand
GAGCAAAAAGAGTAATTATAAAATATGACCCATTCGAAAAACTCAGGGTCATAGTGAGTAAAATCGAACTATGAAAAAAAATAATGCGCACAAAATACAGAATATATCTTCTCCAAAAGGAATGAGAGATTTGATGAATGAGGAATATTATCGCCTGCAGGGCTTCTTTGAGAAAGCGCAGGAAGTGGCGGTTTATTATGGTTTCAAACCAATCGAGACCCCAATGCTGGAAAATGAGGAGATCTTCACAACAACTATAGGAGAGGGTACGGATATAGTCGACAAAGAAATGTACACACTCAAAACCAAAGGCGGCGACCATTTGGCGCTTCGTCCGGAACATACGGCTCCATTGGTGCGGGCCTACATCGAGCACGGAATGCAAACCCTCCCCCAACCGGTAATGCTCTACCAATGCGGTCCGGTCTTCCGGCATGACAAGCCGCAACGCGGACGCTACAGGCAATTTTGGCAGTTTGATCTAGACTCGCTCGGAAACGATAAAAGCATCATGGATGCGCTGGTCATCAAAACAGGCATGACAATTTTAGAGGAATCAGGCGCGGAAAATCTTTCCGTAGATATAAATTCTATCGGCGACAAAGAATGCCGGAATGGATACTTGAGAGAACTCTCGAGTTATTACAGAAAGAATATAAGCCAGTTACCTGCCGTAGATCGAGAACGCCTAAAGATAAATCCTCTTAGAATCTTAGATTCTAAAGAAGAAAAAACGAAAGAACTAAATGTAAACGCTCCGGACTCCGTTTCATTTCTCTGCCCTGCCTGTAAGAAACATTTTAAAGAAGTACTGGAATACTTGGAAGAAATGGGCATACAATACAATATAAATAAAAATCTGGTACGAGGACTGTCCTACTACGCTCGCACTGTTTTTGAAGTAATAGAGCAAAAAGGGGGCGAAGACGGCACGCCGCTCACCCTAGCCGGGGGCGGACGCTACGATTATTTAGCTAGACATATCGGGTCAAAAAAAGATGTGCCTGCAGTGGGAATTTCTATTGGAGTCGATAGGATTGTAGCATCAAAGACAGCTTAGGATCACAGCTCGCTATTGCTGAAAAGCTTAATATCCCCTATGCTCTTATCTTTGGAGTCAAAGAAGCGCTGGACAACTCCGTGATCGTCCGAGATATGAGCAATCGTTCTCAGGATACCGTAAAGCTAAATAAGCTTCTGGAATACTTGAAGGAAATTAAATAAGAAATGCCGAAAAAAATTTTACAAAAAGAGGATAAAGTTCTGCGTAAAATAGCCAAGGAAGTGCCGGTATCGGAAATTCCAAAGTTAAAAATAAAAAAAATATTGAAAGAGATGTCCGGGGCGCTCCGAAGCCAGTCGGACGGCGTAGCTATCGCGGCTCCGCAGATAGGATATTCTTTGCGGATTTTTGTAGTGTCTAGTAAAATATTCAATCAGAATTTTATAGCTAACCGAGAAAAAAGATTGTCTCAAGAACCTCACCCCGACCCTCTCCTTGTAAAGGAGAGGGAGGAAATCCCTAAAGACTTAGTTTTCATCAACCCAAAGATCTCCAAACTCTCGCGTGAAAAAGCATGGGTGCCGGAGGGCTGTCTTTCTGTCCGTCCATTATATGGAAAAGCAAGAAGATCCAAGAAAACCATTATTACGGCTTACGATGAAAACGGAAATAAATTTACCCGCGGCGCGGCAGGGCTACTCGCGCAGATTTTTCAGCACGAGACAGATCATTTAGACGGCATACTTTTCATTGATCACGCAAAAGATGTGAAGGCGGAGGAAGCTCCAAAAAAGTAGCTTATAGGTTCTAGCTTTTAGCCGATAGCTTTATGAATAAAATAAATTTCATTTTTTGGGGAACACCAGATGTAGCGAGCGAGACACTTGAGATTTTAAAACAAGCAGGTTTTTTACCGTCATTCATCGTTACTTCACCGGACGCAAAAAAGGGGCGAGGCTTGCAAATGCAAGCCTCGCCAGTAGCTATTTTTGCGCAAAAAAATAATATCCCCTGCTTAAAACCAGAAAAATTGGAGGGCGGGAAAAGGCCGAACCTTTTTGAATTCCTAAGGTTCGACCTTGAGGAGCCCATTGATCTTTTCGTAGTCGTTGCCTACGGCAAGATAATGCCGGAAAAGATTATAAATTCGCCGAAGCTTGGTTCAATCAATATTCATTATTCCCTTCTGCCAAAATACCGTGGAGCATCTCCAGTAGAATCCGCAATCTTAAACGGGGACAAAGTTACTGGAGTAACAATTCAAAAAATGGAACTGGCTCTGGATTCCGGTCCGATTATTGCCCAAGAAAAAACAGAAATATCGCCGGACGAAAAAGCGCCAGACTTGCGCGAGCGCTTGATAAAAATTGGCGGGGAGCTTTTGGTGAAAATTCTGCCAGAATATGCGGCAGGTAAAATTAAGCCAGCTCCACAAAACGGAAGCTTTGCTTCCGTTTGTAGAAAAATTAAGAAAGAAGACGGACTAATAAATTTGGATGATGACGCTGTAAAAAATTACAACAAATTTAGAGCCTATGCCGTTTGGCCTCGAACTTTTTTCTTTAAGAACAATAAAAGAATAATCATTACTGACGCAGAACTCGTGAATGGAGAGTTTGTAATAAAAAAAGTTCTACCTGAAGGTAAAAAAGAAATTAAATGGCAAGATTTTAATCTACGCTATAGCGTAGATTAGTCTTTCTTAGATGTGAAAGGATTGTGTCGCGAAAGTCCCTTCATCATTCTTTTGATGCTGGCCGCGCCGCGCTTCATGAGCGTCTGCTTTTTGTCTTTATTTTTATTGATTTCGCTATAAAGACTGTCCTTCACAGAATCTACCGCCTGATACAAGTCTTGTTTATCGGCGCTCCCGTAAAATTCTTTGCCGTCTATATTGATGAGGCAGTCCGCGTGAAAAATATCACCAGTTTTATGGTGATGAGTGGACTTGCCTACTTCAAAATTGACCAGCACTTTCCCTCCACCCTCTTCTATTCTCCCGAGAAGCTTTCCAAGATTGGTAACTCTTTTTAAAACGTAATCTTTTATATTTTCCGTTAATTCTATATTCTTGCCCTGAAAATTTATTTGCATTTTAATATTTTATCATATTTTTTATTTTTTAATCCCTCTGGTTAAAGCTCTAAGCACAATATCTAGCCGGATAGTCGCTACTCCTATTACAGTGTCCGCCCCGCCATAATACATATATATAAGCCCGCCCTTCTGCGCCACACCGCAAGGGAAAACGACATTTTTAATGATTCCCTCCTTTTCATAAGTTTCCTTTGGTTCAAAAATAGGGTCGGAAGTGCGCGCTAGCACGATGGTGGGATCATTGCGGTCGAGAAGTATGGCTCCGACTCGGTAAATGTTTTGGCTTTTCGAAATCCCATGATAAAACAGTAGCCAGCCATGTTTCGTTTTGAGAGGAGGCGCGGCAATGCCGACTTTGAGACCGTCCCAACTGTTTATTCTGGGCCCGATAATGCGAATGCATCGCTTTACGATTCCGGCTTCGAAATTGAGCGATTTCAAATAGCCCTTTGGTCTTTTCCGGAAAAATACAGGTATCCTTGTCGTCAAAACCAGCCGGTGTGATCAAGATCGGCTTTTTCCATTCCCATTTTTTATTCAAAAAATTCTTCTCGCTGATAGAAGTGATGGCGACTCGCGGCGGACCGATGCCGTCAAAAGCCGTATAGCACATATAGATGGCATTGCCGATCTTGGTCAGGCGCGGATCCTCACAGCCGGAATTCCCTCCGGCTATTTTCTTAGACTCAAACTCCTCGCGAGAACTATAGACAGGCACTGGCAACCGTTCGTCAATATCAATGCCGTTTTTTGTCGATGCATATCCGATATAAGAAGTATTATCATCGGAGAGACTTCGATATAATATGTGTATGGTGTCCTTTATCACTACTGCCGCCGGATTGAACGTTGCCTTGGATTCCCAGTAGTTAGACTTGTTGGGCGTAATAATTGGATTTTTAGAAGAACGCTGGAAATGCCAATCGGAATTTTCTTTTTCCAGCATCGTACCGACAAGATCCTCCAGATTCACATGAGCCACGCAAGTGGTCATGTCCGCCGCTCCATAATATATGTAAAGCGTGTCCTTTTTAATAATGGCTCCAGTGGGAAAAACGACATTTGGAACGTGGCCCAGAAGCTCATAAGATTCACGCGGCACAAATATCGGACCTTCGGTGCGCCCTATAATTTTTTTAGAATCATTTAGATCCAAAAGTACGGCTTCCACTCCGAAAATCCGGTCAAAACCGCTTCCTTCAAAATAATTCTGAATATGAGAATAGACTAAAAGCCAGCCATGCTTGGTCTTTACCGGAGCTGCTCCGATTTCGATATGGTCATATGGGGTTCGCTTCAAGTCGAGCGTATGGCTGTCTATATCTTTATGCCATTCTTCCCAGAACTTCGCGCTCCATAAATCTTCAATCTTATCCATTTGGGCTAAAGACACTTTCGCTGG
>JACPXJ010000015.1 GCA_016196605.1 Candidatus Nomurabacteria bacterium | reverse complement strand
CTGGTGATGAAAAAAGAGATTGATAGATTGAAGAAAATCCTTTATGATGTACAAAGGAAACACGGCACTACAGAATTTTAGTCAAAATTCGCCAAAAATTCAGTTTAATTTGGGTATCATTTATTTATTATCTATTACGATGCAGCTGTATGATCGCCTAGAAGAAAAATTCCGCCTCGACGCAAATCAGAAAAAAGCTTTGCACAAGCTAAAGCTTTTTTCTGTGGCAGACTTGCTCCAACACTACCCTGTCAGATATTCGCATATCAGTGAAATAAGACCAATAAGTCAGTTAATGGCTGGAGAATATGCCACGGTCTACGGAAAATTTTGGAGTCCGGATATAAAGCGAGGGTGGAAAAGTAAAGTTTTAAGAGCAGAAGGAGAAGTTATAGATGAAACTGGAAAAATAAAAGTTGTCTGGTTCAACCAAGCCTATATGGCCAAGATGATACGTTCCGGACAATTCTTAGAACTCACTGGCAAGGTAATGGAAAGCAAAAGGGGTAAATATATGGCCAACCCCGAATTTAAAAAAGTTGATTCAATGCCGATTGATATACATAATTCATTGTTTAATTTTGATAAAAAAAAGCAAAGCGAAATTTTTGGCTTTCCTGTCTATGTCGAGACCAAAGGAATAACTTCAAAATGGTTTTACCATACTATCTTAAAAATCATAAAAGATAAAACACTGGAAAATCTAACAGACTACATACCAGTAGAAATACTAAAAAAATACCATCTGCCATCAATCAAATCAGCATTGTTTTGGATTCATTCGCCGAAAAACCCAAAGGATGCAGAGTCTGCGCGCAAAAGATTCGCCTTTGAGGAAATTTTTTGCATCCAGCTGGAACGCCAGCACGATAAATTTGAATATAAAAAAAATAAATCCTTTCAAATAGTTCCGAGCGAGAAACAGGTGAAAGAATTCCTCGAAAGGTTTCCTTTCGAAGCCACCAATGCGCAGAAGGCGTCCATCAACACTATTTTAGCGGACATGGGGAGAAACTATCCCATGTCGCGTCTTTTGGAAGGCGATGTCGGAAGCGGAAAAACTGCAGTGGCAGCGACGGCTGCATATGTTACGGTAAATACTAAGCCCTTCGACAACACTTCCGGCCGTTTACAGAATTTTGGAAATCTGCAAACGGCGTATATGGCGCCGACAGAAATATTGGCGACTCAGCACTTCGAATCTTTTATAAAATATTTTACAAAAGAAAACACAGGCCTGCCGATAAATATCGGACTTATTACCGGAAGCGGCTGCAGAAAATTTCCGTCAAAAATAAATCCGGACGGGTGGACCGATATATCGCGTACGCAGCTTTTGAAATGGGTAGCCAATGGAGAGACACCCATTCTTATCGGCACGCATGCCCTCATCCAAAAAACAGTTAAATTTAAAAATCTCGCGCTTGTGGTGATCGATGAACAGCACCGATTTGGCACTGCCCAGAGAAAAAAACTTGTAAGAAAAGACGCAAAAGGAACTACAGTGGCTCCGCATCTCTTATCCATGACGGCTACGCCCATCCCCCGAACTCTCGCTCTCACTATTTACGGCGATTTAGACTTATCGCTTCTTGACGAAATGCCGGCCGGAAGAAAACAAATTATTACGGAAATAATAGCTCCCAACAAAAGAGAAGAAACTTATGAAAAAATCCGGAAAGAATTAAAGAATGGAAGGCAATTGTACGTTATATGCCCGAGAATAAATGAACCTGATCCGGAGAAAGAACTGGCTCTTAATGTGAAGTCAGCCGAAGAAGAAGCTAAGCGACTGAAGAAAGAAATCTTCCAAGAATATGAAATTGGTGTCCTCCATAGCAAAATGAGTAAGGAAAAGAAAGAAGATACAATGGCAGATTTTGCATCGGGAAAAGTAAATATTTTGTGTGCTACATCGGTGGTGGAGGTCGGAGTAAATGTGCCGAATGCTACCGTGATAATAATCGAAGGAGCGGAACGTTTCGGACTGGCGCAACTTCACCAACTCCGCGGGCGGGTACAGAGAAGCTCGCATCAGGCGTATTGTTATATTTTTGCCTCCGACTTTGCTAAAGCTACATCGGACAAAGGAAGCAAAACAGTGCAAAGATTAAAGGCATTAATGACTGCAAAGAATGGTTTTGAACTGGCCGAATTAGATTTAACTTTGCGAGGCGCAGGCGGACTCGGAGGCGCCAAGCAATGGGGCATCACCGATCTCGGCATGGAAGCGATAAAAAATATAAAAATGGTAGAAGCCGCCAGAACCGAAGCTGTCCGCCTTATCGAACAAGATCCAGAACTCACAAAATATCCCATCTTAAAACAAAAAGTCCGCCAAAAAGCCGGAGAGTTTCATTTTGAGTAAAAAATTAATTATCCTCTTGGATTCGAAATCAAGACAATATTGTGCACGTGGTAGGACTCGAACCTACGGCCAAATGTGTATAAGACATTCGCTCTACCAACTGAGCTACACGTGCATATAAAACTAAATATAATACAATACTGAGCTAAAAACAATTAAGCTGATAATAAATGATCTTGTATGTATTTTATACCCATAATAACTTTGGCTGAAACAATTCCATTCTCCAAAATAATTGAACATGTTCCTTGCCCAAAACCATTAGTGTAAGTAATTGATGACAAAGTTGTTTTCTTTATATAAGGTTTTCTAAATTGTGAAACTGGAATATCAAGTGTCTTTGACCAGAAATTTATTTGTTTTTTAATGTTCATATCGGAATATAAATGTAAGTGAACTTTTAGTTTTGACTTAGGAACATCAAAGAATTTTAACCAGCGTATGAAAAGGATAAGCATTGTAGGATTAGTATTAGTGAGTCCAATTGCAAAAGCTTTAGTTTTTGATCCTTCAGCCCAGTAAAGAAACAATCCTGCGATCAAAAATTCTCTATCAGAAATATTACCAATTCTTTTTGCAATATAATCATAAGCAATCTGATTTTTTGACTCACGCTTTATACGCATTGTATTCCTATATTTCTCAATACGAATAGGATTAAAATCTCTTAATTCTTTAATCCTTTCTTCTGACAGCGGCATATTGTAAAGCCAGCCACTCAAAGTGCTTTTACTTATGCCGAGCTTTTCTTTAATTTGGCTATAGCTCATCCCTTTTTGACGCATAATGAACGCTTTTTGTTTTTCTTCTTTTCTTGCCATAAAATGCGAACCTTGAAATAATGATTACTGATTACAGTATATCATGGTTCACATATTTAAACTAATCAGCTAGCTATGCCCAAATCTTTAGCTTTTGGAGGATCTATTATTTCTTTTTTCTTTAGGAGTATTCCGTGCGCGGTAAGTATTTTCTCATAATCTGCTTGTTCCAGAGTTTCAACCTCGATAAGCTTAAGCGCAATAGCATCAAAAGCTTTTCGGTGATCTGTCAGCACCGTTCGCGCTGATTTCAATCCATCGGATATTATTCTCGAGACTTCCGCATCAACTTTCGTCGAGACTGTTTCTGAATATTCTTTTTCCGCAGCTTCACCGTACTGGTGTCTGCCACCCCCGTCAACTAAAGCAATAGGCCCAATAAGATCTGACATCCCCCAACGGGTTACCATCGCCCTTGCTAAGTTTGTTGCCATTTGCAGATCAGAAGAAGGTCCGGTGGTAATGTCTCCGAAAATCATCTGCTCGGCTACATATCCCCCGAGAGCCATAGCGATATCATCAATAAATTCTTTCTTGGACTGAAGACGCTTTTCCTCCAGCGGCAATTTCAAAGTGTATCCTCCGGCATTACCGCGAGCAATAATGGAAACTTTGTGCACCGGATCGGCATAAGGCAAGACGGAGGCCACAAGCGCGTGCCCAGCTTCATGATAAGCGGTAATTTCTTTTTCTTTTTTAGACAAGAGATGGCTTTTTCTCTCCGGACCGAGCATGACTTTCTCTATCGCTCGAATCAGATCAAACTGGAAAACTTTTTTTCTATTTTCACGTGCTGCCAAGATCGCGCCCTCATTCATGAGCGAATAAAGATCTGCACCCGAGAATCCAGGAGTGCGCTCAGCAATCAGTTTGAAGTCAATATCTTCGGCCAACGGCTTTCTAGCGGAGTGAATCTGGAGTATGGCTTCACGGTCGGCGCGATCCGGCAAGTCCAGTACAACTTTTCGGTCAAAGCGGCCGGGACGTATCAGCGCCGGATCAAGCACATCCGGCCGGTTGGTGGCGGCCATGACGATAACTTTATCATTTGGCTCAAAACCGTCCATCTCCACAAGTATCTGGTTGAGCGTTTGCTCTCGTTCATCGTTGCCGCCGCCAAATCCGCCTCCGCGCGTTCGGCCGATCGCATCTATTTCGTCAACGAATATTATCGCCGGAGCGGCTTTCTTGGCCATTTTGAAAAGATCCCTCACTCGAGACGCTCCGACACCGACAAACATTTCCACGAATTCGCTTCCGGATAAATGAAAAAATGGCACGCCGGCTTCCCCTGCCACTGCCCGCGCCAGAAGCGTCTTTCCCGTACCCGGAGCGCCAGTTAGAATAACGCCTTTAGGAATTCTCGCTCCGATGTCCAAAAACTTTTTCGGACTTTTTAGAAAGTCCACGATTTCTTTAAGTTCATCCTTTGCCTCTCTGCATCCGGCCACATCCTTGAATGTAACTCTGTTGTTTTTATCGTTGGGGTCCGTAACTCTGGCTTTTGACTGGCCAAAGGACAACGCCTGCATGCCTGCCCCCTTGACCTGACGGGACAAGTACCAGAAGAAAAGCAGTATAAAAATTACCGGAAGCAAAAAAGGAAGAATGTTCATCAGCCAAAAACCGAATCCGCCTTCATTTTTTATTTCAATTGCTGTTTTATTCAACGCTTCGCTTGTCACTCCGTAATTGAAAAGCGTCTGAGAAAGCGCTGACCCTGTTTCTTTCTTTGATTTTTTTACTTCATCGTTTTGATAAGTGATGGTGAGTTCTTCCCCCTCGACTAAGATCTTTTTAACAACACCCTCCGATACACTTTTTGCTAGATCAGAAATGGGAATTTCTGGCATGGATTTTCCGGTATCCGATACCGCCAAGTAGACCGCGGTAATAACCATAAAGATAAGTATGGTGCCTGCAACGCTTCCGCCAAATCCACTCTTTCGCGGATTTTTTTTGCCTTTCCCCTGCTCACTTTTTTTGTTTAGAAAATTGAAATCCATTTGATTATGATAACATTAAACACCGAAAAATCAAGCTAAAACGCAACAAATACGAAAGAGAATGCGGGCATCAATTCATGGTAAGATTATTAAATGGCTAACTATGCAGAAAACCGCAAGGCGCGTTTCAATTATGAAATTCTAGAAAAATACGAAACTGGTATTGAGCTTTTGGGCACGGAAGTAAAGTCTGCAAGAGAGGGGAAAATGTCCTTAGAAGGAGCTTTCGTTATCATTCGTGGAGGAGAAGCCTTTCTTGTTAACGCAAATATCCCTCCTTATCAGCCGAAGAATGCAGAAAAAGATTACGACCCTCTTCGTAATCGCCGAATACTGCTGACTCGAAAAGAAATCAGCGAGCTCGCAGGAAGCGAGAAAAATAAAAGTTTGACAATCGTCCCATTATCGGTGTATAATAAAGGCAGAAAAATCAAATTGGAGATTGCTTTAGTGAAAGGCAAGAAAAAATTTGATAAGCGCGAATCTATAAAAAAACGCGACACAGATCGCGAGATTAGGCGTTCATTGAAAACTGGAAACTAAATGGGGATGCCAGGCATAGACAGCAGGCAATCTGCATTGATGCATACCGAGTATGGACGTAACCTCGTTAAAATTCGTCCAATAGTCTAATTGTAAAATTAGCTTCTAAGGTAAAGGCTGCGGTCTCTCCATACTTCGGTATGAATGACTTCGCTTTTGCTCGAGTTTCCGCTTCGGCGTAAGCTCGTGTCTCTCTTGTAGACTTCCGATATATAAGACGGGGCATAACATTATCGGGATAGGAGAAAGAGTGTCTCGGCTTCTCTCCGAAACAAAGAGGCTCGGTTAAAAAATATTTGGCTCGCTTAAGAATTTTTTAGCTTAAACAAAAAAGCGCGCTACGTATGTAGACTTCAGTGCATTAACCTTCTGCACGGGGATTCGATTTCCCCCATCTCCACATTGCGGAGTTTCGTAATTCGAAATAAAATAATAATATGGACTCACCACTTAGTTTTTTGGGAGATGTGATGTTTCTGTTCACCACCTTCGTATTAATCGTCATTTTTCGAGAAAGGATCGCAGGCTGGTTCTTACGACTTCCAGGACCGGTTTTTCCTAAATTTCTCATAAGCTCGCTACCATTCATGCTGATCGAAGAGAACGTGAATTGCTTGCCGACAGGATGTCAATTAATACCGCCCACAATTCCATTTTTATTAGTGTTTGTTTTAGTCCTAGGATTCATCGTCCACCGGAGAGTCAGACAGGGTAGGACACAAATGCTTTGGCCGATTATTCCACTAGGGATATTCATGTTCTTCTGGATCGGCCTTAGCTATGCATACTTTGTTGTCGTTCCGTTAACGATCATCAGCAGAAGACAGTCAACGCCAGCCATAAATTAAAGTTCGTTGACTTTGGGTTCGAAATAAGCTATATTCCGTAGAGCCAAAAGGCATCAAATCCTATTCGGCAACAAGATCAATTTGCGTGAAAGAATAAACAACCAAATACGGGCGACAGAAATGCGGGTTTTAGACAGTGAAAATAAGAATCTTGGCATTTTAAGTATAAAAGACGCTCTCATATTGGCTCAAAGTAAAGGTTTAGACTTGATCGAAATTGGACCGAATGCGAATCCTCCATTAGGAAAAATAATGGACTTCGGCAAGTATCAGTATGAGGCCAGCAAGAAATTAAAAAAGGCCAAAGCTGGCGCGAATAGGACAGAAACAAAAGGAATTCAGATAAAAATAGGAACAGGGGACCACGACTTGGAACTAAAGGCCAAGACTGCTTCCAAATGGATCAAGGAGGGACACAGGGTAAAAGTAGAACTCTTTCTTGCCGGTCGCGCCAAATATATGGATGAGAAATTTTTGAGGGAACGTTTGGACCGAGTGCTTCATTTGATCACGGAAGATTATAAGGTATCGGATGCGTATAAAAAAGGTCCGAAAGGTTTAACGACAACAATAGAAAAAAGGTAAAAGTATCATGAAAACAAACAAATCGTATTCCAAAAGATTAAAAGTCACAAAAAACGGCAAAATCCTCTCCAGGAAGCCGGGTTTTAATCATTTCAACGCAAAGCAATCCCGCACCAGGCAGCTTGCCGGAAAGAAAGGACAGAATTTCATCATTAAGAACAAACCGAAGTCGCATCTGATGCCCTTTAATTAAATTAACAATTTCAAATTACGAATTAAGAATTTAAATTCGTAATTATTAATTAATAATTCGTAATTGATTATATATGACCAGAGTAAAAAAGGGAGTACATGCATTAAAAAGACGCCGAAGCGTTTTGAAGCAAGCTAAAGGTTTCCGCCATGGACGAAGTACCAAGGAACGCCAGGCAAAGGACGCGCTTCTCCATGCCGGCAACTACGCTTTTGCGCACAGGAGAGACAAAAAATCTCACAACCGAAAGCTTTGGAACATAAAAATCAACGCAGGCGCCAGAGAACTAGGAACAACCTATTCCAAATTGATCAACGGGCTCACCAAGAAAAAGATAATGCTCGACCGCAAGATCCTTGCGGACTTTGCCGAGCATCATCCATCTACTTTCGCTAAAGTAGTTGAGTCAGTAAAATAAATTAAGTTTTTGTTGAAAATGAATCTGGAATAATTCTGTATTCCTCTATCTTATCCCTTTTGACTATCTCAATGACAGCTTCCAGAAGCTCTTTTGGATTAGACCCGATTGCAATTTTTGTGTTTGGACGATGGCTTTTCTCTATAATATCTTCCAATTCCCCTCCCATTTCCCAAGGACCTTCAAAAATTCCAATTGGTTTGTCATCTTCAAACGCAATTGTAAACTCATGGATAGTGCCGATGCGCCCGCAGCCTAAAATGATGGCATCCGCCGAACGAGTGAGCAATATGTCGCGCCCGGCATAGCCAAAGCCGGTGTACATGATCAAATCCATGTAATCAATAGGAAGCTTGTAAACCTCAACATGTTCTTTTTCCGTCGCCGCTGGTGATATCCCGATAGAAATTCCGCCCACTTCTTTGAGTCCCATAGCCACCCAGAGCGGAAACCCGGTGGTTGCCCCCGTAACGAGTACCGCCCCTGGCGGGCAATTTCACGCCCCAGTTCCTTTGCTTTTTCCAATGCGTCTATGCCGCAGTGACCTGTCTCGGCCGCTCCGGAAACGCAAATTTTTATCTGACTGTGTCCGTGCTTAGTGTTGAATAAGGAATCCATACATTCATTATATCATGTGGAAGCAAAAGTAGCAGAAAAATGGGCTACGCAGGCCGGGTAGCCGTACCCAGAGCAAAAATTCGGCTGAATTTTATGCGTACCTTTTTCCTGCTACTTTTGCTGGAACATTTTTAACACTCTAGAGTCACGCTGCTCCCCGACTCCGGCGCATAAGCATCGATGCCTACATAATCCCGAAGCTTCTGCACTAAAAACATTGCTGACTTCGGCTCGCCCATGACCACAAAAACTTTCTTAAGCGTTTCTTCCGTATCCTGGACAAAAGCGAGCAGGCCGTCCGAATCTTTATGCCCCGAATACCCAGTGATCGTCACGATATGCGATCGGACCACTACGTCCTCGCCTGTGATCCGGACAGTTTTTACTCCCTCTTGGATTAATCGGCCGGGACTGCCAACCGCTTGGTAGCCGGTAAGCAAAAGGGTGTTATTTGGGTCCGGCAAAAAATGCCTTTCATGATGCACGATTCTCCCGCCGGTGGACATTCCGCTCCCGGCAATGACTAT
>JACPXJ010000009.1 GCA_016196605.1 Candidatus Nomurabacteria bacterium | reverse complement strand
GGCGTGGCGGACGAAAAAGCTTTCTTCCTTGTAGTCGGTGCCGACGAACCAGGCCGCGATGTCGGGCTCGCAGAAGACGACGAACAGATTTCTCGCGCCTGCATTCTTCAGTTCCTCCTACATGTAGAGGTCGGGGTTCATTTTCGCTTTCAGGATGGGCAACGGCCCAGCTTGATGAGCTCCGAGGTCTGAGCATCAAATAATTAAAGACAAGCACAAGGAGACGCTGCGGGACTGTAAATAATTCTGTGTAAATGACTTCGTCAGTCGGCTTAAAAATAGCAATATTTTTTTATACTGCTACATCTATTTCAGAAGATATCATATTGAACTAAGCCGCTTTGCGGCAGCTGCCATTAGCCAAGCCTGCCCCTAACCCAAAGATTTTCATTTTTACTTACCTCATCTGCCAACTTGGCATCAATCAAGCAGACTATGTTGCATGGTAGGCGCATAAAGCATTTAAAAAGCTGATCAATCCTGTTAAGAATAATTTTACACAACCCCAACAGGACGATCAGCCCTGTAGGCGTTGTTTTATCAACAATCTACAGGAGATAGCATTATGTCAACTTTACGCGAGAAAATGAAGCAAGAAATGGTTTTGGTTGGGCTGGCTGAATCAACCCAGACAATCTATTTGAACGCCATCACTCAGCTTCGTGATTATTACAACAAATCGCCAAAAGAATTAAGTGAGCAAGAAGTCAAGGCCTATCTGCTTTATTTGAAGCAAGAGAAGAAACTAGCCCCCAACACCTACAACACCCAAATTTATGGCCTACGCTTTTTTTACTGCATCACCCTGCGCAAGCCATTATTTAAAATAAATTTATCCACGACTAAAGTCACTTATAAATTACCGGATATATTAAGCACGCAGGACGTTGAGCAAATTATTAAGTCTGTCATCCATATCAAATATCGCACTTTGTTAGTGGTTATTTATGGTTCTGGGCTTCGTGTATCCGAAGCAGTTAATTTAAAAGTCTATGATATTGATAGTGATCGAATGACCCTGCACATCCGATGTGCGAAAGGTGGTAAAGATCGTTACGTTATTTTATCTCCCGTCGTGTATTCAGCGCTACGCGATTATTGGAAAGCGTGTCAATTCAAAGATTACGTTTTTCCCGGCAAAAACAATACGAATAAACCCCTCTCTACGCATAGGGCATCGCAAATATTTAAAGACGCAAAAGTAAAAGCAAACATAAAAAAATCGGGCGGCATTCACAGTTTGCGTCACGCATTTGCAACCCACTTACTGGAATCCGGCGCAGATATTTTTGCGATTAAATCATTACTGGGACACGTCAGCATTCAATCTACCGTCCGTTATTTAGATTTTGTGCCCAATAGACACCAAAATTTAATCTCTCCGATTGATCGATTAAAGCTATAACAGCGTGTGCACAAAACCAGAGCCCGTGGCAAAACCACTGGTTGAACTTGCCGATATTTTTCGACAGCATGGCGAGGCCTATTATCGAGCGAATCGATTAACACCGGAGCAATACAAAGTCTTTCACGCGATTCAAAATTGTCGGACTAACCTATTGGGAGGTCATGCTGAACAGTGCAATCAATGTGACTTCATCCAGTATTCTTATAATTCGTGTCGTAATCGGCACTGTCCCAAATGTGAATCTTTTAAAGCAGCTCGATGGCTATCGGCAAGACAAACTGAATTACTGCCGGTTTGTTATTTTCATGTTGTCTTTACGTTACCGCATGAGCTGAATAACTTGGTACTTTATAACAAGCGAATATTATACAACGTGCTGTTTGAATCTGCTTGGAAGACGCTCAAAAAATTAGGCAAAGATCCGAAGCGTTTAAATGGTGAGATGGGAATGCTCGCTATTTTACACACCTGGGGTCAAAATTTATCACAACATAATCATGCGCATTGTATCGTGCCTGGTGGCGCATTGAAGTTGAATGGAAAGTGGAATTCCTCTAAGAAATATTTGTTTCCTGTGAAGGTGATGTCGAAATTGTTCAGAGGGATTTTTATCACTAAATTACGCTGTTTATATCAGCAAGAAGCATTAAGACTACCTGAACAATTAACAAAAGAATTAACGAAAAAAAGCTTTAATCGATTCATTGATACGTTAATGAAAAAAGAGTGGGTCGTGTATGCCAAACCGCCGTTTGCAGGCCCAGAAAAATTACTGAATTATCTGGGGCGATATACCCATAAAATTGCCATATCCAATTATCGGATATTAGCTTGTGACGAACAATCTGTCACCTTCAGGTGGCGTGATTATGCAGATGGCAATAAAGAAAAAGTCATGCGGCTTGCACCCCAAGCATTTATTCGGCGTTTTTTATCCCATGTTGTGCCCAAGGGATTTATGCGCATTCGAAGCTTTGGTTTTTTGGCGAATGCCTGTAAGGCTAAAAAAGTGGGGAAGATACAAAAGCAGCTTAAAGCTAAACCCAGAAAATCGGCAGAGAAAAAAGACGTGGCAACGTTGATGCTTGAGTTGACGGGCAAGGATATCACGCTTTGCCCCTCTTGTAAGCAAGGCCAATTGCAGCGTATTCGCACGCTTCCTTCAAAATTTAACAACACGGTATTTGACACCTCATGAGAATCAATGAAATTTTTGCAAATAAGTTGTCATTTTTATACTGCAAAATCCGTGGTAGGATGAGTTTCGTTGTGCGTTTAAAAACAGGGGAAAATCGTTCAAATATCATGCCAAAGCTATCGTTAAAAATACCCGCAAGCCTCCATTCGTGCGCGTATTTGAAAAAAATACTCCCTGCTATTCAGGCAACTGTGCCTGTCGAAAAAAAGCAATCCCCATAGATTTTTAGTCCGAGTTGCGGCTTAGTTCAAAGCATCTTTTTTGCAGTGCGATGTCGCCCGCTGCAGCGTTCATGTTATGTGTTCGCACTACAAAAAAGATGCTATTTATTTTCGGCTTACACTCTAATCCTAATGCGGCAATCATACATAAAATGACTGGATGAATTGAGATCCATTTTGGATGGGAGGAAATGAGCAGTTTTCCGGGGTGATTTATGTCTAACGCATGAAGAAAAGGATCTATGTTTCCCAGCCAAGCGCTATTGGGGATATAAAGTTGCATTCTATGATTTTACCG
>JACPXJ010000003.1 GCA_016196605.1 Candidatus Nomurabacteria bacterium | reverse complement strand
CAGCACTTTCGGAAAACTTGGATGAAATAGGCAGAATGCTCGGTGGCTGGAAAAAAGGTCTAGAAAAAAATACTGAAAAGAAAACTCCTCCAAATAAATGAAGGAGAAACAGCAAGTTTCGGAACTAGGACACGATGCTGGCACTCGGCGCGCCAGACGTTATCGTTTGAGAGCGGATCCATGCCGACATCAAGCTCGCCACCGTCGTAGACAAGCAAGTAGACAACGGAGCCATTTTCCAACTCGAAGAAGTTGGCGTTTGGTCCGAGCTTGTCGAGATTTTGACGGGCGAATTCAACCGCCGTGTCTTTATCCTTCCAGCGGTGCCGGCTCCCTCCGACTTCGCCGAACATCTGAACGAACGTGGCATTCGCCACCAGTTCATAGATGGCGACATGTTGGTTACCGAACAGGCGCCGGAGGTAGACTTTTACCTCCGCAGCTTCGTCGACGATAGTCTGGAGGACTTCCGCGACTTTTTCGGGGTCGCGCACTCCATCCATGATCATTTTGCAGGCCATAGCCCAGAGCTTCCACAATTATATATCATTTTATCGAAAAAGTCAAGAGGGTTATGCCTATAAAGAACGGTTAGAATGTTGTATTATGAAAGAATAAATGGCTTTATTTGACGAGGAAAAACAAAAAAAACAGCTGGACGAGCTGCATAAACAGGAAGAGGAAGAATTGGTCGCCAGCCTAGCGGAATCAAAGTATCACCTGCCTTATGTTGATCTTTACCGGCTGGGCATAGACAATGAAGCCCTCCGAGCGATACCGCATGATGAAGCGGTAAAAATGAACGTCGCGCCTTTCAAGCTTTTTGGCAAGAATATTTTCATAGCTGTACGCACGCCATCACCGGAACTTTTTCAAGAAATCAAGGATTCGATGGAGAGAATAAATTTGATACCGGTATTCTACATGGCTTCCTCCGCCAGTCTAAACAAAGTCTGGGACAGGTATCAGGAAATATCGATGGCTGAAAGTTCAAAAGTGGGAGGACTGGATATTTCTCCGGAAATTTTAAGAGAAACCGCAAAAAAAATAGAACACATGAAGGACATCGAGAAGCTGGTGATAGAAGCCCTGGAAGGAAACAAGATTCACAAAATTTCCCGCATACTTGAAATAATTCTGGCCGGCGCTATCGCCATCAAGGCCTCGGACATACACATAGAGCCTGAAAAGGACCGCGGGAGACTGCGGCTGCGGCTTGACGGCGTACTGCAAGATATAAATTTCTTCGGTTTAGACGTTTACCGCCTGCTTAACTCCAGAATCAAGCTCCTTTCTGGAATGAAACTGACTTCAAAAATCGCGCAAGACGGACGCTTTAGCATAATGGAAGACAAGGAGGAGATAAGTATCCGTACTTCCCTCATACCGGGGGCTTATGGAGAGTCCATAGTGATGCGTATACTCGACCCGAAATCCATAAGAGTTAATCTGGAAGAAATAGGAATTGAGCCGTATCTTTTTTCTATCATAGAACAGGAAATATCAAAGCCAAACGGTCTGATATTGGTCACCGGACCTACTGGAAGCGGAAAAACCACTACCTTGTATGCATTTTTGCGGAAAATATATTCACCGGAAATAAAAATTATAACAATTGAGGATCCGATAGAATACCATCTCGGAGGAATAACCCAGACGCAGACGAATGAAAAGAAAGGGTATGATTTTTTGGAAGGCTTGCGCTCGGCGCTGCGCCAAGACCCGGATGTAGTCATGGTGGGTGAAATACGCGATAAAGAAACAGCGGAAATAGCCGTACAGGCATCGCTCACCGGGCATATCGTCTTTTCAACTTTGCATACCAATAACGCCGCCGGAGTGATCCCCCGCCTGATTGATCTCCGGGTAAACCCCAAGGTTTTGGTTTCCGCTTTGTCGCTCTCCCTGGCTCAACGCTTGGTAAGAAGGCTTTGCTTATCCTGTAAAAAGGAATATACTCCGACAGAAAAAGAAAAAGATACAATAAAATTGGTAATGGACAGCATTAAAAAAGAGGGAAAAAGTTTGAAAAACTACAAAATAGATCCGGTTGCTCCGTTAAAAATCTTCCAGGCAGTCGGCTGTGGCAAATGCAACAACACTGGATATAAAGGGCGAATCGGAATATTTGAAGCGATCAAAACAAATGAAGCGATAGAAAAAATAATGCCGGAAAATCCAAGCGAGCGTGAAATAAAAAAAGTGGCAAGTAAACAAGGCATCCTCTCTATGCGCCAGGATGGAATAGTGAAAATATTAAACGGCATTACTTCCATAGAAGAAGTGCAAAGCGTGGTGGATTTGAATGAAGAGTAGAGAATTGTATTTTATTTTATCTCCCCCTTAAACACAAAAGCGGCCGGACCGCGAAGAATTATTTCCCCCTCTTTATTTTCCGACAAATATAGTTTTCCGCCGGGAAATTCTAATACGACCTCTTTCTGCGTTAGGCCTTGCCTAACGCAAGCATAGACGGCGCAAGCGCCGGTGCCGCAGGCAAGAGTAGCTCCAGAGCCGCGTTCCCAGACTTTTACATTGAAATTATCATCATTAATTTTTTCGACAATTTCTACATTGATTTTGTTTGGGAAAATAGGATGATTCTCTATTTTCGGTCCGATATCAGAAATGTCAATTTCGGATAGGTTCTTTACTATTCCTACTGCATGCGGATTGCCCATGGAAACAAATTTAAATTCAACACCCTCCCAAGTGAGAGAACTTTCGGGAAAGTCGGAATGCGAGAATACCGGAATCCCCATATTTACAGAAAAGCTCCCGTCTTTGTTCACCATCACTTTCTTTATCCCTGCTTTTGTATCTATTTTTATTTCTTTCACTTTATTCTTTTGGGACTTTGTCAATTCTAAAAAAAATTTAGCTGTGCACCTCACTCCATTGCCGCACATCTCCGCCAAAGTTCCGTCCGAATTGTAGTAATTCATAAAACAGTCTGCTTTCGGAGAATTCTCCAAAAGAATGAGCCCGTCTGCACCGATACCAAAATGGCGGTCGCACAAAAGCTTGATCTTTTTTACATCTTTAACATCGAATTTATTTTGACGATTATCTATCAGAATAAAATCGTTCCCTGTGCCGTGATATTTATAAAATTCCATAACTATTTGATATACCCTTTCTTTACTAATAGCTCAGCCGTAAGCACACTGCCGCCGGCAGCCCCGCGAATGGTGTTGTGCGATAAAGCAACGCATTTCCAGCCCAACACTTGGTCTCTCCGTATGCGGCCGACACTAATGCCCATTCCATTATATAAATCCCGATCAATACGGGTCTGCGGGCGGTCTGGTTCCTTAAAATAGGTAATGAGAGGCATGGGAGCAGAAGGTAAATTCAGACTAGCTAAAGGATTTTTAAAGTCTTCTAGCAATTTAATCAATTCTTTCCCTGATGTCTCTTTTTGAAACTCGACACTGATAGCGGCCAAATGACCATCAGTAACCGGGACGCGGATGCAGTTGGCGGAAATCTTTATAGCATCTTCTAAAACAAATTCATCTTTTTTAAGCTTATTTATCCTGCCTAAAATTTTACTCGGCTCTTGTTCGGATTTTTCTTCCTCGCCGCTGATATATGGTATGACGTTGTCCGCCATCTCCGGCCAAGTTTCCAAATTTTTTCCTGCGCCGGAAATCGCCTGATAAGTTGAAACGATTACTCTCTTCGGAACAAGTTTTTTCCACGCGTGAAGAAGAGGGACATACGACTGCACAGAACAATTTGGCTTAGTAACTATAAGCCCGCTCGTCCAGCCGCGCTTTTTCCTTTGGGCTCGGATAATATCCAGATGGTGCGGATTTATTTCCGGTATGATCATAGGCACATCTTTCGTCCATCTGTGGGCGGAATTATTGGAAACGACTGCCACTCCCCTCGCCGCATAAGCTTCTTCAATTTTTTTTATAAAATCTTTCTGTTCATTTTTGGCGTTTATGGCTGAAAAAATTATCCTGCATTTTTTAGAAATCTCTTCGATGTCGTCCTCTGCAGAATAGATAGTAAAAGAGCCAAGTTTTTTTCCTTTAGAATTTTTCGAGGCCGCTACAGCTGCCACGTCAAACCACGGATGATTTTGGAGCAGGGACAAGAGCTTTTGTCCCACCATGCCTGTCACCCCCAATATCCCTACCGGTATTTTTTTAATTTTTACTGATTTCATTGGCATTGCTTATTTTGGTGCCAGTCCCTTCTGGATTAAAAGTGTTTTTAACATATATCGGAATGCTCTTTAGCACTGCCGGTCTTATAGTCTTTGGATGAATCACTTTCGCGCCATTATACGCCATTTCCTCTGCTTTTTCATAAGATATTTCCGGAATGAGAAGGGCGTCCTTCATTTTCTTAGGATCCTCGGTCATGATGCCATCCACGTCCGTCCAAATCTCAATCACTGAGGCATCTAAAGCCGCGCCAACTAAAGACGCAGTGTAGTCCGAACCGCCGCGGCTCAAAGTAGTAGTAACGCCATCTTTGGTAGAAGCTATAAATCCACCCATAATATAGAGCGCGTCACGCCTGAAATGATCCCCCATTAGTTTATAGGATTTTTCCAAATCCACATTCGCATCACCAAAATTATCGTCCGTCTTAATAATTTTTCTAGAATCTACGAATTCGCACTGCATTTTTCGCCCTTTTATTGCTTCGCTTATTACATATGAAGAGAGCTGCTCGCCGAAGCTCATTACTCTATCAAGCGAGGCCGGAGAGAGCTCTTTTGCGGAAAAAATGTTTTTTACTATTTCTTCCAACTCTCCATATTTTTTACTTATCTCCTTCAACACCCGCTCCGTATTTTTGGAATTAATTAATTCTTTGATGGCCTGATTGTGCCTGCCGCAAATACTCTCAAAAACTATCTTATATTTGAGATCCATTTTTGAAGCAAGATTGGCGAGGAGTATGAGATCATCGGTGATGCCGCTCATAGCAGACACCACCACCACGATTTTTTCCTTTGGCTCGCTCGCCACGCTTTCGCTTGGGCGTAGCGGGCCGGAGCCTTGCGCGTTCTCAATGATGTCGATGACTTTATTGATATTGGAAGCGTGGGCCACCGATGTGCCGCCAAATTTCATTATCTTCATGGCTTTAAATTATCCTTAATGCTTTTCATCGCTTTTTCGACAGTTTTTTTATCCCCAAATGCGGAGAGGCGCAAATATCCTTCACCTTGCGACCCAAATCCTGATCCGGGTGTTCCCACGACATGCGCTTCCTCTAAAAGTTTATTGAAGAAATCCCAGGAAGTCAGACCCCCGGGCACTTTGAGCCATATATAGGGGGCATGCTCCCCTCCAAAAACTTTAAAACCCAAGTCCTCGAGACTTTTTTTTATCAAAGCCGCGTTCTCCATATAATACGATATTAATTTTTTGCTTTCTTTCTGCCCCTCCTCTCCTAACACTGCGAGCGCTCCCTCCTGTGCAATATTAGATGCTCCGTTGAACATAGTATTTTGCCTCCTGCTCCAAATACTGTTCACTTTATCTTTTTTTGTCCCCTCCACGACGAGATCCATGGGCACAATGGTCCAACCCAGGCGGACTCCGGTAAATCCTGCCCACTTAGAAAAACTGTTTATTTCGATCGCGCATTTTTTTGCACCCTCAATTTCATAAATACTTTTAGGAAGAGTCGGATCAGAAATGTATCCAGCGTAACTCCCGTCAAAAATTATAATGGCCTTGTTTTTGAGCGCGTAGTCAACAAAGGATTTCAATTGATCGCGGGTGGCAACCGCCCCGGTTGGATTGTTGGGACTGCAGAGATAAATAATGTCCGTCTTCTCTTTTGGAGGCACCGGTATAAAACCATTCTGTTCGTTGCATTCCATATATACCAGCCCTGCATATCTTCCATTTATAAATTCTCCCGTCCGTCCGGCAATGACGTTGCTATCGACATAAACCGTATAAACAGGGTCAGCCACGGCCACAACATTATCCAAGCCAAAGATTGATTGGATATTTGCGGAGTCCGATTTCGCTCCGTCGCTGATAAAAATCTCCTCCGGGCTCAGATTTACATTTCTTTTTTTATAAAAATCTACAAGCGCTTTTCGGAGTTGTACGTCTCCTTGCGTATTTCCATAGCCGGTATATGTTTTGGCATTCCCAAGTTTCTCCACACCCTTTTTTAATCCTTTAATGACGGAGGGGGTCAGTGGCTCCGTGGTATCGCCGACGCCTAGACGCATTATTTCTACACCCGGATTTTTTTTCTGGGAATCCGCCGTGCGTTTGGCTATTTCTGAAAACAGATATGCTCCCTGTAGTTTTTTGTAATTTTTATTTATGCTGGCCATTTATTTTACCGATTTATCAATTTAAGGTCTTTCAAAACTTCTTCTATTATTGGTCTGTTCTTTTCTTCGAGCGAGGTAAGAGGCAGACGAAAACTTTCCTCGATAAGGCCCATGCGAGCCATCGCCGTCTTGACTGGAATTGGATTGGATTCAATAAAATTGACATTCATGAGCGGAAGTAACTCATAATGTAATTTTTCTGCTTCTTTCATTTTACCCTGGAGAGCAAGATGAACCATGTTGGAAAATAATTTAGGTGCTTCATTCGCAACGACAGAAATACAGCCTTTGCCTCCGACAGCGATAAGCGGCAGAGTAAGAGCATCATCGCCGGAAAGTACTGTGAAGTCTTTAGGGCCTTCGTTTGCGGCTCCGTCAATTATCTCCATCATCTGATTCAGGGATCCGGAAGCTTCTTTGACTGCCACCACCTCTCTCACCTCCCTCCCGATACGGAGGATGGTGGCGGGAAGAACATTCGATCCGGTTCGGCCGGGGACGTTGTAAATTATGATCGGCATATCCGTTGCTTTGGCAATTTCCTTATAGTGAAGCATCAGGCCATTTGGGGTTGGCTTGTTATAGAAAGGCGTCACATGAAGCAAAGCGTCCGCTCCGGAATCCTTGGCGAGTTTGGAAAGATGCACCGCTCTCTTAGTATCATTTGAACTTGCTCCGGCGATTACCGGAACTTTAATTTTACTTTTGGAAACTTTTTGGACAACAGTTTTTATGACTTTGGAGAACTCTTCATCGCTTAAAGTTGCTGCTTCTCCGGTAGATCCAGCCACAACTATGGCATCCACTCCGCCCCTCAATTGATAATCAACTAATTTTTCGAGCGCCGCCAGATCCAAATCCCCATTTTTTTTAAAAGGCGTGACGATAGCCGGTATTGAACCAAAAAAATTTATTTTTTTCATTTTAATGCGTCTTCAAAAGAATAAACCCCTTTCTTATTTTTAAGAAATAGGGCAGCGAGGAGCGCCCCCTTGGCAAAACCAGTTCTATTGTAGGCCTGATGCGAAAGCGTTATGCCGTCAGCGGGACTGTCGAAGACAACCTCATGAAATCCAGGATTCCGGCCGGCGCGGATTGAGGTAAAATTTATTTTGTATGGAGAATTTTTCTTGATTTCATCTCTGATTTTTAGGGCAGTTCCGGAAGGGCTGTCTAATTTTGCCTTGTGATGAATTTCCATGCCATATGCGTCATATTCGGAAAATTTTGCAAAAAGCCCGGCGGCAAAAGCGGTAATTTTAAAAAAAATATTTGCGCCGGCTGAAAAGTTTTGGCCGTACAAAAGTCCAGTTTTGTATTTTTTAACTATTTTTTTAACGCTATCGAGGTCTTCATGCCAGCCAGTGGTTCCAATAACCATATTGATCCCCAGCCTGGAAACTTTCTCTATATTTTCCAAAACTATATCTTTGGAAGTAAAATCTATCGCAACGTCAGCTTTGGCAATGCCTTTGAGATCTAATTTATCAGTTATATTTTTGTAACTAACGGAGACAACTTCAAAATTCTCCGATTCACGGCACAGCGCATCAATTTCACGCCCCATTTTACCGAAACCTATTAAGGCAATTTTTGTCTTGAGATTCATAACGCTATATTAGACATTAACAAAACTGGTCCTCTTTATCAACAAAAGAAAAAGCATTAATCTCTAAACAATCCTTTCAGAGCTAGGCTCCGAGAGTAACAAATTATTATAGGATAGCGCCAGAAAGAATAAATTCTACCAGAACGTCCTACGCAAATTCGTATAACCTGTGGCTGATTGCTTAGAGATTAATGCCTTCTCAAAGACCTCCAAACTATTTTACTATAAACAAAACGGCGCAAATGCTATAATGTTGATAGCTTGGTTGATACTGTGTTGATAACCTTAGTACTTTTCTAGTATAGCATATTATAGAGTTAATGTCAATCCCGTTTAGAAGCCGCGAGGGCTCGCAGCGACCCTCTGCTTCTAACGGGATCAAGCTAAAAATGCCTAAAAATAAAGACAAAATCGAAGAAAGTGTCCTTGACATGACCCTGCGGCCCACCCGCTGGGATGAATATATTGGCCAAAAACATATAAAAGACAATGTAAAAATACTTTTGCGGGCAGCCGAAGAGCGCGGACACATACCTGAACACATACTCTTTTACGGTCCCCCGGGGCTTGGTAAAACCACTTTAGCTCATCTAATCGCCAAAGAAACTGGCCGACAAATGAAGATAACTTCCGGACCGGCAATCGAAAAAGTGGGTGATTTAGCCTCAATCCTGACTAATCTCGCCCCAGGCGATATCCTTTTTATAGATGAGATTCACAGATTGAACAAAGTGGTGGAAGAAATACTCTATCCAGCCATGGAGTCCGGCGTCCTCGACATTATCATAGGCAAGGGACCTTCAGCTCGCACTATCCAGCTCGATCTACTGCCCTTTACCCTGATCGCGGCAACCACCAGAGTCGCACTTGTATCCTCCCCTCTTCGCTCAAGGTTTTCTGGAGGAGTATTTAGATTAGAATTTTATTCCCATGAAGAAATAGGCAAAATAATAGAAAGATCCAGCAAACTTTTAAATATTGTCTTGGAAGAAGAAGCCTTGAAAGAAATTGCCAAAAGAAGCCGGTTCACTCCTCGCACCGCGAATTATTTTTTGAAAAGAGCGCGCGACTTTGCCCAAGTGAAAGCCGCCTCCGCCAAAAACTCTGGCGTGCCGAAGCAAAAAAGTGGAAATATTCTTGATAAAAAAATAGTTATAGATGCCCTCAACATGTTGGCGGTTGATGACATCGGACTTAATTCTTCTGACAGAAAATTTTTAGAAATACTAATTGAAAAATTTAGCGGCGGACCGATAGGACTCAAAACAATTGCGGCCGCAATGTCCGAAGAAGAAGCAACGGTGGAAGAAATCATTGAGCCGTACCTGATACAGCTCGGACTGCTTGAACGCACCGCCCGCGGACGCGTAGCCACAAAAAAAGCGCATGGGCACCTTGGATTCGAATTCAAAGAAAAGCAGGAAAAACTCTCATGATGTCAAGGTTGAACCTTGACATTGAAAACCTATTAGAATATCATTTAAGTCCCAGAATCTTTTTCAATGAAAAAAGTCTTTTCAGGACTTTGAAAATGATTGACCAGCGAGGCCAGAAAAGGCCCCGCTGGTCCCACGAACTAGTCCAAAGAAGACTTAGTTCGTGGCTTCGTGTCCGCCGTGGCCGTGGCCGTCATGATCGTGAGCGTTCTGATGTTGCTGTACGGTCGTGTCGGCGGGGAAGCAGCGGAGGCCGTGTGTGTTTTCATGGTCTAAAAACCGCCGGTCGCAGTGGTAGCTTAGGGCGGGGTTTGAATGAACCAAAAATTGATTCTCTCAAATCCCGCCACAAGCTAAAATTAAAGAATAACTTAAAGAACGATATAAATCATGTCAAGGTTCAACCTTGACATTGAAAACCTATTAGAATATCATTTATGTATGTCGAGAAATTTTAATTTTGAAATAAAAGAATACTATCATTGTTATGGACGAGGTACTGATAAAAGAAAGGTTTTTTTGTCCAAAAAAGATTACCAACGCTTTGTCGCACTTCTTTTTGTTTGCAACAGCGTAGATACGATTCATTTAAGCGATCATAGTGAAAAATCATTTTATGATCTTTTTCTTTTGGAACGAAAAAATACATTAGTAGATATTGGAACATATTGTTTAATGCCAAACCATTTTCATTTGCTTTTAAGGGAAAAAGGTGAAAATGGAATAAGTTTATTTATGCAAAAATTAATGACTGCTTATACAATGTACTTCAATAAAAAAAATGGACGCTCTGGAGCCCTATTTGAAAGCCGATTCAAAGCTCGACATGTTAATACAGATAAATATCTAAAATATATTTTCTCATATATACATTTAAATCCAGTAAAATTAATAAATCCAGAATGGCGAAAAAATGGAATAAAAAATATAGAGGAAACAAAAAAGTTTTTAGCAAGGTATGATTACTCAAGTTATTTGGATTACCTGAAAATCCACAGACCTCAATGTGGAATTCTCAATCCAGCTGAATTTCCAAACTACTTCGGAGAAGAAAAAACTTTCGAACATGAAATATGGGACTGGCTTAATTATAATGGCGAGCAGTAAATGTCAAGGTTCAACCTTGACATGATAATAAGGAAATAAATGAAAAATCGCCGGGATGGGGGACGACCCTTCATCCGAGCGATTGCCGATACTAAGTTGAGTGTTTCCGCTCAACGAACTAATCCATACCCTCCCACAAAAGCGGCGTGCTTTTGCTGTCGGGACCATCTTCTGTCCCCGGCAAAGCTTCCCCGGCTCGGGCATCCGACTGCGACGGCGCGAAGCCGCCCTCGCCAGCGCCGGCGCTCCACGCCATTTTTTCCGCCTCGGCGGCGACGTTCTTGAGATCCTTTTCGAACATTTTGTCAACGCCGTCTAGTCTATCCTTTTTTTGTTTGAGGTCCATATTGTAGACGTAGCTCAAGACCACACTGATTGTGTGGAGACAGTATTTCTACTCATCAAAGAGCTGGTCTCTTTTAGGTTACTATAAATGTATAAAAAGGCAATAAAATGTTAGAATTCAAGGATGCGAATTTTAGGAATAGATCCGGGGTTTGAAAGGCTCGGAATTGCGGTAGTAGAAAAAGTCGCCTCCGCACGAGGCTTCGGCGTACCAAAGGAAGCTGTAATCTTTTCTGAATGTTTTAAAACTTCAGCCAAATTAGAATTTTCGGAGAGACTGCGCTTAATTGGAGACGAGGTGCGTAAAATAATAAAACAGCATAAGCCGGAAGTTTTGGCGATTGAGACTTTGTTTTTAAATACCAACCAAAAAACAGTCATGCATGTCGCCGAAGCCCGCGGGGTGCTAATTTATGAGGCTTCTTGCGCTGGACTTGAAATTTTCGAAGCTTCTCCCCCGCAGATAAAAATAGCCACTACTGGTTATGGCAGATCAGATAAAACACAGATAATGAAAATGGTGAGAATTCTGGTTAAAATAGATGAAGAAAAGACATCTGACGATGAATTAGACGCTGTTGCTATCGCTCTCACTGCGTTCGCACACAACAGATCAACTCTGATATGACCCGATAAACCCTGATATACATCAGTTTTGATCGGCTTCTATCAGTGAAAATCAGTAGTCTAGCCAAGGCAAGACAAGTTATCCACATGTTCTATTGCCAAGCTTTTTGGATTTTGGTACAAAGAAGGCAATTATAAACGTTAGTCCCAAATTAGATAAATTTATATGAGTCAAGATGAAGAAGAGGGAGTAGAAGATGATTTCAAGCACGGCGATGCCGACTCTGACGAATCTTTGGACCTGCCTGAAGAAATGATGCTGGATGATGACGATACAGATCCGGAAAATAGATTCCACTAATAAAAAAACGGAAGCCTCGCTTCTGTTTTTTTATTTTATTTTACTTTTATTTTTAGAAATCTTTTTTTGCCTATCTTTAAGACTAAATTTTCTGTCGGCTTGAAATCTAGCTCTTTTATATCCTCTTTTTTTTCTAAATTATGTATCGCGTTTCCTTCAATCAGTCTCCTCCACTCGCTTTTGGAAACAAGGATTTTATTTTTTACTAAAGCATCGCCGAGTGATCCTCCTTTCGCCATCTTTAGCTCTTCTATTTCTTCCGGTATTTCTTTTTTTTGAAAAGTATCGGCAAAACTTTCTTCTGCCTCCTTGGCTAAGATCTCATTGTGAAGTTGGGTAACAACAAGAGAGGCAACGCGTTTTTTTAAATTCATTGCGTCTTTTTTGATATCAAAGCTATTTATTTCCTCCATCGACACATCTGTCAAAAGAGTAAATATGGGAATGATCGCATCATCTCCCAGAGACATTATTTTCCCAAATAGATTGTTTGGGTTATCGGTAAGAGCAATCACATTGCCTTCGCTTTTGCCTATCTTGATTCCCTTTGAGTCGGATAATAACGGCGTGGTCATAACAAATTTTTCCTTACCCTTCATTTTTTTCATGAGTGTACGGCCCGCTAGCATGTTGAATGTCTGGTCTGATCCGCCCAGCTCCAGATCGACATCCATGACGACGGAATCATATGCTTGAAGAAGTGGATACAAGAATTCGCGCATGTTTATTTCTTCGCCTGCCTTCAATCGCTCCTGAAACATATCTCTTTCTATCAACTGCTGGACGGAAAAATTTTGCGCTATATTTAAGACGTCAGTTTTGGTGAGCTTATTGAGCCAGTCGCCATTGTATAAGATTTTAACAGGATTTTCTCCATCGAAACGTACTATTTTAGCGGCTTGATTAAGGTAACCCTTGGCATTATCCCGAAGCTCTTCGCTGGTAAAAAATTTTTCCCTAGTTTTTTTCTTGCCGGTCGGATCTCCCGCCTCGCCTGTACCATCTCCAATTAGAAAGATAACTTCGTGGCCAAGATCTTGCCATTGCCTGTGTTTTCGTAGACCTACCATGTGACCTATATGCAATTTGTCTCCTGTTGGATCAAAACCTTGATATAGACGGAGCTTTTTAGCGGAAAGAAGCACCTCTTTCAACTTTTCTCTGGAAGGATATATTTTTTCCACCCCCCGTGTTAAAAGCTCATCAATTTTGTTTTTATCCGTTATTACTTCCATGCTCGAATAATAGCATATTTTCTGATACTATAAGAAAAATGACCCATTCGATAAAAACTCAGGGTCATAGTGAGAAAAATCGAATCTATGAAGAAATTGATCAGAAACCGCAGATTTTGGAAAAATGTAGTGCTGTTTTTAGCCGGCGTTTTCATTTTAATGGCCGGGGTCATCATAATCTGGCTTTTTTCGCTGAAAATCCCCGATTTCCAATCTTTTACGGACAGGAAAGTCGTGAATTCCACTCAAATATATGACCGAACAGGGGAAATCCTGCTCTACGATATCCATAAAGACATAAAAAGGACGGATATACCGGCCGAACTTATGGGAATAAATATCAAGAATGCAACTGTAGCCATCGAGGATTCAGAATTTTATAATCATGGCGGAATAAAATTAACTGCGATCATCCGCGCAGTTTTGTCTAACACATTCGGTAACGGCCGGACTCAGGGAGGATCGACTATAACCCAGCAGTTGGTTAAAAACACGCTTCTGACACGAGAAAAATCCTATACCCGAAAAATAAAAGAGTGGGTGATCGCCACCAAAATAGATAAATACATACCGAAAGAAAAAATACTGGAATATTACCTGAATGAGGCCCCTTACGGCGGAACAATCTATGGCATTCAGGAAGCCAGTAAAGCCTATTTCGGAAAGAAACCGATTGATTTGACGCTCGCCGAAGCGGCGTATCTGGCATCCATACCTCAGTCCCCGACGACACTATCGCCTTATGGAAAAAATAGGGAAAAGCTGGAGAATAGAAAAAATTATGTGCTCTCCAGAATGCTTGAACTTAAATTCATTTCTAAGGTTGAATATGACAAAGCAAGAAAGGAGGCAGTAACCTTTGCTCCGCAGTCATCTACCGGAATTAAGGCGCCGCACTTCGTATTTTATATCAAGGATTACGTTGAAAGGAAGTATGGAAAAGAAATGATCCAAAAAGGCGGCATTAAAATCACCACGACTCTTGATTATGAATTGCAGGAGAAGGGAGAGGAAATCGTAAAGGAAGGCGCGTTAAAAAATGAAAAGGATTGGAACGGGAAAAACGCCAGTCTGATGGCGATCGATCCGAAAACCGGGCAGATTTTGGTTATGGCGGGTTCCCGAGATTATTTCGATAAAGAAATAGACGGCAATTTCAATGTAGCGACTGCGTCCCGTCAGCCCGGTTCATCTTTCAAGCCCTTTATCTACGCGACAGCCTTTAATAAAGGCTTCAGGCCAGAAACAGTGCTCTTTGATTTGCCTACAGAATTCCAGACAACCTGCGATCCTTATGGCAGGGCTTTGCCGGGAAAGAACCAAGAAGACTGCTATATGCCGGACAACTATGACGGAAAATTCCGCGGACCTATGAGTCTCCGAAGCGCTCTTGCGCAATCGATCAACCTGGTGGCGGTAAAGCTTTTTTATCTGGCCGGGCTTCCAAGTTCCCTAAAAACGGCCGAAGACATGGGCATCAATACCCTCTCTGACATCAGCCGGTATGGGCTGACTCTTGTCATCGGGGGCGGAGAGGTGTCCCTTTATGATATAACTGGAGCCTATGGAGTTTTTGCCAATAACGGAATCCGGAACTCAACTACCGGAATTTTAAAAATTGAAGATATCAGCGGAAAAGTTCTGGAAGAATTTACTCCGAACCCGCAAGAAGTCCTGCCTAAAAATACTGCTCTTCTCATCTCTGACGTTTTATCCGACGAAAAAGCTAGAATACCTACTTTTGGAGCCCATTCCTCTCTTTATATTCCCGGCAAAACGGTTGCGGTAAAAACCGGAACAACAAACAACAACAGGGATGCCTGGACGATAGGATATACTCCTTCCTTGGTGGTGGGCGTCTGGGCGGGAAACAACGAAAACACACCGATGAAAAAAGGCGGAGCGGCGGTGGCAGGGCCAATTTGGAATAAATTCATAACGGAGGCTTTGAAAAGCCTGCCGGATGAAAAGTTTGAGCAACCAAAAACAGAAGAGGATCCTAATACGATAAAGCCGGTCCTTCGGGGATTCTGGCAGGGCAATGAAGGATTCCTCGTAGATAAAATATCCGGCAAGCTGGCCAGTCCAAACACACCAAAGGAAACTATTGAGCAGAAAGTGATTACCAATGTCCACACAATACTCTACTGGGTAGACAAAAATGACATTATGGGACCTCCTCCTCTAAACCCGGCAAGCGACTCTCAATTTACTCATTGGGAAGTTCCAATACAAAATTGGTGGGCGCAAAATAGCTGGAAATACGGTATTACCACCATAAACGACAAGCCGATTGCAATAGACGACGTGCATACGGATAATGCCCGCCCGATTGTTTCGATAATTGAACCGAACAATTTCACAACTTACCGCGCGAATCAAAAAATAAACCTGAAAATCATCAGTTCCGGGCCCTACCCTCTTTTACGGACTGATGTTTTTATAAACGATGCCTATATAGGAACATATGGCTACCCTTCGTTTGTCTCCTTTACGCCAAGCGAACTTTCCAACCTGCGGGCAGAGAATGAACTAAAGATAGTGGCCTATGATAACGCATATAATAAAAACGAGATATCCGTAACATTCAAGGTGGACTCTAACTAAGCTATCGTATATCTCCCGGAGCCAGTTTCCCTATTGAGTTTTCCAGTCTGGACAGTATCTCGCCCTTCTTTAAAAAAATTTCACTTTTGTAGATCGGCTTCATATCCAAAAAAACCGTATTATTTTTTATTTTTATATCCTCCTTTTTTATTTCGACACCAATGGTGTCCGAAACCGCAGCTCGAATTGATTCTATTTTGTTCTCCTCTTGGAGAAGGACGCCGCTCCACCCAAATAAGAGGTCTTTAATTTCAATCATCGGGCCTATTATCTATTCATTGGCATTATTAAATATGTAAATGAGGCATCCCCCACCGGGTTTATCATTATAGGGCTCCCGGCGCCGGCAAGCTTGATGGAAACGCTATCGGTCGTGATTGACTGGAAACAGTCCAGAAAATATTTATAGTTAAAACTAAGCTCTATGTCTAGACCGGTAATCGCAGCATCTAAATTAGTCTTGTTTTCGCCAACATCATTGTTGTGGGAAGAAAGCTCAAAAAATTTTTCTTTCGGCGATATTCGAAGATTTACTTGATTGAATTTATCCGAAAAAATATTGGAGATTTTGAGAGCATTCAGCAAATCCTGCTTTAACACTACGGCGCCAGTGGTGATTGCGGAGGTTTTAGGAATGATTTGGCGATAATCGGGAAAAATCCCATTGATAACCCGAGAAGTTAGATAAACATCATCCGAGGAGAAGGAAATCTGATTTTTATTAAAACAAATTTTAATCGCGGAAGTTAAATCTCCAAAAACCCTAATTATCTCTCCGACATTCTTAAAAGGGAGGAGTATGCCCTCTATCTCCGGAATGCCTTTTATTTTTATTTTTTTCTCAGCTAATCTAAAAGAGTCGGTAGAGACAAAAACCAGATTATCATCATCAGTGTACATATATACGCTTGAAATTTCCGGCTTTATGTCGGACGGGGAAGAGCTGTAGTAAACCGACCTTATACCTTCCGATAATTTTTTAGGGTCTATTTCAAAACTGGTTCCTGCCACTCTTGGTATGGTTGGAAAATCATCGTGAGGCTGCCCTTTAAGCTTTATTTTACTCTTTTTGGCCTGTATAAGTAAATTTCCATCCGCTACTTCCAAATGAATATTTTCATTCTGATAAATATTAGAAAATACACCGTTCAAAACTGACCCAGAAATGGCTGCAATTCCTTCTTTTTCAATTTTGGCGCGTATTTCAACTTCAACACCCAAGCTAAGGTTAGTAGATCTTAGTTTTAATGATTTACCAGATGCAATTAAAAGTATAGAGTTTAAAACCGGCAGGGTTAAATTTTTACCGGTGATCCTCTCTATAAGAGAAACCTTACTTTTTAATTCTTCGGTTTTACATTCTAGTTTCATGTCTATATTCTATATATTTAATCTATTAATACTACTAGCTGTGTTGGTAAGTGGATAAGTTTATAATAGACTTGTTTAATATGGGTTGTTCTTAATGTTTCAATTTTATTTTTGACTAATATTTTTTTATTTATTTTTTATCCTTAATTTTTTTAATTTGCATTTAATTTTCAATTTTATTTTATTTTTTATTATCCACACATAGTCAAGTTTTTTTATTCAGTTACCGTATCGTTGTTATTTATTTTTTCAAGTTTATCAACACCTATTTGAACATAATTCGTATCTGCTCCAGTTCCTGTAAAAGTTGCGGGTCATCTTTTAGGTCGGATTTTATTTTTAAACACGAGTGTATCACCGTAGTGTGGTCCTTCCCTCCCAATTTTTGCCCTATAAGGGGGTAAGATACGCTAAAATCTTCCCGAAGGAGATACATCACCACCTGCCGCGCTTTAACTATTTCCTTCTTTCTTGTCTTTTCATAAATCGAGGTTTCTTCCAGTTTATAATACTCGCTGACTATTTTTGCAACATCCTTTATCGCCATGTTTTTTTTAGGTCGCATATTGTTTTTAAGGAGATTTTTCACTTCCGAGAGGGATAGAGGTTTATTTTTTAAGCGGTATTGGCAAACGATTATATTCAAATTCCCTTCCAGTTCACGGATATTGCCGTCCACAGCGGAAGCAACATACTCCACGATCTCCTGATCCAGATTAAGATTAAGATCTTTAAGCTTTACTTTAAGGATTGCGAGACGAGATTCATATTCTGGAGGAGAAACGTCAACGATCATCCCAGCCGAAAAGCGGGATTTCAGCCGGTCTGCCAACTCTGGTATGTAATTTGGGTGTTTGTCGGAAGAAAAAATTATCTGCTTGTTGTTTTCATGGAATGTATTGAAGGTATGGAAAAGTTCTTCCTGAATTTTTTCCATTTTGCCGATAAACTGAATGTCGTCGATTATAAGGAGATCGTACTTTCTATATTTTTCCTTAAAAGAATTTGCCTTGTTATTCTGCAGCGAATTTATAAAGTCAGTGGCAAACTTTTCCAGAGTCATGTAATGCACTTTTTTATTCGGGTATTTTTCTTTTATTGAATTTCCAACTGCCTGCAGCAAATGAGTCTTGCCGAGCCCTGTTCCCCCGTAGATAAAGAACGGATTATATTTCGTTCCAGGGCTTTCAATAATCGCCTGCGAGGCGGCATATGCGAGTTCATTGAAAGTTCCCACGATAAATGAATCAAAACGGTAGCGCGGATTTAAATTATCTTCCTGATTTATATAGAGATCCTTTAAAGGTAGCTCTTTATTCACGAAAGCGGTTTCATTTTCTATTGCTGATTCCAGCTCTTCCTCCGCTTTCTCTGCTTTAGTTATGGTATATTCCACTGCGCGCATATTCTCGTATGCATCAGCCAGTGTTTTAGTAATGAGCTTGTGATATTTGTTTATAAGCCAATCGCGCACAAACTCGTTTGGCACACCAATATGAATAATTCCAGTGTCTTCTTTAATGATAGATGTATTTTTAAACCAAGTGCTGAAATTCGCTTTGGAGATACCCGTTTCAATTTCAGCCAGGCAATTTTTCCAAAGCTGTTTTGTATTCATGGTTTCATATTATACTACTTTGGAAAATGTTGGGTACTTGCCAAAAGTTATCAAACCTGTTGATAATATGTGGATAAGAAAAATGCAGGCTCTAGGCCGTTAGGCCTTAGGCTCTAGTTTTTTTGTTTGCTAATGTCTGATGCCTAGCCTTTAGTTGCCTATAAGCTACTTTTATTGTACACTCTAAATATGTCGTTCACATACAATCCAAAAAAAAGAAAAAGAGCCAAGTCGCACGGTTTTCTAGTTAGATCCAGAACCAAAACTGGCAGGCTTGTTCTGAAAAGAAGATTGCACAAAGGCAGAAAAAGACTCACCACAGTTTAATTTTTCAAACATGTTGCCCAAAAAGAACAGGGCGAGTACCAAGGAAGTCAAAAAAATATTTAAGGAAGGCCGTTCTGTCAGCTCGCTTAGTTTAAGCCTTAAATATATAAAGAATATTAGTGAAGAAACAAGGATTTCTTTTATTGCCCCTAAAAACATCGCAAAATCAGCGGTAAAGAGGAATTCATTGCGGCGGCTCGGGTATTCCGTTTTACGGAAAAATATTAAGGACTTCCCTTCCGGCACGGTCGGTATTTTTATTTTTAAAAAATATCAGGATGATGCTTCAATATTAAACCATGAAATCCAGAACTTACTTCATAAAATTAATTAATTTTTACCAGAAAAATATTTCTATTTTTATAAAGCCTAGCTGTGTGTTTTATCCCTCTTGTTCAGAATATACTAAGCAAGCTATAGAAAAGCATGGTACGCTCAAAGGGTCATATCTTGGATTTCGGAGAATTTTACGATGCCACCCTTGGCAGAAAAAGCACATTGACCCCCTTAAATAACTAAATTTATTTTCATACCTGCCCGAAAAGTAAATTTTGCTAAAAATTTTACTACGGGGTAGAATGGGGCTATGTTTCATTATCTTTGGGACACTATTTTATATAAGCCGCTTATAAACGCTCTAGCCTTTTTGGTTTCCGTTGTGCCCGGCAGCGATATCGGTATAGCAGTCATTCTTCTCACTATTTTGGTCAAATTACTGCTCTTTCCTTTTTCTCAAAAAGCTATCAAAAATCAGGCAGCTATGGCTATTCTCGCTCCAGAAATTGAGAAAATAAAAAAAGGGGGCGGTAGCAAGGAAGAACAGGCGCGACTGACATTTGAACTCTATAAAAAGCACAAAACCAACCCTTTTTCAGGATGTCTCTTGGTTCTTATTCAGATTCCCATAATTTTCGCTCTGTACTATGTCTTTTTTAAAGGAATAAATTTTCAAAGCGACCTGCTCTATTCTTTTGTCCATATTCCAGAAGAAATAAATATGAACTTTCTGGGAGTCGTCGATCTTGGCTCAAAGAGTCTCATCTTGGCGATCTTAGCCGGAGCATCCCAGTATCTGCAGGCGCATTTTATGCCAAAACCAAAAATTACCGCCGGTGGCGCTGGAAGCTTCGCGGAAAGTTTCGCCAAAAGCATGCACATGCAGATGAAATATATCTTTCCTTTCCTGGTTGCCTGGATCGCCTATAGCATTTCCGGAGCAGTCGCGCTTTACTGGATCGTCAGCAATATTTTTGCCGTTCTGCAGCAAATATATGTAAATAAAACTGAAAGAAAGGCGCTGACAGAGGAAGCAAAAATTTTGATTAAGGACGGTCCTTAGGAGAATTCAGTCCCCGACCGTCCTTGTAAATTTATGAACAACAAGGAAATAGAAAATTTAATAAAAGAAATGATTGAAAAAACCGGAGTTGGAGTGTCCGGGATTACTGTTGCCGAAGAGGGTTCGGGTAGTACCTGGTTTAGAGTGGAAGTAGCGGAGCCGCATTTCTTTATCACTCATGAAGGAGAAGCGCTTCATGCCCTCAATCATCTTATTCGGCGGATAATAGAAGGCCAGAACCTCACCCCTTCCCCTCTCCTTGATAAGGAGAGGGCTGGGGAGAGGTCGGAGAACAACATTCTGATTGATATAAACGGATTTCAAAAAAAGCGGGTAGAATCTGTCCGGGCAATCGCCCACATGATGGGAGAACGAGCTAGGTATTTTAAATCCAACATAGAGATCGATCCGATGTCGGCTTTTGAACGCCGCATTGTTCATGAGTTTTTAGCTAATGCGACTGACTTGAAAACGGAATCTATGGGCACGGGGTCTTCCCGCCGGGTGGTCATAAAGTACGTCGGAGGGATTTAGGTAAGCTTTTTCTTGGCATACTTCTAAAAGAGCACGGATAAATTTTTGCTAAAATTTTCCTCGTGCTCGCGCCGTCGCGCTCCCAAGTCTCTTTTATAAGTACGCCTGCAACAAGCTTACCCTTATTTCAGATCCAATCTCCAAAGGAAACTATCTTTTTTATTTACGAAAAATAAGTAATTTTCTCCTTCATCTATGCCGAGCTTTATACTATCGATTTCTTGTCCCCCTGTCTCTTTTCCAATGTCCAGCACGATAGAGGCATTCCCAGTTTTGACATCAATTTTCCAGATTTGATCGTCGAACGAAGCCTCTCCCTGATACCAGCTGTCCGGATAACTTCCAAAGCCGATAAATTTTGGCACAGCGCAATAAATTGTGTCGCTGACCTTGCCCCAGACACATTTTTCCGGAAGAGTTTTAATTCCAAGTGCAAGAGAGGCCTGGGTATCGGCGCGGTGGATAAAGAGAGAAGGGTTTCCATCGCTGTAGAGAATTAGTTTGCCGTTCGGGCTTGGGAGGGTGCTTAGCCCGCTGATGCCGCCCAAAGCTTTTGTCAGGCTTTTTCTTGCGACATCAAGCATGTACGCATAGCCCGGAGTAGTGCCGGACGGCTTAGTGGTAAGGGTAATAGTATTAGCGCTTCCCCACCCTGAAAGCCATTCAGTAAAGGGAGAATCAAAAATTTGGGTTTTACTGTTGTTTGATAAATTTAAAATTGTGCCAATCATATTGTCTCCAGAGTCGCCGCTTAAAAACAAATAAAATATTTTTGACCCGTCAGGCGATACGCTGATATCTTTGACTTGGTTGGGTAAAAAGTACCCTCTTATCTCATTATTCGTAGCCGTATCTCCAAGGTTCTCCTCTGGCAGGGCGCCGACAAATGTCTCGATCGTTCTCTCATCCGCTTTTATATAACGCATAATCACGGATTCTGCTTTATTTCCAAAATAAGCATCGTATACTTTTGGTATTACTGTTTGAGAAAATTTTCTTTCCTCAATTTTATCCGCGAAAGTCTGATGGATAAAGCCCTTAGCTCTTTCTGCGTATCTCACGGCTGTGGCGAATTCAGTTTTGGGCGCTGATTTTTTAACTAAAGTGCTTCCTGCTGGCGCCAAAGTTTCCATCGGCGATATTTCGATTTCCTTCAATCTTTCTTTAATAAAAATCCCATATCCAGCTACAGGCATGCTGGAAATCTTTCTCAATTTGCCTGTTGGTATCGCGTCCTCCGAAGGGATATATCCGGAGACGTCAGTTGGAGGTTTCGGCTCCGGTTGTGTGAACCCACTACCTCCAAACGGATTGAATTGGGAGAAGAAATTTGTTCCAGTACCTTCATCTTCCGGCGTAGTCGGTTTTCCTTCCCGAAAGTATAAAAAGCCAAGAGTTACCGCGAGCGCTATGGAGAGAACTAATATTAAAAGTATAAAATTTCTTTTTAACATATTTATTATTTATGGATTACCCGGGGTTACTGCAGGTGTTACCGCTGGCGTCGTTGTCTGAGCGGCTGGTACGTTTAAGTCTGACTTGAGTAAGGCGGGGTTTATCGTATAAAGAAGCGCGTAAGCGCCGAGCGCTATGAGAAGTCCAAGAACGGCATGCAAAATCTTTTCCTTTCCTGCTTCTTT
>JACPXJ010000001.1 GCA_016196605.1 Candidatus Nomurabacteria bacterium | reverse complement strand
TTGGTGCGTTCAAAATGTATTTTAATTAGAGACTTCATCAAAGTTATGCGGTCCATCTTCTCTCCAATTTGGAGCTTTAAATTAACTCTCTCATACTCCACTGGAGATCCTAAGCCATAAATACAAGATACAGAAGCCACAATGATAACGTCCGGACGAGTAAGCAAGGCTTGAGTGGAAGCATGGCGAAGCATGTCTATTTCTTTATTAATGGACGCATCTTTCTCAATATATGTATCCGAGGCGGGCATATAGGCTTCTGGCTGATAGTAGTCATAATATGAAACAAAATAATGGACGGCAGAATCTGGGAAAAATAATCTGAATTCTTGAGCCAGCTGGGCGGCAAGAGTTTTGTTGTGCGCGATGACCAAGGTTGGTTTGTTATACTGCGCTATTACATTCGCCATGGTAAAAGTCTTGCCGGTACCCGTGGCACCCAGCAGCGTCTGCCTTTTCATTCCTTTTGAAAGCCCGCTCCTTAACGCCAAAATAGCCGCCGGTTGATCGCCTGCAGGCTCCCAGGGTTTATGCAATTTAAAAATACCTTTGGACATAAATTTTATCTACTCCGCTCTATAGTCGGTATAAGCAACTTCATACGCTTCGACTACAATCTTGAATGCCAAAGCGGAACTTATTATAGTAAAAATGAGAAAATAAACCAGAGTTAAATTAATTTTATGCATTTGTGCCATATATGAATAATCTATACAATAAGCTTCTTTTTATCAAAACTATGCAGAAGGAGGAAAAACTAAGCTAATCAGCCAAAAATTTTCCTATCTTCCTCCATTAACCATTCACCAAATGAATCGAACATTGCCAGTATATCTCCTTTATCAGATGGAGGATATTTTTCAAATTCGTATAAATTTCTCATTTCCTTTTCTTTATCGGGGTAAAAAGAAATAAACATATCTACTAATTTGTCAGTTTCCATTGTATAGAAATCAGCTCTCCACATGCACATCATGCCTGCGCTACGAATAAGCCTTTTAGCTATTTCAAAACCAATTTTCTTGATTTCCTTAACATCAGATGCTGTTTCCAATTTTTCTCTGGCAATATCAATATCTCTTTCCATGCTTAATCTAACACGACCGCATGTTTCTTTGTCTAATCTGATTGGCGGAAGTTCTAGATCAAAATCTTTTCCCCAAACCCGGGTGGCAAATACTTTCATTTGAAGTTTCTTTCCTTCAGGGAGTTTATCAATAAAAAATAGATTTATTTCTGCACCTCTCTGGAACGGATAAAGTTTATTCAATCTATCCATCTCGCTATTAACCCAAGAATTTTGGGCTTCTTTAATTTTTTCATCATTCAGATCCGTTATTGCATATAGGTCTATATCAGATTTAACGTCTACTGCTTCTCCATGTGCGACACTTCCTCCAACATATACGGAAATAAGACGATTACCCAGATGTTCTCTGCATGTTTTTACCATTTCATTCACAACCTCTTCCCACTTACCAGTTATGTTTTCAGTAGAAGCTTTTTTAACTAGAAATCTATTCTCGTCAATACCCAATGTTGCCATATTCAAATTATACCAGTTATAATTTCAATCGGGGTTTTGATAAAATATATTTCTGTCTCGCACTTTGTGACTACAAATAATCCCTCGTTGACACTCGGAATTTTCGCAGCCCGCCCCTCGCGGTTTTGCGTACTCACAAAACATCGCTGTGGTCCGCACAGAAACGAAAAAATCTCCGCAGGGAGATTATTTTCTTTCTGTGCGCCCAGTTGGGATCGAACCAACGACCTTATCCTTAAAAGGGATCTGCTCTACCGACTGAGCTATGGGCGCATATTAAAAAATATATATGAAATAAGCTTAAAAATCAAACTTCTAAAAAATCTCGAGTAAAAACCGCTCAAAAGCAGATTCGGCATCCTTCCCTTCCTTTCGCGCTTGCGGCAACAAATAGCTCAAGCGGGAAGAAAAATTCTTAAGCTCTGTTTCTGAAAATTTACAAAAATCTCTCTTTAGAATCATATCTTTTATTTTCCAAAAGAGAATACCGATAAGTTCTTCCATCGCTACCTCTTTTTCCATTGCCTCCCTAAAATACAGCCAAAGATTAAATTTATTTCTTACTCCAAAAGCGTTAGCTAATAAAAAGCTGTTGAATTTTGACTTTGGCTCTTTAAGCGGTTCAAAAATTTCCAGCTCTTCTTCCGGAATTTGATATTTTTCATCTGCGAAAAGATATGTCATCCCAGTACTAAAATTTTAAGTTTTTATTAATAATATGCATGTGTTGTAATCAAAAATTTAGTACGGGACAGGTATATTAAAGTTTAACTGACTTTTTATATTGAAGATACGGATCACCATATTTCTCGGCGAGAATGTCTTCCTGTTTTTTTATAAAAAAAAGTTTGGAAACTGTGAAAGAAATAAGAGTGGATAAAATAATAAAAGTGGCGTTGACCATAATCCCGAATCCTAGAACCAGAAAAAAGAGACCCCAGTGCGTCGGATGGCGGCTGTAAGAATAAGGCCCCCTGGTAAAAGCCTCTTTGCTTAGATTATTTTTATCCAGTTTGCGCGATGACAGCTGCGCCCAAAAGCTTAAAATGCTTCCAAAAGCCAAGAGAATGACTCCGACCGGCAGCATGATTGAATCTGCAAAAATCTGATACCCAAAGATGAGATCAAGGCAAACCCCTATCAAAAAAAGCAGAAAATAAAGGGAATAGGAGTGAGCCAAAACCGAGTGGACCTTGTTCTTGCGGGGAGCGCCATCCTCTATTTTAATATTGTTTTCCATAATCATATTCTATCATGAAAACTTATTTTACTCCATTACTTTACCTCTCCGAAGTTATCTCCACAGCCGGAGCGGACCACGAGCGGGATATCTGTCTTGTAATGCAAAAAAGAGCGCTCCAGCACATTCTCCATTGTATTTTTTATTATTTCTTCAGCTCTCTCCCTGATATCGCCTTCTATCTCGTACACCAGCTCATCATGTATCTGGAGCACTAGATGAACTTTGTCCAGTATGCCTGCCTTTTTGAGGTCCTCCTCTATATACCTGATGGCAAGCTTGATAATGTCGGCGGTAGCGGTGCCTTGGACCGGAGCATTTATAGCTGTGCGTTCGGCCATGTTTTTTAGAAAAGGAATCCTCGAATTTATATTAGGGAAATACCTGCGGCGGCCAAACAATGTTTCGGTGTAAGTATGCTCCATGGCGAACTTTTTGACCCCATCCAGATAGTCGCGCGCGCCGGAAAACTGATTGAAGTAATTATCATAAAATTTCTGCGCTTCCTCGCGAGTGCCGCCTAGATTTTTTCGGAGAGCCGTCACTCCCATGCCGTAAATAATCCCGAAGTTTATAACTTTTGCCTTGCGGCGCATTTCACTGTCTACTTTATCCATCGGCACTCCAAAAACAAAAGAGGCGACTCCAGAATGAATATCTTTTCCTTCGCGGAATATTTGCGTCATTTTTTTATCACCCGAAAGCATCGCAGCCACACGCAACTCTATCTGGCTATAATCGAAAGCGCAAAGTTTGTTGCCTTTTGGAGCGATAAATCCGCCTCTAATCCTCCTGCCAAGCCCTGTTTTTATGGGCAGATTTTGCAGATTGGGATCTTGGGAAGAAAATCTGCCGGTGGTTGACCCATTCTGTAAAAATTTCGCATGTAGCCGGCCATCCGGACCTGCCATTTTGGGAATCACATCAATGTAAGTGGAAAGCAATTTCTGCAACTCCCGATAAGCAAGTATTTCCTTAATTACTGGATTCTCTTCCTCGAGCTCTTCTAATATTGAGAACTTAGTGCTCTGCTTAGTTGATTTGCCTTTAGTTTTCATCCCCATTTTACCGAAAATCACCTCGCCCAACTGCTTGGGTGAATTGATATTGAATTCTGTTCCAGCCATCTTGTATATTTTTTGAGTTATTTTATCCAACTCTTTATGATATTCAAGCGACAAATTTTCAAAATATTTTTTGTCTATCATAATTCCATGATTTTCCATTTCTTTTACAGCGCGCATTATCGGCTTTTCTATCTCCAGATATACTTTTTCAAGATTTTTCTCTTTTAGCTGCTTAAAAATGTATTCGTAGGCAGTCTCGAAAGAATTTGTATTGGCAAAACGTAAAATATCTTCCAATTGCGGATTGGCAATATCGGAATTTATGAGCCAAAGGGCAATGCTGGCCTCTTGAAGTTTGAGGGGGTCAGGGTCGTCCCGGACAATATTACCGGACTCACCACGAAAATCTTCTGCTGAAGATTTTCTGTGTCCGTCGTCACCACTCCTCCCAACGGTTCGCTCGAAAATATTGTCCGTCCCTCCCTGCCCGCCGAAAAAGTTTTTCAAGCGCGTTAGCAGACTGCGAAATTCAAACTGCGTGAAAACTTGCTCTATTTTTTTAAGATCGGCGCTTTCCCAGAAGGTTTTTTCGGGCAAACTGAACTTTATCGGCGCATCTGTGCGAATTTTGGCCAAAGTCTTCGAGAATAAAGCTTCTTCTTCATTATCTTTTAATAACTTTATTATACGATCTGATAATCCTAATTCTTTAAATCGTAATTCGTAATTTTTAATTCGTAATTGTTTATATATTTCTTCAATAGTCCCAAAATTTTGGATCAAAACCGTGGCTGTCTTTTCTCCTATTCCTTTTATGCCAATAATGTTGTCTGATGCATCCCCTCGAAGTCCTTTATAATCCGGTAAGAGCGCAGGTTTAAAACCAAAGCGGACAACAACTGCTTCTTCGTCATACAAAATAGTGTCATTAATGCCTTTTTTGAGCGTATAAACCTGCACTTTCTTATCATCCACCAGCTGCATTGTATCCATATCGCCTGAAGCAATTATGATGCTTAGACCCCCTCCGCTCCTCCCCCTTGATAAGGGGGAGGCCGGGTGGGGGTTCTTCATTTTCTCCACTATCGTTCCTAAAATATCATCCGCTTCGAAACCGGGGCTATCGTATGTCGGAATGCCGAAAGCATCAAAAATAACCCGTGAGTTTTTGAGCTGGGTTATAAGAGCCGGATCAGCTTTTGCCCGTCCAGATTTATACCCTTCATAGGCTTCGTGTCTGAAAGTTTTACCTGGAAGGTCATAACAGGCCACTATATAGTCGGGCTTCAAATCAGTAATGATTTTCATGAGCATCGAGGCCAACCCATATAGTGCCCCAGTCGGCTCGCCCTTGGACGACAAGAATTCCGGCAGGGCGTGATACGCGCGGTGGATTATGGCGTGGGCATCCAATAAAACCAATGTTTTTGGCGTTTTATTATCTTTGGGCATTATGTAAATCATACCACGAGCTTTGTTAGTATTTCTTTCTTCAATTTATGTGCACTCCCATGCTTCATCAATCCAAAATAAGACCGCACGGTTGCCTCTTTTGGATCACCCCTTAAATTCCTGATCATTCTATTCTTGGTCGCCGTGCGTAAAACTCTGTGCTTCGGAAAATGCACCCAGCCCAAAAAATCAACTCCAGAAACTATGGTTTTAATGAAAACTTTGTCTGGATGCAATTGCAATTTAAGTTTTTTCTCTAAAAAATCAGAAATCTTTGGAAGCAAATCTTCAAGATAATTTTTATTATTGCTTAACACCACAAAATCGTCAGCGTAACGTATGTAATATTTAACTTTTAATTCCCTTTTTATAAATTGATCAAATTCATTCATATAGATATTTACCAAAAGCTGGGAAGTTAAATTGCCTAACGGCAGTCCTTTACACATATCAGCCATAGCGTAAATGTGATTTTGGGTTTGGAAACTATCTATCACCTGTGAAAGCAGCCACAGTATGTCCATGTCAAAGAGACACTTTGACAGTATATTTTTCAAAATATCATGGTTAATGCTAGCAAAGAATTTTTTGATATCGCATTTTAGCGCCCAGCAGTTTTTTGAATTGTTCTTTGAAACTTTACGAAAGAAATCGCGAAACCTGTTAATTGCTCTGTGTGTGCCTTTATTTACTCTACAGGAATATGAGTCGTGGATGAATTTAGAATCAAAATATTTATAAAGCTCTTGGTAAATTAAATGGTGCAGCAATCTATCCCTCACTGTTGCTTTGTGAATTTGTCTTGGCTTCGGATCAGAAATATTGAAAGCGTAATAGCCTCCATGTTTATACGTTTTGTTTTTTAGATCATTGTAAAGAGAAAATATATTATCCATCAGTTTGGCTTGAAATAGAATAACATCTTGTCTTTTTTTCTTGTCACACAGAAATTCCTGCCATGCCTGAAGCAGTTTTTTGATGCTTATGATACTATCGTATGTATGGATAAATTGTCTCATGTTTTCCGAACCCCCCCCCGCAGCGCCTTCAGCGCTCCTAAAAACAAAAAATGCCTACTCTGTCTGGTTTAAAACATACAATGACTTTCCCAAGGCGCACCGTTACACTTTAGGCGGAAAAATAGAAGATTATTTTCTCGGTCTTTTGGAAAATATTTTCGTTTCTGTATATCTGCCACCAGAAGCTAAAATACCTCGCCTCATTATAGCAATCTCCAAACTAGATGGAATCAAATTTTTCCTGCAAATTGCATGGGAAAACAAATGCATTCCCAATGAAAAGTACTCAGCACTTTCGGAAAACTTGGATGAAATAGGCAGAATGCTCGGTGGCTGGAAAAAAGGTCTAGAAAAAAATACTGAAAAGAAAACTCCTCCAAATAAATGAAGGAGAAACAGCAAGTTTCGGAACTAGGACACGATGCTGG
>JACPXJ010000007.1 GCA_016196605.1 Candidatus Nomurabacteria bacterium | reverse complement strand
CATGGCGGAATTCCCCCCAAACCCCCCTTCCGCCATGCCTCCGCTCAAAAGCAGGCGGGCAAAAATTCCTTCCCCCCAACCCCCTCCCTTTTTGCCCGCCTGCTTGGGCTTCGCCCCCAAAACTTTTCGGCGGGACGGCGGGACAGAAAATACAAAAGAAGACAAAAACAAAAGAGGAATAACGCTTGCCCCACCCACCCGTGCGCGCGTTTTTGGATTTTTACTCCCTTTCCTCTTTACTATTATCAAATATTTTGGTAACATTAGATTGTGGGAAGAGATGAAGCTCATATATAAGTATACCACAATTTAATATTACTAATAAATTATGGCAGAGTCAAGTAAAAACAACATAGCAAAAACCGTAAAGCGGTTACGAGAAAAAATGGGTTTATCTCAGGAAAAACTAGCCCGCCTTGCCGATGTTTCTAATAACACGCTTATTAACATTGAAGCGGGAAAACAAGATAATCCGACCATTGATACGCTTACAAAAATTGCTAAAGCGCTTTGTGTTAGCGTTGATGAATTAATAAAATAACCTCTATGAATAAAAATAAAAATGATGCTATTAGTAAAATAACTACTCGTGAAGAAAATTTCTCAGAATGGTATCTAGATGTAATTCGCGAAGCGGATTTAGCCGAGAATTCACCCGTTAGAGGTTCGATGATCATAAAACCATACGGTTATGCTCTGTGGGAAAATATTCAGAAAATCTTGGATAGAGAGTTTAAAAAACGCGGCACACAAAATGCGTATTTTCCGCTCCTTATCCCAAAAAGCTTTTTAGAAAAAGAAGCTGAACATGTAGAAGGATTTGCAAAAGAATGCGCAGTTGTCACACACCACAGGCTTGAAGAAAAAGACGGCAAGCTTGTGCCGGCAGGCGAGCTTGATGAGCCGCTCGTTATCCGTCCAACATCAGAGACAATTATTTATGATGCATTCTCAAAATGGATTCATTCATATAGAGACTTACCGCTCATTGTTAATCAGTGGTGCAATGTGATTCGCTGGGAAATGCGCCCAAGGCTTTTTTTACGCACGACAGAATTTCTCTGGCAGGAAGGACATACTGCCCACGCCACAAGGAAAGAAGCAGATGAAAAAACACTTGAGATGCTTGAGATTTATAGACAGTTTGTAGAAGAGTATCTGGCCATCTCGCTTATAAAAGGTAAGAAGACCGAATCAGAGAAATTCCCTGGAGCCGAATACACATCCACTATCGAAGCGATGATGCAAGACGGTAAAGCTCTGCAGTCCGGTACGTCGCATATGCTAGCGCAAAACTTTGCAAAATCTTTTGATGTTTCATTTCTGGACGAAAATCAGGAAAAACAATATGTGTGGCAAACAAGCTGGGGTCTTAGTACGAGAATAATTGGCGCTCTTATTATGTCACATTCCGACGACAAAGGTCTCGTGTTACCGCCTAGGATTGCCCCAATACAAGTGGTGGTAATCCCTATTTGGAGTAACGATGATGAAAAGAAATCTGTCTTTGAGGAAGTACAGAAAATCAAAACTGAACTTGAAGCCTTTGGGATCACATATAAAGTGGATGAAAGGGAGGGAAGACCTGGCTCTAAGTACTTTGAATGGGAACGTAAGGGTGTTCCTCTCCGAATTGAGATCGGCCCTAGGGATATTCAAAAACAATCAGTAGTGGTTGTTGAAAGAATCTTAGGCAAGAAGGAGTTTGTTTCAAATAAGGAGCTATCCTCATATATAGAGGAAAGCTTAGAACGCATACAAAAAACACTACTTGAAAATTCAAGGAGGTTTCGTCTCGAAAATACTCGTGAAGTTTCCGACTATGAGGAGTTTAAGAAAATTATGGATGAAAAACAGGGATTTATTTTCGCTCATTTGTGTTTAGACAAAAAATGCGAAGAGAAAATAAAAGAAGAAACGAACGCGAGCACTCGATGCATCCCCTTTGAGGATGGTTTAGATAATGCTGGCAAATGTATTTATTGCAAAAAAGATGCTCCAAATAAGGTTCTATTTGCTAAGGCCTACTAATTTTCGTTATGAAAAACGTAGTTTCTTATTTTGAAAAACAGGTTGCTAAACACCCCGATAAGATTGCTATTGAATATAAGGACTCAGTTATTACCTATTCAAAACTGAATGAGAAGTCAAACGAGATTGCTCATTATTTATTGGGACAAAATGTTAAAAAAGACGATACAATCGCCTTGTTTTTGAGCAGATCAGTCGGAATGATATCAACTATTTTTGGTATAGAAAAAGCTGGCTGCGCTTACCTACCCATAAATACCAGAAGTCCTGTTAGTCGAGTGTTGGATATTTTAAATGATTCAAAAAGCAGAGTCTTTATTGTAGAACATAGGTTTAAGGACATAGCCCTGGAAGTTTTCTACAACGCTCCGTTTGTAGAAAACCTGATTTTTCTTGATAAGGAATATGAATCTAAAACAGATTTTACCGACAGTAAAAAGTTATGGAATTTCATATCCACTAAAGATAGCTTGATAGAATCTTCTGGATGGATTAGTAGTTATACGAATAAGCCATTTAGTCGTTTGGAAATGGATGAACTGGTTGGAAATGTTGTCGCAAAAATTTCCGCTAATCTTAAAAAAGATACTACGGTACTGGAAATCGGGTCAGGTAGTGGTTTGATTGCAAAAGAAATAGCTCCAAAAGTGAGTAAGTACATTTGTGCGGACATATCTGACATAGTTTTGAAAAAGTCAAAACAAATACTTCAGCATGAAGGGATAAATAATGTCGAATTTCTACAAATAGATAATGACAACACTTTTGATTTAAAGAAGGAAGTAGACGTCGTGATAATAAATAGTGTTGTCCAGTTTTATGTAAACTATAGCGAATTAGAAAAAGTAATATCGTACTGTTTAGATAATGTAAATGAAGGAGGTACTGTTTTTATTGGTGATATCAGAGATCCAGAATTACGGGATTCTTTTTATGAGTCACTGCTGCACAAAAGCGGATTCGGGATTGATAAGGGGAAAATAAATGCTGCCGCTTTGAAGAAAAGTCTCGATAAAGATTTGTATGTAAACAAAAAATTCTTCATTGAACTTTTAAAAAAAGACACGAGAGTAAAATCCGTGGAACTTTCCGATAAAATTGGCAAGATTAAGAATGAGCTTTCGGTATATAGGTATGATGCAGTCATTAAAAAGAAAAATAATAGTACGTCAAAAAATCTTGATAATTCGATAGTGTATTTACCCGACATAAGGAATCTATCTGTTGATAATCCAAATATTGCAATTGATAATCAACAACTTGCGTATGTAATCTATACATCTGGTTCAACCGGAAAGCCTAAAGGAGTAATGATTGAACACCGTTCATTGTTCAACAGACTTGATTGGATGAAGAGCGAGTATTCTCTAGATAGGAGTGACAGGATACTATTCAAGACCCCATATTCGTTTGATGTTTCTGTGTGGGAGATATTCTGGTGGGCAATGTGTGGCTCAAAACTCATAATTCTTGAAGATGGTTTTGAGGGCGATCCGCAAAAGATATTGAAAATAATTAAGAAGAAAAAGGTATCTATTTTGCACTTTGTTCCATCAATGTTGAATGTATTTATTTCTTACATTGATACAAACAATATTAATCTCTCCGGCACGTCACTTAAAAAGGTTTTTACGAGTGGTGAGGCTTTGGCGGTCGATAGTGTAAATAGATTTAGAAGATTGTTCGGTGTAAACAGTACAGAACTCCATAATCTTTATGGTCCCACAGAAACGGCTATTGATGTTACGTACTTTGCCTGCGACAAGCTCTCCAAATCGAGCAAATTCGTACCTATCGGTAAATCCATTTCTAATAATAGAGTTTGTACTGACCCCCATATGTAGACAAAAGGTCGAAACCTAATGTAATATGGGGAAAACGCAAAAAAAATATGAAAAAAGGGTACAAAATATCGCAGGAAATTAAAGATCAAATATTAAAAAGAGTTAGAGATGAAGGGAT
>JACPXJ010000006.1 GCA_016196605.1 Candidatus Nomurabacteria bacterium | reverse complement strand
CATTCTCCGCGTCTTTTAAAATTAAAGAGGCAAAGGCGAAAAACTTTTTTTGTCATAATTTTCTCCATTTCAGCTCTATTTATATTCCTTATCGCCGGCTTGGCTTATCTTTCCCGACTGGAACAATTACGCATCACTGAGATAAGAATAAATGGAAACAAAGTTGTAGAAAGGGAAATGATTGCAGAAGCTGTTCAGAGTGAAATATCCGGAAACTATCTATGGCTCTTTTCCAAAAGAAACATATTCATTTATCCCAAACGCGGCATGAAGGCAAGACTGCAGGAAGAATTCAAAAGATTTAAAAGTGTCAATCTGTCAATAGTTGAGAATCAGGCGCTCAAAGTAGAGGTCGCGGAGAGAGAAGCACTATATACTTGGTGCGGGACGGACTTGGTAGTCGGACTACCAAGCGGTAATCCAACTACCAAGAAAGAAGTTTGTTATTTTTTGGATGAAAACGGCTATATCTTTTCTGAAGCTCCATATATTTCCGGAGAAGTCTATTTTAAGTTTTATGGGCCAATAGACGGATCCGACAGCAGTCCGATCGGATCTTATGTTTTAAAGGGTAATTTTCACAGGTTGATTGAATTTAAAAATACTCTTCACAATATGGGATTAAAAGCCGTTGCTCTCCATACCAAAGACAACCAAGAGCTCAGAATGTATCTTTCCAAAGGTGGGGCGTCATCGCTCGGCCCAGAAATAATTTTTTCAATTGATGCCGATTTTGAGAACTTGGCGGAAAATTTAGAAACAGCGCTTACCACTCCGCCGCTTCTATCAAATTTCAAAAACAAATATTCATCTCTCGAATACATTGATTTGCGGTTCGATAATAAAGTATACTACCGATTCCGATAGGGAATCATGACTAATTTCTGGGAAAAACTTAAAAAGCCCATTTTCTGCCTTGCTCCCATGGCGGACGTTACCGACTGCGCTTTTCGGCAAATAATTGCTAAATACGGCAAACCGGATATTTTCTGGACAGAGTTTGTATCCGCAGATGGGCTGGCCCATCCTGTCGCTCGTGAGAAACTTTTGATTGATCTACGCTATAGCGTAGATGAGCATCCGATCGTCGCGCAAATTTTCGGATCTAAACCGGAAAATATAAAAAATGCGGCGAAGCTTTGCAAAGATCTAGGATTTGATGGCATAGATATCAATATGGGCTGTCCGGACAAGTCCATTGAAAAGCAATGCTCTGGGGCAGCAATGATAAAGAATCCCAAGCTCGCGCGTGAAATTATTCGCGCCGCGAGAGTTGGCGCGGCTGGACTGCCTATTTCTGTCAAAACTCGCATCGGATACAGTAAATCGGAAATAGAAACTTGGATTCCGGAACTCCTGAAGGAAGATTTAGCCGCACTCACAGTGCATTTGCGTACTCGCAAAGAAATGTCTGATGTGGAAGCACATTGGGATTTAATGAAAAGAATAGTTGAGATTCGAAACGAAATGAAAGTAAAAACTTTAATTTTAGGGAATGGCGACGCTGTAGATTTAAAAGACGCGGAACAGAAAGTAAAAGAAACCGGCTGCGACGGCGTGATGCTCGGCAGGGCTATTTTTGGAAATCCGTGGCTATTTGCTAACAGCCTACCGATCAACACTGATAAGACACCGATGAACTCGGATAAACACATCAGCGTTGATCAGAGAGTTATCAGCGTTCATCAGCGACTAGCTGTGCTAGTAGAGCACACGAAGCTATTTGAAAAAATGCTCGGCGAACACAAAAATTTTGCCATAATGAAAAAGCATTATAAAGCATATGCCAATGGCTTTGAAGGCGCCAAAGAGCTTCGGGTAAAACTTATGGAAACAAAGACTGCCGGAGAGGTAGAAAAAATAGTCGGAGAATTTATTATTGTGCTAAAATAAACAAATGGATTTGCTAAAGAAAAACTGCATACCTTGTGAAGGGGGAGACATAAAACCCATGGATAGGGAGAAGGCGCGAGATTATCTAGATGAAACTCCCGACTGGACGCTCGACAAAGATGCGAAGAAAATTTCTAAAGAATTTAAGTTTCGGGATTTCATCGGAGCGATAAATTTTGTCGAAAGAGTGGCGGACATAGCTGAAATGGAGGGACATCATCCGGATATTCATATACGTTACAATAAAGTGCTTCTAGAGCTCTCCACCCATGCTATCGGCGGACTTTCCGAAAACGACTTCATTCTTGCCGCCAAAATCGACGCCCATAAATAAAAATATTATGGGATATCACTATGGGAACGGCCGTTGTTATAATGATATTACAGATTTTGATTTATTTCTCCCAATTAAAGAAGTGATCTCTGTCTTGCCCTGTGCCAACTGCTATAATCTTTACATTCAAATCAGCAAGTTTTCTTTTTATATAATTTAAATATGATCTGAGCTCTTTTGAAACTTTTTTATTATTTTTCACTCCATGATTGCTATCACCCCATCCTGAAATTTCTTCTGTTATTACAGATGTAACTTCATTTAAATAAAATGGAAACTCTTTTAGAACTTTTTTATTATTTTTGTATCCTATGACCACCTTCATATTTTTACCTTTATTTATTGGGCAAATATCTGCTTTGTTTATGAAAATTTTATTGACGCCAGAAAGCGCAATAGCATGACGGAGAGCAAACAAATCGAGCCACCCGCACATGCGAGGCCGCCCAGTCGTTGCTCCGAACTCGTGCCCTGCATCCTGAAACGCTTTTTCCAAAGCTTGATCTTTGATCCTAGCAGGGAAGTTGCCTCCGCCCACTTTAGTTGTGTATGCTTTCGTGACACCATATATATCTCTTAGGACTGTATGGGGTATGCCGAGGCCGAGGCAGACATTAGCCGGCAGGGTATTAGAGCTAGTAACGTTAGGATAATCTCCGAAGTCTATATCGAGCATGACTGCTTGAGCGCCTTCGGCCAAAATATTTTTTCCTTCAGCCAATCTTTTCTGTACCAGGAATGAAAGGTCGCAAATCTGAAGTTTTTTTAGTTCTTCTACTGCTGCCCACCATTTCGCTTTCGACTCTTCTATTTTTTTTTCATCAATTTCAAATTCATGTTTTTCTTTATACAAATTTAGGAAATCATGGTGGAACTTTCTTAAATTTTCTTCTCTTTCTTTAAAATCAGGAAGAAGGACATCACCGAGTAAAAGTCCGCGCCGAGCTCGGATGTCGCTATATGCGGGACCTATGCCTCTTGAAGTAGTGCCTATCTTGTGACTGCTCTTATTCCTGTAATATTCATCCGCCTGATCTAAAAATGGATGCAGGTATGAAACCAACTTTGCGCGATTGGAAATATAGAGGCGTGGAGTCACATCAAAACCCAAATCTTCAAGTTCTCGCATTTCTTTAATTAAGGAAACAGCGTCTACTACAACTCCATTCCCGATGTAAAGCTCTATATCTTTTTGCAGACAACCAGATGGGATAATATGCCCAATAAAAGTTTTTCCATTCGCTTTGATCGTGTGTCCGGCATTCGCTCCTCCTTGAAAACGCGCCACGCCGCTATAAATCCCATGCGAAAGAAGCTCGTCAATATTTTTGCCTTTTCCCTCGTCTCCCCACTGTAGTCCAACGACTACATCAATTGATCCTTTTCCGCCTCTACGGCGGATCGCCGATGAGGCGATTTTATTTTTTAAGATTTTGTTTCTCATTTTCTTCGTTGTGAAGGTCGAACCTTCACAAATCCTTATTGTCCTTGGCTATAATTAGGCGCTTCTTTAGTAATGATAACGTCGTGCGGATGGCTTTCCTGTATGCCAGCGTTGGTAATTCTTACAAATCGGGCTTTTTTCTGCAGAGTCGGGATATCTTTAGCCCCGCAATAACCCATGCCAGCTCGAAGTCCGCCTATAAGCTGGTACATTACTTCACTTAAGCCGCCCTTAAAAGAAACTCGGCCGACAATTCCTTCCGGTACAAGTTTTTTGATGTCATCTTCCGCATCTTGAAAATATCTGTCTTTAGATCCGAGCTGCATGGCCTCAATAGAACCCATACCGCGGTAAGTTTTATACTTTCTGCCCTCATAGATTATTGTTTCGCCCGGAGATTCCTCAACTCCCGCAAAAAGGGAACCAGCCATGATTGAGCTTGCTCCGGCGGCTATCGCCTTAGGGATGTCGCCAGTGTGCCTAATCCCTCCGTCGGCGATAATAGGCACGCCTGTATTTTTGATCGCAAGTGCCACTTCATAGACAGCAGAAAATTGAGGGTAGCCAACGCCAGCTATCACCCGGGTGGTGCAAATAGATCCCGGACCAATGCCGACTTTTACCGCATCCGCCCCGGCTTTTACCAGATCCTTGGCAGCTTCTCCGGTAGCGATATTGCCGACAATAACTTCCAGCTTCGGAAATTCCTTTTTTATTTTCTTTAACATCTCAATTACTCTTTTTGAGTGGCCATGCGCCGTATCTATCACAATAACGTCTACGCCATTCTGGGAGAGCTGCTTCACTCTTTCGGGTGTGTCAGCGGTAACTCCGACTGCAGCGCCGACACGCAGTCTGCCAAATTCATCTCGGCAAGAGTTTGGGCGTGATTTTACTTTCATGATGTCTTTATAAGTAATCAGGCCGATGAGTTTGTTATTTTTGTCAACTAACGGCAACTTTTCAATTTTATGTTTAGTCAATATCTTTTCCGCTTCTTTTAAATCCGTGCCGATATTTCCGGTAATTAAATTTTTTTTGGTCATTACTTGACTTACCGGAATTTCTAAATTTTTCTGAAATCGCAAATCGCGATTCGTTAAGATTCCTTTCAGTTGTTTATTTTTATCAATTATCGGAATACCTCCTATTTTATTTTCCTGCATAATTACCAAAGCTTCTTTTAAAAGCGCTTCTTCCGGCAAAGTTCGAGGATCGTGAATCATTCCGCTTTCGGAACGCTTTACTTTGCGCACTTCGCTCCCTTGCTTTTCGATGCTTAAATTTTTATGGAGAATTCCTATGCCGCCCTCCTGCGCCATTCCGATCGCCATTGCACCCTCCGTAACCGTATCCATCGCCGCAGAAACAATAGGAACATTTAATTTAATTTTTTTAGTAAGATAAGAAGAGATATCGACATTTCGCGGCAATATAGGAGAATATTGAGGCACCAACAAAACATCTTCATATGTGAGCCCTTCCTGAAAATTTTCTTTTCTACTCAATACTTTTAAAGCCATATTATATTGTGTATACTAGCATATTATGAATGGTATACAAATCCTTATTGTTGACTACGGATCTCAATACACGCTGATCATAGGCAGAACGCTGCGTGAGCTCGGAGTGCGAAGCGTAATATTACCTCCAAAAAAGGCGGACATCTGGCTCCTAAATAATAAGCCAAAAGCAGTTATTCTTTCAGGCAGTAATTGGAGCGTGTATGGAGAGGGCGCTCCAACACTTCCTTCCAAACTTGATGTTACTGGAAAAAAATATTTGATATTGGGAATTTGTTATGGTATGCAGCTCTTGGCTTATAAACTCGGGGGCATTATAGAACAACCGCATGCGCATCGCGAATATGGTCCGGCAGAAGTCGAATTAGATGAGAAACATCCACTCTTTAAAAATATTCCGGCAAAAACAGAAGTCTGGGCGAGCCATGGAGACACTGTGACTACGCTTCCAAAGGGTTTTACCACTATTGCCATTTCTAAAGGTATAGCTGCTATGGCTAATAAGAAGAATCGAGTGCTCGGAATTCAATTTCATCCGGAAGTTGCCCATACGAAAGAAGGCAAGAAAATATTGCAGAATTTTTTAAATATTTCTGGCTGCAAAAAAAACTGGGATCCGATGAACCTAATCCATCAAATTCAAGAAGAGGTTTTGGGAAATGTTTCAGGAGAAAAAGACAAGAAGCTAATTTTGGGGTTTTCGGGCGGAGTTGATTCAACTACTCTGTCTGCTATTCTTGTCCCAGTTCTGAAAGAACGCCTGATCTGTGTGGCGATAGACACAGGAGGTGTGAGAGCTGGAGAAATGGAAGAAATAAAAGCAAACGCGCTGAGTGCTCTTGGCGCAGGCATAAAAAATTTGATAATAATAAATGCGGCCGAAAAATTCATCAAGAATATCGGCACAACCATAGACGGGGAGGAAAAACGCGCAAAATTCCGTGAGATTTACAAAAAAATATTCGAGGAGCAGATCAAAAAGAATAAAGCTGGATTTATCGTGCAGGGTACGTTAGCCACAGACTTAATTGAAAGTGGACACGCAGGGAAATCAGTTATGATTAAAACCCATCACAATGTCGGCCTCGACTGGAAAATTAACGATCTGCATCCGTTTCGAAATTTATTCAAATACGAAGTTCGGGAGCTTGCTAAAACATTAAAGCTTCCCCCGGCGGTCTATGAACGTAATCCATTCCCCGGACCGGGACTGTATTTGCGAGTTGTCGGCACACCGGTTTCCAAAGAAAAATTAGATTTGGTACGTGAAGCAGACAAGACTGTTACTGATATTTTGAAAAAGCACAATATGGATAAAAATATTTCTCAACTGATAGTCGCTCTTCTTGGGATCAATTCGGTGGGGGTAAAAGGGGATGAGCGAGTCTACGGGCACTCTATTGCGGTACGCGCAGTGCAAACATCTGATTTCATGACCGCCAAAGGCTATTACTTTCCACATATAGTGGTAGAAGAAATCACCAGCGCACTCACAAAGCATAAAAATATCGTCCGTGTATTTTTCGATATGACCCCCAAACCTCCAGCCACGACAGAATTTGAGTAATATGATATTCTCATAATAATGAAAAAGAAAATAAATTCATCGCTAATTTCGGTTTTTAATAAAGAAGGACTCGATGAGATTGTCCGGCTGCTTGATAAACAAGGAGTAAAAATAATCTCTACCGGCGGAACGGCTGAATTTATCCGCAAATTGAAAATTCCTGTGATGGAAGTGGAAACAATCACAAATTTTCCTGCAGTTTTCGGCGGCAGGGTAAAGACGCTCCAACCGCAGATTTTTGGCGGTATTCTAAATCGCCGTGATAATCCGGATGACCAGAAAGAAAAGCAGAAACATAAAATAGAAGATATCGATTTAGTTATTGTGGATCTTTATCCATTTGAAGAGACATTAGCTAAAGGCGGAAGCGGAGAAGAAATTATTGAAAAAATAGACATCGGTGGAATCTCCCTTATCCGTGCAGCGGCAAAGAATTTTAATGATGTGGTAGTAGTCTCTTCTAAATATCAATATGAAGAATTAAGAAATATCCTAGAGCGTGGCAGTGAGACAACTCTGGAAGAGCGCAAAAAATTTGCCAGTCAGGCTTTTGAAGTTACCAGCAAGTATGACACAGCGATAAGAGGTTACTTCCAAGGTGTGTCAAAGACTCCCTTTGACAAAAAAGAGCTTCGCTACGGCGAAAATCCGCACCAGAAAGCTAATTTTATCGGCAATCTGGAAGAAAGCTTTATCCAGCTTCACGGCAAAGAACTTTCTTACAATAATCTTATAGATACGGAAGCAGCCATAGCCGTTGTAAGCGATTTTGAAAAGCCGGCTTTTGCGATAGTAAAGCACATGAATACATGCGGGCTTGCAATATCAAAAGAGAAGGAACTGCATAAGGCATACGTAAAGGCGTACAATGCCGACCCGATATCTGCTTTTGGCGGAATACTCGCAGCAAATAGGAAAATAGAAGAAGGCATTGCGATACTCATCAGAGAGCAGAAACTTTTTGTGGAAGTAATCATTGCGCCGGAATTTTCCGACAGAGCGCTGGACATTTTAAAAGGAAAAAAAGACTGCCGGATATTAAAATGGCAAAATCCGATTCTTCCCCAAAAACAGATGCGCACTTGTTTTACCGGAATGCTCACCCAAGACAGAGACAGTCACATTGAAATACTCACTGATCTAAAATCAGTCACCAAGCGTCCGCCGACCGAATCGGAAACAAATGACTTGCTTGTCGCCGCTCTGGCAACCAAACATCTTAAATCAAATGCTATTGCTCTGGTAAAAGACGGAGCGCTTATCTCCATGGGTTGCGGACAGACATCCCGCATTGACGCGCTCAAGCAGGCGGTAGATAAAGCGGCACGATTCGGCCTTACTTTGACTGGCGCAGTAATGTCTTCCGAGGCCTTCTTTCCGTTTCCGGATTGCGTAGAGCTAGCGGCCAAATCAGGCATCACCGCCGTCATTCATCCGGGTGGTTCAAAGAACGATCAGGCGTCTATAGATATGGCTGACAAATACAATATCGCAATGGTCACTACTGGTTTCCGGCATTTCAAGCACTAGTAACTCTCCACACCCCAAGCCACAAAACATGATATAATGTCAAGGTGCAACTCTCGGACATAGAGGTAAATAAAAGACTTACAAGGCTTCGGAACCTAGAGAATCTCCATATCAAAGCCAGAGCAAGAATTGTGATTCT
>JACPXJ010000047.1 GCA_016196605.1 Candidatus Nomurabacteria bacterium | reverse complement strand
TTACGGAAGAGGGGAATTACATATAGCCATACTTCTCGAAAATATGCGCAGAGAAGGATTTGAGATGCAGGTCTCCCAGCCGGAAGTTATTATCAAAGAAATTGATGGGGTAAAAACCGAACCTTATGAAGAGCTGGTAGTCGATGTTCCAATGGATGCCTCTGGCGGCGTTATAGAAAAAATAGGAAAAAGACGCGGCATAATGAAAGACATGGTTGAAAAAGAAGGGATTGCCAGAATCGCTTTCGATATTCCGACTCGCGGGCTTTTGGGCTACCGCGGCGAATTTATTATCGATACGAAAGGGGAAGGAATAATGAGTTCGAGAGTGGTAGGATTCAAAATTTATGCCGGAGAGATAAAAAAGAGAGAGTATGGATCGATGGTTTCGATGGTGGGAGGGAAAGCCGTGGCCTTTTCTCTTGCCAATTTGCAAGAACGTGGTATACTGTACGTAGGTCATGGAACCGAAGTTTATGAAGGAATGGTTGTCGGAAATGTTTTGAAGGGAGACGATATGGCAGTGAATCCGACTAAGGGAAAACAGTTGACCAACATGCGGGCTTCCGGCACTGACGAAGCCATAGTCCTCAATCCCATCTTCACTCTTTCGATAGAACGAGGCCTTGAAGTAATGAATGAAGATGAATATCTGGAAATTACCCCGAAATCCGTGCGTCTTAGGAAGAGATACCTGACCGAAATCGAACGAGCAAAGGCAAAAAGATAACTAGAGTTTGAAAATTGAGAATTAGAAATTGAAAATTTTTTAAACATGTCAACAATAACTTTCAAACCGAAAAAAGTCACTAAAAAAATAACTTCACAGTTGGCAGAAAGAGCATCCGATGTGATTATGAATCGTTTTGGTTTGACTGCTGATGGCAAAAGAAAAACTCTGGAAGAGATCGGCAAGAAATACAATATAACCAGAGAGCGAGTGCGTCAGGTGGAAGACACGGCTATCGCCGCCATTAAAAAATCTGAGGCCTTTAAAGGAGAGCAGGCGGTTTTTGATGAACTCAAGGCGCTTGTCCACAAGCTCGGAGCGATCGTAGCCGAGCACGAGCTTTTACCTTATATTTCCAAGGACAAGGCAACACAGAATCATATCAATTTTCTTCTGGTGCTATCTGACGCTTTTAAGAAGCATCGCGAGGATGATCATTTCCATGCGCGCTGGAGTGTAAATGATGAAATGGTGGAGAAAGTGCACGGATCCCTCCGGAAGCTCTATGCCAGTTTGAGCGACGAGGACCTGGTGCCAGAGTCCGAAATGGTCAAGAAATTTTTTGAGCACCTGGGAGAACTTTCCGAGCAATACCGAAACGAAGAAATCGCCAAGAGATGGCTCTCCATGTCCAAGGCAGTGTCTAAAAATCCTTTGGGAGAGTGGGGCAAAGCCTCATCGCCGAATATCCGTATCCGCGGAGTGAAAGATTACGCGTTTCTGGTTATGAGGCGGCACGGTACGCCTCTCCACTTCAAGGAAGTCGCAGATTCCATCGGGAAGACTTTCGGAAAAAAGATCCATTACGCTACCTGCCATAACGAGCTCATTAAAGATCCTCGATTCGTCCTTGTCGGGCGGGGCATGTATGCTCTCGCTGAATGGGGATATAAAAAGGGCATTGCCCGCGAAGTTATCGCCGACATTTTAAAGCGCGAAGGGCCGCTCGAGAAAGATGAAGTCATCAAAAGGGTAAATAAGGAAAGATATTTCAAGAAAAACACCATTTTGGTAAACCTGGTCAATCCTAAGTATTTCAAGAAAAACAAAAGTGGACTTTACATGACGGTTTAGGCCAGATAGCGCCTCAACCAGATAGCGCCTCAGGCGCTATCTGGTATAATATGGTTAATGAGAAAACAATCCCTTGTTACAGGTGAGTATTATCACATATATAACCGCGGAGTGGATAAGCGGGATATTTTTAGTAATAGGAAAGACCTAGAGCGATTTGTTGAAAGTATACTCGAATTTAATAAAGTTGATGCTGTGGGAAGTTTGGCAAATTTAAGAAAAACTAATATAGAACTAAAACAAATATCTGAACCGCTGGTTTCTTTTGTAGTCTATTGTCTAAATCCAAATCATTTTCATTTTGTTTTGAAGCAATTAAGGGATGGTGGAATAGCTAAGTTCATGCAAAAACTACAAGCTGGCTATACTTCTTATTTCAATATAAAAAATTCTCGCACGGGGTCGCTTTTTCAAGGTCCTTTTAAGGCGCATCTTGTTAGTGATGAAAGTTATTTTAATAAAATTCTAGGATATACTAATAAAAATTATAAAATTCATAACATTCCAGCAAGTAAGGTACATTTAGTTTTTTCTAGTGATACTGAATATGAGAATAATGATTTTAAAATTGTTTCTCAAGAGGAAAGAAAAATAATCCTTGATGTCTTTAACGGAAGTGATGGTTTTAAAAAACATAGTGAAGAAATTGTTTCAATAATAAGAGAGGAGAGGGGAAAAATTTCTCTTTTAGAAAATGAGGAATTACCAGATAGCGCCTAAGGCGCTATCTGGGTGGACTTTACGTGGCAGTTTAGGATAAAATGTAGGGTATGATCGACTTGATCGTCCATTATATCTATAAAGTTATTATCGTACTTCTTCCCCTTTTGGGAACTATACTCGTAGGCCGCATTGCCTGGATTTGGTGGGTGCATTACATACAGCAGGATTTTATTTCGGGCATCGATTTCGTTTTGTTAGAAATTATCCCTCCGCGCGATGTTCTGCGGAGCCCCAAGGCCATGGAGCTCTTTATCACCAATGCCCTTTATCACCAGAGCAAAAAGGGAGGCAAGGAAGAGTACTGGCAGGGAGCCGTCTGGTTTTGGTTTTCTTTGGAGATTGTTTCGATAGAAGGGCAGGTGCATTTTTATGTGCGGACGCCGACGCGCGTGCGGGGACTGATCGAGACGCAAATGTACGCCCAGTATCCGCAGGCGCAGATAAAAGAAGCAGAGGATTATACTCTCTCGGTTGATGAGATTACGCCAAAGTCCGCATGGAACGGCTGGGGGTGCGAATTCAAATTAGCTAAGCATGAAGCTTATCCTATCAGGACTTACGTTGATTACGGGCTGGATAAAGATCCCAAAGAAGAAGTCAAAGTGGACCCTATCTCACCGGTTATAGAATTTTTCGGTTCTCTCCAGAAAGGAGA
>JACPXJ010000046.1 GCA_016196605.1 Candidatus Nomurabacteria bacterium | reverse complement strand
TCTCCAAAATCTGATTTTTCAGATCTTTGGGAACACTGTGTATTTTGTTAGACATATGCTCAATTAAAATTATTGGTATATTCGACTAGTATACCGCTAATCTTGGTTGAAAATGTGTCTTAAATTTGGGGTACCGGTCAGTCTTTTCAGTCATTTTATTATCCTAGCATGAATAATCCAAGTTTTGAACAAATAATTTCAGTCGAAAATTTACTTTTAGCTTTAAAAGAATTTTTATGCGGCAAAAGAAACAGAAAAGATGTCCAAGAATTTCAACTGCACCTGATGGACAATATTTTGTCTTTGCAAAATGATTTAAAAAATAAAACCTATACGAATGGTGGTTATCATGCTTTCAATATATCTGATCCGAAACCGAGGCAGATACATAAAGCAAAAGTGAGAGACAGATTATTGCATCACGCTATCTATAGAATTTTGTATCCGTATTTTTATTCTAAATTTATCCACGACTCATACTCATGCAGGATAAACAAGGGAACACATAAAGCTATAAATAGATTCCGTGATTTTTCCAGAAAAGTTTCAAAAAACAACACAAAAACATGCTGGGTGCTCAAGTGCGATATCCGTAAATTCTTCGCGAGCGGTGATAGACAGTTTTAACACAAACCCCATAGGAATTTCCTATGGGGTAAAGCATATTTACGCCATGGCTGATATATGTAAAGGGTTGCCGCTCGGAAATTTAACTTCCCAGCTTCTGGTAAATGTATACATGAATGAATTTGATCAGTTTATGAAGAGGGAATTAAAAGTTAAATACTATATACGGTATGCTGACGATTTCGTTGTTTTATCAGAAGACAAGGAGTATTTACAAAATATTTTGAATAAAATGAAGAAGTTTTTGGAAAATGAATTAAAACTCTATCTGCATCCGGACAAGGTTTTTATTAAAACCATAGCTTCCGGTATTGATTTCCTCGGTTGGGTGCATTTTCCGAAGCATAGAGTTTTAAGGACAAGTACAAAAAATAAGATGTTTGGGAATTTGAAAGGAAATCAAAAACGGGAGACTGTTCAGTCGTATCTAGGACTGATAAGCCATGGAAATACGCATAAATTGAAAGAAAAAATCATCTCTAAGCAATAGTGTTTAGGTGCTGGCAATTATATTTTTTAATGTTAAAATAGAGCCATGGATTTGGATTCTTTAAAAAGAAAAGGTTCCTGGTACCATGCACTACGGGGTATTTATATATTTGTTAAGAATACGAGGAACTTCAAATTTATTCATTTGCCGGTCTACGTAGTCATTCTAATTTTTGGTTTTTATTTCAGAGTTTCCGCATTTGAATGGATTGCTTTGGTCTTTTGTATTGGATTCATGCTTGTCGCCGAAGCTTTCAACTCTGCAATAGAGGTGCATATGGGACTCACTTCGCCGGAATATCATCCTCATGCGAGAGATACAAAAGATATCGCGGCCGGAGCGGTTGTGTTGTCAGGTTTTGTCGCTTTGGTCGTCTTACTTATCGTCTTTTTACCAAAAATATTAACTATGCTACAATAAAAATATGGACAAAAACGCAAAAATTTTTCTGGCAATAATCGGTGTCGTGGTTCTAGGGGTTATTGCGGCTGCAGTTTTCCGAGGAAATGCAGGCCCGACTGGGCCGGGTGAATATGACGGTTTTGCGCAATGTCTCGCCGATGAGAGCGCGGTTTTCTATGGGGCTTTCTGGTGCCAGCACTGCCAGAATCAGAAAAAGCTTTTTGGTTCATCTCAAAAATTGCTCCCTTATGTCGAGTGTTCTACTCCCAATGGACAAGGTCAGATAAAGGAATGCATTGATAAAAAGGTGATGACCTATCCGACTTGGGAATTTGCTGATGGCTCCAGAATGACGGGGGAGATTCCCCTTTCAACGTTAGCAGAAAAAACTTCCTGCTCGCTTCGCCAAAGCTCCAGCGAGGCGAGCGAGCTTCCTAAATAAAATAAAAAATGAATGCTACATCAATACACTATCTAAATGTAATTCTGGGAGCTGGAACAATCGCTCTGCAGGTTTTGTCTGTTATAGCCATAATTTTTCTTTTCTTTAGATCTAAAATATTATCCAGAAATTTTTATCTAGATTTTATCGACAAGCATTTTTTAACGCTATCCTTTTTTATTTCCCTGATTGCTTCTGTTTTTCCACTGGTCTATTCTGAAATTATCAATTTTCTACCATGTTCTTTGTGTTGGTGGCAGAGAGTCTTCATGTTTCCGGCTCTGATTATATATGCCATAGCTCTTTGGGATAGAGACCGGAAAGTAATAAGATATGTTGCCCCGCTTCTTTCCCTTGGCTTTTTAATATCAGCGTATCAGAATTTCTTTTATTATTTCGGAAATGTTTCAAACTTGCCGTGTGACGCTTCCGGTGTGTCTTGCTACCAGCAGCTTGTCTCCGAATTCGGCGGCTATATTTCCATTCCGATGATGGCTCTGACCGCTTTCTTCGCGCTTCTTACCCTTATTGCCGTAGCGCATTTTTATCCGCGACGTAAAGTGAGTGAAATATGAAAGTAATCTTTTATATTTCCGAGCTGAGGAGTCGACAAAGTAATCTTTACAAGAAGGAAATTGTATAAATTATGGAAAAAAACATTTTAATTGTTGCCGGTATTGTTTTGTTAATTGGAGGGGCAGTATTTTTTACTAGGGATTCAGATAAAAAGGATTTATTACCAGCTAATAATAAAATTACAAAAGAAATGACAAGCGCTACATTGCATACGAGCATGGGGGACATCACAATAGAATTTTTGGGAGAGCAGGCACCAAAGACGGTAGCAAATTTTACCAAGCTTGCAAACGAGGGTTTTTATGATGGGGTCAAGTTTCACCGGGTGATCAAGGGATTCATGATTCAGGGAGGGGATCCGCTTACAAAGGACGACTCCAAAATGGATTATTGGGGTACCGGCGGTCCGGGATACAAATTTGCCGATGAGATAGGTTCTGGCAATAAAAATGACGCAGGTACTATATCGATGGCGAACTCCGGCCCAAATACCAACGGCAGCCAATTCTTCATCAACGTTGCCGCAAATAATTTCCTAGACGGCAAGCATACTGTTTTCGGGAAAGTTACTGCGGGGATGGATGTAGTGGCAAAGATTGAAAACACTTCTACTAATAGCGCGGATAGGCCGGCAACTCCGGTAGTTATCGAAAGTATCACTTTGAAATAGGACTTGTTATATACTTGTTTTGTAAGCCCTAAAAAAGATATTAACACTTCTCTATTTGTTTACTTGACCTGCATAAGTATTTAGTATATTATAACAATAATGTTATAATAAAAGGTCGAAAAATGATATGTTAAATGAGCCGAAAATTATATGGTCTATAGATTGGGGTAAAATAGATCGTAAAAATTGGGCTGAGAAGGAGAGAGCTTATTATGAGAACAAGAACAAAGAGGAATATGAGTTTTTTGTCCGAAGACTAGCATGGTTTCAAGGTAAGAATATAAGTGAACTTTTAGGAAAAGATTTAACAAGAATCGGTAAGAATAAACATGGACATAAACTAAATTTCAAGGTTTATAAGAAAACGATACGGATATTTGGTTATTTAGAAAATGGCTATCAGATATTTCACCCCCTTTTGTTTCTAGTTAAAAAAACCAATAAAGTTACATTAAAGGATCTAAATACTTTTGAGGAGCGAATTAAAAAATATGAAAAATAAACAAATAAAAATAAATAAAATCCAAAAACGCGATTTTCGATTCGAGGTTGCAAATCTAATTACAGAAGCAAGATATCACTATGAGCTTACACAGGCTCAGTTAGCAAAAAAGGTAGGAACTCAACAGCCGAGCATTGCCAGGATAGAAAGTGGAAGTACTTTACCCAGTTTGAGTTTTTTAGAGCGTTTAGCAGACTCTATTGGTACTTATCTTATCGCACCTAAATTTGGATTTATGAAGCAAGATTCTATATTCACGGAAGAAATATCAGAGCCGAAATTCAACACAGGTAGCGGGATAGTGAGTCCTTTTCCCTACGATTTTTCAACTTCTAGCAGTTTATTAACTAATTAAATTAAAATTATGATAGATCCAACAAAAGTAAATATGAATCAACTGCCAAAAAAGTTTGTAGATGGCGCCATTGGCGCTTATGGTAAGGAAATTTTTTCTTTTGCCTTGACTTCAGGGAATAATCTAGATTCTTTTGCTACTACACCTCAAGTGATGAAAAGTATATCCATATGGATAAATGGACAAGTTCAGAATTACGAAAAAGCATTTGGTGAAATTGATATGACTGTCCCTAAAGTAAGTAGCCCATTGCAAATGGCAGATCTAAAGAAGCCAAAGGATGGTAAATAAAATAATGTATAATGTGTCTATATAATAATTTAGTTAGATAATATCATGCTCTATCTATTTATTTTAGGAAGAATATTGCTCGGAGGTTATTTTATAATGAGCGGCGCCAATCACTTTAAGAATTTGGCTAGCTATACTGACTATGCGCAGTCGAAAGGAGTGCCGATGCCGAAGCAGGCAACGATCGTGACGGGCATTATGATGGTTCTTGGAGGCCTCGGAATACTTCTCGGCGTTTATATTGAGCTTTCTGTACTTCTGCTTACTTTATTTTTGATCAGCACACTTGTCATGATACACAGATATTGGGAAGTCGCTGAGCCTATGGCAAAAATGGGCGAGCAGATAAATTTCTACAAAAATATTGCATTAATCGGTGCGCTACTCATGCTTCTTGGTATTCCGACTCCTTGGGTGATGTCTTTGACAGGGTAGTCGTGGTAAAGCGATCTTTTTTATTCTTCCTCTTTTTTATCGTGCTTCTTGTCGTCGTTTTTATGCCCGTGAGCGTCAACTTCATAGGAAGTATTTTGCTGTTCGAAGAAATTAACCAGTTCGAAGACGTCGGTAGCGGTGGACATCCATTTGGCGGGGTTAGTGACATTGAAATGCGGTTCGAGTCCCAGCTCTTCCAGTCGGCGGTCGGCTACATACTGCACATATTGATTCACATAGTCTGCATTGAGTCCGAGTATGCCTTTCGGGAACATGTCTTTATTGTAATTAACCTCCAAGTTAACTCCATCAATTATTATTTTTCTTATTTCTTCCGCGAATAGAGCGGTCAGAAGCTCCGGATTTTCTTCCAGCACAGTGTGAATGAGCTGAATGCCGAATTTAAGGTGAAGAGATTCATCGCGGAGAACCCAGGTGATCATCGAGCCCAGATTGCGGAGCTGGTTTCTCTGGCGAAAAGATAACGCCACCATGAATCCGGAATAAAACCAGGTCCCTTCCATCACGATGTTGGTTGCGACTAAATTACGCAGGAAGTCCTTTTTGCCTTCCGGGGTTTCAATGTTGAGAGTATCTTCCGTCATTCGGATCAGATACTTATTTATAAAGTCCTCCTTATTCTTCATGGACGGGAGCTCGAGGTGCTGCTCATAAACCTTGGTGCGATCAAGCGGAAAAGTTTCGAGTACGTATTCAAAAGATACGCAATGATTTGCCTCTTCAAACATTTGCTTGGCGAGATACAGGTGGCACTCAGGGCTTTTGATATATGGATATACACCGAGGGCGAGCGATCTATTTACTATTAGTTCGGCCGGATTAAAGAACGCCATTAAAAATTCTACCGCATGCCTTTCATCTTCAGTCATCACTCTCCAGTCCACTAAATCTTCACCGAGGGGTATTTCATGGGGAAACCAGCTATTTCTGACCGCCTGATTATAAAGGTCGTAGGCCCATTTATAATGCATGGGATGCAAACTCATGTCCGTCGGAGACGCTTTTCCTAGAATCATATGTTATTGGCAGCTATCACATAATAAAGCGTTTTGCGGGTCTTCTGGCATATGCACTCGAAGCGGGTTTACGATTGCAGTTTGCTCCGAAGTTGTATTTACAGCGGGATGCTCTTTTTTGTCTGCGGGAGTTGTTGGTTTAATTTCTTCTTTCACCGCTTTATCCCGAAGCACTGCAAATCCTCTTTTGCCGAGAGCTTCGGCCTTATTTACTGTTGTGGTTGATTGCTCGGCGGTGTGCCGCGGCTTCATATGAAGGTAATAAGTAGTCTTTAATCCTTTATCCCAGGCAGTAGTATATATATTCATGATCTCATTTATATCTCGAATATCTAGATACATATTGCGGGATATTCCCATATCTACCCATTTCTGAGCTCGGGCGGCTACTTCGATATAGGCATAAGGGGATACAGAAAATGAAGTTTTATAAATTCTTTTTAGAGAGTCTGGTATCTCGGCGATGGCTTCAATGTCGCCATGGTTCTCCAGTATTTGCTCACGTGTCTTTTCCCAAAGATTCTCTTTCTGCAAAGCTTCCATCAAGTTTGGATTAACTTCGAGGTATTTTCCGGATATCTTGTTTCGGGAAAACATTTGGGTGAACCTCGGATCAATGCCCGGAGAAGTGCCTGCTACCAGCCCGATGTTGGCATTCGGGGCGATAGCGAGCAAGGTAGCGTTTCTCATTCCTTTCTTTACTTTGCCGCGCACCGTTTCCCAATCAAGTAGGGGAAGCAATTTCGCAGACTCTTTTTTAACAGTTAATTCCCGCGCTCGGTCATCCTCTAATTTCTTGATAGTATCGATTGGCACCAAACCTTTTGACCAGAGTGAACCTTTGAAATTTTTGTATGAACCGCGCTCGGTCGCAAGATTTGCGGATTCATCGATAGACATGTAAGAAATAAATTCGAATACCTGGTCGGCAAAGTCTGCAGCTTCTCCATCTTCATATGAGTACCCCAGCTGTTCAATAGAGTCGGCAAAGCCCATCAGCCCCAAGCCCACGGCTCTGTTTTCATTGTCTGCTCGTACTGCCTCCGCTATCGGGAGTTCATTGATATCAACTAAATTGTCCAGCTGGCGAGTCGCGAGGCGGACGGATTCTTCCAACCGATGCCAGTCGAGCTGTTTTTTTTCTTGGCCATCCACTATATGTTTCGCTAGATTGATCGAAAGCAGATTGCAAACTGCGACATTATCTCTGTCTGTCGGGAGGGTTACTTCGGTGCAGAGATTAGAGCAATGAATGGTGCCCGTATTGTTATTGAGAGCGCGGAGGTTGATAGAATCCTTCCAAGTAAGCCATGGGTGCGAGGTTGTTTCCAGGGACACCAGTATGTTCTTATATTGTTGGCGGGCCGGAATGGTACTCCACATCTTTATCTTGCCTTGTTTTGCCATTTCGACATATTCGTTATATCTCTTCCCAAATTCTTTCCCATATAGTTCATTTAAATCCTTTACTTCTTTTGGATCAAAAAGATACCAGTCAGCTCCTTCTAGAACTCTCTTCATAAACTCATCTGATATGAATACTGCGGTGTTGGCAGTGCGGGTTCTGCGATAATCATCGCCATTATTCTGCTTGAGGTCTATAAAGTCCTGGAAATTCAAATGCCAGTTTTCCATATAGAAGCAAAGAGCTCCTTTTTTCTTTCCGCCTCTCTGCACTGCGCGGACGGCAGAATCGATAATGTGCATAAAAGGAACTGGACCGGAAGAAATTGTGTTATTTGATTTCAAAACTGAACCTTCTGCGCGCAGTTTGGTGACCGAGAGTCCGATTCCTCCTGTGGCCTTAGATAGAAGAAGGACGTCTGAGACTGTTTTCCCTATGTGCTCCATGTCATCATGCATTTCCATCAAAAAGCAGTTGGAAAGTTTTGGATGAGGGGTGCCGGCGCCGATGTTGGAGCTTCCGGCGGACAGATATTCCAGCTTCGACATCTTGGCGTAAAACTTTTTGGCCCACTCGTTAGGGTTTTTCTCGTTGAGAGACATGCCCATAGCGACTCGCATCCAAAAATATTGCGGGGTCTCGAGCGGAGCCTGCTTTTCATTCTTCATTAAGTAACGATTTTGCATAGTCGAGAGTCCGGAGTATTTGTAGAGCTCATCATTTTCTATTTTTAGGGCGGCGGCCAGGTCTTCTAGATCAAATAGAGTTGCCATCCTGCCGTCGAGGAGGCCTTTCTCCACCGCATTTAATATGTATGTTTTAAAATGAGAGCTGTGAATTTTGGCAAGTTCTTTGTTTGAAACCGCTTTTGACTCATCATTGTCATAAGCGCCGATAACTTTTTTGTAAATTGTCTTTAAAAGGAGTCGAGTGGCGATTTTATCGTATTCCATGCCGTACTGAGCGTTCTGCAAGGCTGCATTTATGGTCGCGGCATCCATTTCTTCAGTAGTAATGCCGTCATATAGAGTGAGTCTGGTCTCGGTAGCTATCTGGATGACCTTACTGATCGGATCCGGGATTCCGTGGCAAGCTCTCTCGATGGATTTGTTTATGCGGTCGGCGTTAAAGGGGACTTTTGTTCCGTCCCTTTTTGTAATTGTCAGAGTCATGGCGTATATTATACTCCACTTAAAAACTTACGGGCAAGTGTATATCGCCAAAATTCTCATTACAGAAAGATGTTTTTGTTTCGTCAATATGCATTAATTTTTATGCCAAAAAATCCTTTAAAAGTTTGATATAATGGAGTGGTGAAAGACAAAACAAAAAGAATCAGGCAGACGAGAATAATGGTTTTCGGGACTTTTGATGGATTGCACGCGGGACACCTGAACTTTTTCAAACAAGCGAAAAAAATTTCCAAGAAATCGTTTTTAATTGCCTCTATTGCGCGGGATAAAAATGTCTTCAGGATAAAAAAGAAGTTTCCAGTCCTCTCTGAAAAGAAAAGAATGGCTTTAGTAAAAAAAATCCGCCTGGTCGATAAAGTCATACTAGCCGGATTGAGAAACCATCTTCCTCATATTATAAAAGAGCGTCCAGACATTATTGCGCTTGGCTATGACCAAAAATTTTATGTTAAAAATCTAAAAAGAGACTTGAAAAATAAAGGCTTTTTGGCAAAAATAGTGCGTTTGAAGCCATACAAGGCGCATATTTATAAGAATCACTTGCTTAAAATAAAAAAACAAATACAATGAATCACATGACCCATTCGATAAAAACTCAGGGTCATGGTGAGTAAAACCGAACCATGAGGGATATTTTCAAAAATAAAAATTTCATAACCGCTTTAGCGACAAGCGCAGTACTTATAATTATTGCGCTTCTAATCGTTCTCGGGTTAGTTTGGTATAAGAGAGCGGAAATTTTCGGCTATTTTGCAAAAGAATACATCCAAGAGGCCAAGCGGCTGACAGCGGAGGGCGAAGGAGCAGTGACGGAGAGGATTTTAGAGAAGGAGACAATTTTTTCCCAGGAACATTTTGTGATCGATGCGGTTAAAAAATCTAATCCGGCAGTTGTCTCAATAATAATTACTAAGGAAGTTCCGACTTATGAGCAGTATGTCGATCCGAACCAGTCCACAAATCCTTTCGGAGATCTTTTCCCTGGCTTCAATTTTAATGTCCCGCAATATCGTCAAAAAGGAACTGAAAAGAAAGAAGTGGGCGGGGGATCGGGATTTTTTGTGTCGGCGGATGGCTTGATTTTGAGCAATAAGCACGTGGTCAGCCAGACGGACGTAGAATATGCCGTTTATACCAACGATGGCAAGAAGCATGCCGCGCAGGTTATAGCCCGCGATCCTGTTTTGGATATTGCTATTCTTAAAATAGAGGGCAGTAATTTTCCATATCTTACGCTTGGAGACTCCGATAAGCTCGAAGTGGGGCAGAATGTCATTGCCATAGGCAATGCTCTGGCTGAATTCAGAAATACTGTTTCGGTCGGGGTGATTTCCGGACTGGCGCGCTCTATAACCGCAGGCGACAGCTTCGGCCAATCCGAACAACTTGACCAGGTTATCCAGACGGATGCGGCAATCAATCCGGGCAATTCCGGCGGGCCGCTCCTCGATCTCTCGGGTAAAGTAATAGGCGTAAATGTAGCTATCGTGCAGGGCTCCCAAAACATTGGCTTTGCCTTGCCGGTCAATACCATCAAGGGAGCGATCGAATCAGTCAAATCTACCGGCAAAATATTTCGTCCATACCTCGGGATCCGCTACGTCACCATCAATGCCGAGATAATGGAAAAAAATAATCTTTCGGTGGATTATGGAGTGCTGGTCAAAGCCGGAGCGAATCCGGCTGACCTTGCGGTTATACCGGGAAGTCCTGCAGACAAGGCTGGCATTGTGGAGAACGATATAATTTTGGAAGTTGATGGAGCAAAACTGGACGGCAAAAAAAATGTCGCTGCGCTCATCCGGGGAAAAAGCATCGGCCAAAAGATAAATCTAAAAATTATTCATCAAGGAGCGGAAAAAAATGTCTCCGTTCTGCTTGAAGCGGCTAAAGATAGTTAACAAAAAACGGAAGCCTAAAAACGGAAGCCTTGCTTCCGTTTTTTGTCGGGGTATAATGTATTTATGTCTATAAGAAAAACTGATTTTGTTGAAGGCGAATATTATCATATATATAATAGGGGCAACAGCAAACAGAAAATTTTTTTAGATAATAAGGATCGTGAAAGATTTTTGAAACTTCTTTATCTCTGTAATTCTAAACAGAGAATTGATTTTAATAACGATATTATAAAAAGAAAAATAAATGCTTGGGATTTTGAAAAAGGAGAACCAATAATTAACATCGGTGCATGGGTTTTAATGCCGAATCACTTTCATTTGTATGTTACTCCAAAAACGGAAGCCTTGCTTCCGTCTGGTAATGCAATTACTGATTTTATGCATAGAGTTTTAACGGCTTATTCAAAGTATTTTAATGCTCGACAACAAAGAATAGGTTCTCTATTCGAAGGCAAATTTAAATCCGTACATATCACAAAAGACACGCAAGCCAAATATTTATTTTCCTACATTCATCTGAACCCAATAAAACTCATTGATTCAAAATGGAAGGAGAAGGGAATTAAAAACAAAAAAGAAGTCTTCAAGTTTCTGAATTCATATAAGTGAAGCAGTTATCCAGTGACCGGTACCCCAAATTTAAGACACATTTTCAACCAAGATTAGCGGTATACTAGTCGAATATACCAATAATTTTAATTGAGCATATGTCTAACAAAATACACAGTGTTCCCAAAGATCTGAAAAATCAGATTTTGGAGA